>PLYU01000271.1 GCA_003153495.1 Myxococcales bacterium
TTCACGATGGCCGGAATACGCACCCCGAAGCCGTCGACCAGGATTTCCGCCTCCCGGATGTAGATCTCCGTGGTCGCGAACGCGGCGTGGCCGCACCTCTGTTGGATGCTGAGGGGCCGGTCGCCGCGGACGGCCATCCAGGTAGCCGCGCTGGCGCGGAGGTCGTGCCAGGTGATGGCGCGGGCGGTCGCCGTCGTCGCGTGAAGCTCGGCGCGGGTGACACCGGCGACGAGTAGCCAGCGGCGGAAGGTCCGGGACAGGTGCGTGGCGTCGAGGTCGAACACCCTCCCCTTCCCGCCGGCCTGGTCGTGCATGGCGCGAAGCATCGGGAGGAGGTTCGGCTCGACGCTGAACCGCCGGGTGCCTCCGGTCTTCGTGCCCTTGGCCGCTCCGGTCTCCCGGTCCCGGGCGCGGGTGATGGTCAAGACGCCGTGCTCCAGGTCGATGTCCGGCCAGTGAAGCTCGGCCACCTCGCCGTCCCGCCCGTACGTGAACAGGGCCAGCGCCACGGCCACGCGCCAGTCTCGGGGCACGCTCTCGCAGCCTACGAACCTGAGGAACTCGCTCGGGTACAAGTACTGCTTCGACTTGCTGTCCCCCCGGAGGGTCGGCTTGATGCCGGCGGCGGGGTCGGTCTCGCGCACCCGTAGCTCGCGGCGTCGGGCGTTGGCGAGGTCGCTGCAAAGCGTATCGACGCCGGCGCGTCGACGACGACGATCCACTCCGCGGCCCGAAGCTCTTCGACGCCGTCCGCGTCGGGACGCTTCTCGACGAGCTCCTCGTGGACCTCGCGCGGCACGAGAACCTCGACATAGAGCGCGCGCGCAATGCCAAGGCGCTGGATCCGAGACAGGTACAGTCGCGGCGTCGTGTCCGCGACGACGATCACGTCAGAGACGCGAGCTCGGACTTGAAGTCATCCGGCTCGTAGTCGAAAGCCGGGAGCCCGTGCGTATCGGCGAGAGCGAGGAACTCGTCGAGCGCGAGCCCGAGCCAGGCGGCTGCACTGACGCGGGTCGTTCGACCCGCGCGGATTTCGTCCAGAGCCCACAGGAGCCGCAAGCGACCCTCGATCACCTTGGCCGGCTCGCGCGCCAGAGCCGCGCTCGGTAGCGCAACGGGAATGGTGACCTCGGCCGCGTCCATGCTGAGAAGGTAGCACGGACGGCGGCATCACTTGGCGGCGAGCGGCTTCGGTCCCGGCGCCCGCCCGCCCTGCCCCGCTCACCGTCTCCAAAATCGTCTCCAAGAATCGGGTCGACTCCGGGAGATTGGGCCGGACTGGGGAAGACAACTGTTCGAGCCGGAAGCCTTGAGATTCTCGAACCCTAGTGACGAAAGACGAACGGCATCGCTTCACGTGCCCGTCTTGAGGATGAACGGCTCGACGCGCTCATGACCGACGAGCCGCCGCGCGTAGACGAGGCACGCACGTACGTCCTCGCTGACCTGCTGGCGCAATGCGCCGGGTGTTACTCGCACCCGGCGACAAGCCCCGCCGGGGCTCCGCCCCGACCCCCGCACCAGGGGGCTGCGCCCCCTCGCCGCCCGAGCGCGGCTCACCCCCTGCCGCCTCGGGACCGGACGCAGCCTCCCTCGGCCAGGTCGCCCGTGACGGGGCCTGCCGTCGGTCCCCCTGGCCTCGGTCGGCATGCGCCGGCCCGAGGGGGCACCGCGGCCGTGGTGAGCGGCCGAGGCCAGGGGGAGCGACGGTCTCAGGCATGCTGCCCGCTGGCGCCAGGATGCCTCAGGACGTACGATTGCAGCATGTCCGGGCCGTCGACCAAGCCCAAGCCCAGGGAGCCCGTGTTCGTTCCGCACCCCGATGACGACGCGGCCGTTCGCGAGGCGTTCGACGAAGCGCGACGAGACAACTTACTGTCCGCGGAAGAGAGTGCGGCGTACGTGCGCTGGTTGGAGACGGGCGAGGCCCCCCACCACCTGAGAGAGTTCTTCGAGACGGGCGAGCGTCCGTGCCCCGCACCACGGTCCTGACCCCGAGATTCCTCCTGGCTCGCGCCAGACTTGGGATCGAAGCCGGGACACCTGCCGGCCGCGCCCTCGCTGGCGCCATTCGCTCCCTCTCTTCCGCACCGGAGCTTCCTGGCCCCGGAGACATCGTCGCCAGCATCCCCCCGACGAGCGCCGCGCTTGTCCGTCGCGTCGCCGGGCGCAACCTCTGGCTGTGGTACCGCGTCGAGGGCGACAAGGTCTTCCTTCGCCACGTCAGCTCCGTGCCGCCGGTGCCAGTCGACGAGTAGACGCGTCACGACGCGTCCCGCTTCCGAGCGGGCTTGGCCCCACCCGCGCCGAGCACGTGCTCCGCGAGCCGTATCGCGCGCGTGACCGTCAGCGGCCCGCCTTCGAGCACGCCCAGGGCGAGCCGCGCGCCGCTCGCGTCGAGCACCAGCTCCGCCAGGGGCGCCGCGAGGTCGACGGCGCGGTCCTCCCCTGCCCGCACCGCCGTCAGGAACTCGACGGCCTGAGCGGCGGCGTCGACCTCACCGGGGTCACCGGCGGTCGCGTCGCTACCGAAGTGCTCGAACTGCTTGGAGGTCCGGACTCCTTCGAGACCCGTGTCCCGCTCCTGGAACCCCTTGTTCTTGGCTGCACGGGCGCGAAGACGATCGCGAGCGCGTGCCCGTTCTGCATGACGATGCTGACCGACGGGATCAAGAGCAAGAACCTCGAGGGCGAGGGCTCGCCAGCCTACCCGGGACAGTCTAGCGAACAAGGTCCGGCCGGCGGCAGCGCGTAGTGGAGGATCGTCCCGTGGTCGCCCACCACCCACACGTCGAAGGGGCCGCTGCCCCAGACGCCGTAGAGATCATCGGTGGTCCCGCTCGCCACGGGGGACCAGGCAGCGCCGTTCCAGTGCAGGATGGTCCCGTGGTCGCCGACGACCCAGACGTCGTTCGGGCCGCTGCCCCAGACGCCGTTGTAAGGCGGGGCCTCTCCGAAGTTCGGGAGCCCTGCGTCCGAGCCTTCCAGAGAAGTCGACCACGAGGTCCCGTCCCAGTGCCGGACGGCGTCGCCGACGGCCCATGCGTCGCTCTGGCTGCTCGCCCAGACGGCGGAGTAGCGGTGCCCCGACTTGGGCACGGAGGCCGACCATGCCGTCCCGTCCCAGTGGGCGATGGCGTCCAAGGAAGCGTTGAGGCTGTACGAGCCCGGACCGACCGCCCACACGTCGTCCGGCCCGCTTCCGCCGAGTCCGGAGAAGCCAGCTGACACATTGTGGGCGGTGAAGGCGTTGCTCTGCTGCTGAAGGAAGGGCGAGGCGTCCGTCCAGGCGTGGCCGTCGAAGTGCTGGATGAAGCCCCATTGCCCGAAGCTGCCGTCGTGGCCGACGGCCCACACGTCGTTCGGGCCGTTGCCCCAGACGGCCTGGACAAATCCCACGCCTCCCGTGTCGACGACCGTCCACGTGTGACCGTCCCAGTGCCCGGGGCCTCCATACGGGGTCAGGGTCGTCCACAGGTCGTCCGGCCCGCTCCCCCAGACGCCGTGACTCGCGCCAAACGGAACCCCCTGGGCTGGCGCCCACGCGCTCCCGTCCCAGTGCAGCAGCGCCCCTTCGGGACCTCCGCTCGCGTTCGCGATCCACGCGTCCACCGGACCGCTCCCCCAGACAGCGGTGAGCATCAGCGGGACGCTCTGGGCCGACCAGGTCCCCGGGACGCCGGACTCCGCGGCGGCCTCCGGCGCCGCGTCTCCCATCACGAGGAGAGGCGGCAGCGAGTCGTACGCGGCCTCGAGCCCAGCGTCGCCCACCGCGTCCGCCGCGCCGTTGGCGGCATCGCCCCCGCTTCCGACGCAGCCAGCGCCCAGCGCCGACGCCGCGGCGGCGAGGCCGAGCGCGCATAGAGAGGATGACCATGGGTCATGCGTGTCGTTGCGCATCGGAGTCCTCTCGAAGTGAACGCTGCTCCAGTCCGGGCTGGTGCCCGTGGGGTGCGCGGCGCGCGCGCACCATTCACGGGACACGCCTCAACGGACACGATCGAAGGCAAGCTGCAGGATGGAGACGTGGTCATGGGCCGCATCCAAATTTTAGACCGGCTCGAATCGATGGTCCCTGGCCCTTCACGCGAGGACCACCGCCAGAGCTTTGCACACCCTCCGGACGCCACCGTCCGAGGTATGGATACGCAGCCCCCCGTGGTTGGCGGCATGAAGGATCTGCGCGTCCGCCCATCCGACGCCGGACCCGGCGAACGATCTGCGATGGCGCTCGATGAAGGCGCGCGTTGCAGCGGGTGGCGGGGTCGGCACGCACGGAAGTGCCATCAAGTCGCGAGCGAAGCTCGAGGGGAGCCCGGACCCGAGCAGCAGCTCGCCGACGACGACGTCGCACGTGCGAACGCGACCCTCGAGCAAGAACCTCACGAGCACGCTGTCCCTGACGCGCAGGTGGCCCACCCACGCGCTGGTGTCGACCAGGATCACCGCTTCCACGCCGAACGCTTCGGCGCCCGGGCGCGACGCGCGGTTCCTCCCGCACGGGCGAGGCGTTCGGCGGCCTCCTGTGCGAGCAAGGCGCGGAGGCCGCGCTCGATCAACGCGGTCTTCGTGACGCCGGGGTGGGTCTCGACGACCTCGGCGAGCAGGGCCTCGTCGACGTTCATTGTCATCCGCACCGTATGCATGCGAGCATACTAATCGTATGTATCGGCAAACTCAAGCCGCGGCCAGGGCCGAGCCGGCCCTTCGGACGACATTGCCCCATTCGGTGTAGACGACCGCCGGGACAATCGGCAGAAAGCCGCCCCGACCGGCCCGTCGAGCCCGACGTCGTGGCTCTACGTCACCGGCGGAAACACCGGCGTGCAGGACGATGTGCTCGTCGTGTTCCCCGTGATCGGCGGCGGGCCGCCGCCGCCCGTCACCGACTACTGGGCGTACGCGCAATGCGTGAAGTGACGCGGCGGCGCGTCACGGCGCGTGCGTGCCGCCCTTGACCACCACGTCCACGCGCCGGTCGTACCCCGGTGAGTACTCGGGCTTGTCTCCCATCGCGCCCTTCGCGCCCTCGGTCGCGAGCTCGATCCGGCTCTCGCTGATCCCGCTCTCGACCAGGATCTGCTCGATGGCCTTCGCGCGCTTCAGCCCGAGCTCCTCGTTGTACGGGTCGATCCCCTGCGCGTCCGCGCGCCCGACGAGCACGATCTTTCGCTCGCGGATGCTCGGCATGTTGAGGCAGCTCGCGAGCGCGCCGATCTGGTCCCGGTCCTGCGCGTAGGTCACCGCCGAGTCGAAGGGGAACTCGGGGCTGACGCTGCGGCACTCGGTGAACGTGTCGGGCCCCAGGTCGACGCGGATCCACCGGGCGGGTCCGCTGCCGAGGTTCGGCCAGCCCACCGGCCCGCTGGACTCGATCCGGGGCTCGGTGCTTTCCCGGGCCCCGCCGCCGCAGGCGACCAGGCAGGTGGCAACGAGAGCGCAAAGCATGAGCGTCTTCGGCGGCCGTCAGCCTCTGCTTGAGGACGAAGTGCAGGCCAAGCAGCCCGGGGAGCGAGCGATGCGACGTAGGGTCCACCCCTTCCGTCAGGAGCAACGCCGTCGCATGATGGAATAGCGCGTAGTAGAGGCGGCTCAGCGCGTCGTTGTAGAAGTCAGCGTCCCGCACGAGGCGCGCGACCGTGAGCGCTCTTCGGCCTTGCTCGATCTCCCGACCGATCGCCACTCGCCGGTTCTCGCCGGTCATACGCTCAGCCCCTCCTCGTCGAGCGCCCGCGCGAACGAGCCCTCCTGGCGCCGGAGCAGCTCGAGACGAGCCGTGGACATCGCGATCGGCGCGAGCGGTAGACCCGTCTCGACGATGACTGACGCGGCCTCTCCGACGGCGATCCCCATCTCGCGATCCGTCATCTCTCGAATGAGCACCAGGACGTCGACGTCGGAGTCGTCGTTCGCTTCGCCGCGCGCGAACGAGCCGAAGAGGCGCACTTCTTCCAGCCGGTCGCCAAATGCGGCGCGCAGGCGAGCCGCGTAGGCCTCGAGCGCGGGGCGAAGCGAGGGGGGAATCGACGGGCTCACTGCACCATTATGCCGCGGCCTCCAGAGCGGCGCGGGTGGCCCCCTTGCGGCGCGGGACGGACGGGGCCAACCAGGTCGGTGTCGTCGTACGGCGCCTGCCGCCGGAAGATCTTGGCCCCGACGTCGACGTCGAAGTTGCCCGCCGACAGGCGCAACTTGGTGATCACGTTGATGACGCCGAGCATCGCGTTCGAGCCGTAGAGGACGGATCCGGGGCCGAGGATGACCTCGATGTGGTCGACCATCTCGAGCGGAATGCCGGCGCCGCGGTCGAACCGCGCCGTGCCGAAGAGCGGCTCGTTGATCGCGTGGCCGTCCCTGGCGACGTCGTGGCCAACATCCCGCCGACCAGCATCGCGCTCGTCCGCCGGGTTCCAGGGCGCAACCTTTGGCTTTGGTACCGCGTCGACGGCGACAGGCTGCTCTTGCGCCACGTGAGCACCGAGCCGCCGGTTCCGGTCGACGAGTCGCCGGGTCATGACGCTCCCTGCTTTCCCCCGGCCTTCGCGCCTCCCGCGCCGATCACGTGCTCGGCTAACCGGAGCGCCCGCGTAACGCTGCGATGGAGGTACGCTCCGGAGCGTGGTTGCGTCCGGGATCCCTTGATGTTCTCCGACCGTGACCGCAGCGACACCGAGACGGTGGCTTCCTTGTTTCCGCCGTTCGTCGCGTGCGAAGCCGTGCGCTTCGCGCCCGGAGAGGAAGCCCGCTTCGCTGGCATCGAGCTGCCGCTTCAGCTCGATCGGGCGGTGGAAGGGCGCAAGCTGGAGTTTCTCGCCGGGAGGTTCTGCGCCACGCGGGCGCTCCGACACCTGGTGCCCACGTGGCCGGAGGGAGCCATCCCGATCGGGGTCGACCGAGCTCCCGCGTGGCCGGCCGGCATCGTCGGCGCGATCACGCACGCGCGAGGCCGTGCGGCCGCTGCGGTCGCTCGGGACGCCGATGCCGCCGGGCTGGGTCTCGACTCGGAGCGCATTCTGTTGCCGTCGGAGATGGACGCCGTCGCGGCGCAGGCCACCACGGGCGACGAGGTGAGCGCGCTGGGCGACACCGGGCTCGACGAGGCTGTCGTGCTTACCCTGCTGTTCTCCGCGAAGGAGAGCCTCTTCAAGTGCGTCTACCGGGTTGCCGGCCGGTACTTCGACTTCCACGACGCGCGCATCGTGGATGTGAGCCCCGAGTCAGCGATCTTCACCGCGGAGCTTTGCACGGAGCTCGGCTGCCTGGCATCGGGCACGCGCCTCGGCGGGCGGTTCGCCGTGGCGGACGGCTTCGTGCACACGGGCATCACGCTTCGGCGGTGAATCCTCGCCACGCGCGCGGGGGGCCCCCTGCGCCACCCAGGCCGCGGTGAGCTCCACGACCCGCTCTCGGTCTGCGACCCGGAAGAGCGTGTGGTCGGCGTGCGGCAAGTAGACGATCTTCGTCGTTGCCGGGAGCGAGGACATCCCCGCGAACTCGAGGAACTGAGACTCATGGTTGTAGTGGCTGTCGCCGCCCATGTAGACAGAGAGCTGGCGCGTGCCTCGCGCGCTCATCGCGCCGTAATCGCGGCGAAGGGTCTCGCGCGGAGGATGCTCCCGCACGAACACCATGTCCTCCTTCGAGAAATCGCCGGAGAGGCGGCGCAGCTCCCCCAGCAGGGGAAGGCCGCGCGCGAAGGACGGAATCCTGCGTGCCAGCAGGCGCCGCCACCGCGCGCCGCTGAGGTACCGGAGCGGATAGCGGGCAAAGAACCCCGGCGTCCGAAAGGCGTAGCCCTCGATGAAGCAAACGCCCTCGACGCGCGCGTCGCGGACGGCGATGCCGTGAGCGGCGTCGACCCCCGAGCAGAATCCGACCAGGACGAATCGGCGGCGCCCGTGGTGCCGCTCGAGGAAGGTCATGGCCTCCCCGACGTCCTGTCGGGCGCGCTCGAGCTCGAGCGTGGCGTCCGTTCGTGCCGCGCTGTCGCCGAGTCCCGACAAGTCGAACCGCAGCGACGACACTCCAATCTTCGAGAGGGCTCGCGCGAGATCGACGAAGAACCGGTAGGGCCCCGCGTGGTGATTGACGCCGACGTTCCACGTCAAGACCGTGGGCGCCCCGGCGAGGGCGGTTTCCGGATCCGGATCGCACAGGACGCCGGCCAGTCGACTCCCCGGGGCAAAGGCAACGGCGCGCTCGATCATGGCGCGACCTCGTCCATGCGCGCGACGAGCGACGCGATGGCCTCTTGCGCCAGGAGCGAGGCGTCGGGAAACGGGGGGGGCCCGCCGCTATCGTGGATCGTGTGCGTCACCACCTGATGGCCGCGGCGCGAAGCGGCCTCCCGGAGCGCGGCGCTCTCCGACGATCCGGGCTCCGCAAACACTTCGACGCCGCGCGCCAGGGGCGCGGAGCCGCTGCACAGATCGACGCGCTCGAGCGACCTGCGCACGTGCGACGGAAACCTGAACCCCGCGAGCTCGTCTTCGCGGTGCTCGAGCGGGTGCAGCAGCCGGAGCCGCATCGCCCTGTCCATGTGTTCGAGCTCCCGGACGTAGGCGCGACCGTCGACGACGGGATTCCAGAGAAAGACCCTGTCGACAAAAGGGAGCCTCTCGCACGCATGAGCCCCGACGGCTGCGCCCAGGCGCATCCCGATGATGGCGACTTGGTCGACCGCGCCTGCGTCTCGAAGCTCGCTTGCTGCGACGCAGGCGTCGTCGACGCACGCGTCCACCGTCGTCGAGTCCGGGTCGCCCGCGGAGTCACCCACCCCGCGGTAATCGAACCGCAGCGCGCAGAAACCGCGCGCTGCCAGGGCCCCGGCGAGCGTTCGGAACGCCCAGTGCGCCCGACTGTACTCCTGGACCCCCGGGTAGAGCAGGAGCACGCCGGTCTTTCTTCGCGGCCGCGCGGTGGCCGGCGTCAAGACGCCGTACAGCGGCTGGGCCGACGATCCGAAGAAGACGGGCTGCATCACCGGAAGAGCCGGCTCCTGATCCGGCCGAGGAGACCGTCCTTCTCGTGCGATGGCGGTGGAATCGCCCCCGGGGGCGCGCCGCGTTCGCCCATCGCCTGCTCCACCTCCGCGGCGATCTGAGCGAGCGTATCGACCGCGAACAGGCGAGGGCTCAGCTCGACGCCGGTGCGAGCGGCGATCTGTCCGATGGTCTTGATGACGAGCAGCGAATGCCCGCCCGCGTCGAAGAAGTTCTCCTGGACGCCGATGTCCTTCCGGCCGATGACCTCGCTCCATACCTCGGCGACGAGGCGCTCGACCTCCGTGCGCGGAGCGAGAACCTCGTCGGCGGGACGTTCCTCGTCGCATGGAGCTGGCAGCGCCTTGCGGTCGACCTTCCCGTTAGGCAAGCGCGGCAGCCTGGGGACCTCGACCCAGGCCTGCGGGATCATGTACTCCGGCAGCGCCGCGCGCAGGTGCTTGCGCAGGTCGGTGTACGTCACGCTCTTGCCAGCGCCGGGCGCGAAGTATGCGGTGAGCCGCGCATCGCCCTCCGCCCGGTCCCGGACCAAGACGTACGCCTCCTGCACCGAGGCGTGCTCGGTCAGACGCGACTCGATCTCGCCCGGTTCGATCCGGAAGCCTCGGATCTTGAGCTGCGCGTCGGTGCGCCCCATGTGCTCGAGACGCCCGTCCGTGCGCCAGCGCCCGAGGTCTCCGGTCCGGTAGAGACGCGCGCCCGGGCGCAGGCTGAACGGATTGGCGACGAACCGCTCTCGCGTGAGCTCGGGACGGTTCCGGTATCCCAGGGCGACGCCCTCTCCCCCGATGTACATCTCGCCCGGGACGCCGACGGCGCATAGCCCGAGGTCACCGTCGAGGATCCAGACGGAGGTGTTAGCGATGGGACGTCCGATCGAGATCCCGAGGCGAGGCTCGCGGACCCGCCCGCACGTCGACCACACCGTGGTCTCGGTGGGACCGTACATGTTCCAGAGCTGTCCCACGCGCTCGATGAGAGCCTCGGCCAGATCGACGGGGAGCGCTTCGCCGCCGCAGAGAGCCTTGAAGTTGGGGCTTCCGCGCCACCCCGCCTCGACCAAGAGACGCCACGTGGCCGGGGTGGCCTGCATGACGGTCACCCGCTCTCGCTCGAGCAGCCGTCGCAAAGCAGCACCGTCCACCGCCACGTCTCTGGTTGCCAGGACGACCTGAGCTCCCACCGTCAGCGGGAGCATCAGCTCGAGGAGCGCAATGTCGAACGACAGCGTCGTGACGGCCAGCAGCCGATCCTCCGGCGCCAGCCCCGGCTCCCTCCGCATCGAGACGAGGAAGTTGACGGCGGCCCGGTGCTGGACCTCCACGCCCTTCGGCTTTCCCGTGGAGCCTGACGTGTAGAGAACGTACGCCACGTCTTCGGCGGTGGCGGCGTCCACGTCGCGCGGCAGCGCGGCAGCGCTCTCGCGGCCGAGCGAGTCCGCAGCGAGGTCGAGCGCAATCGTCCGCTCGGCCCCGCAGCCGTGCTTGTCCGCGAGATCGGACTGGGAGACGACGAGGGCCAGCCGCGAGTCACCGACCATGAACGCCAGGCGGTCCGGCGGGAACGCCGGGTCGAGAGGCAGGTAGGCTCCCCCGGCCTTCATCACGGCAAGCACCGCGACCACCATGTCGATCGAGCGGTTCAAGCAGAGGCCCACCAGGACTCCTCGCCTCACTCCACGGGCACGCAGCACGCGCGACAGCTGATTGGCCCGGGTGTCGAGGTCGCGGTAGCCCACGGACTCGCCGTCTCGCAGGACCGCCACGGCGTCCGGCGTGAGCGCCGCTTGCCACTCGAAGAGGTGCGAGATACACGCGTCGCGCGGGAAGTCGGCGGCGGTCGCGCTGTACCGCTCGAGCAGGGCGCGCTCCTCCTGCGGGAGCAGGGGTACCCGGGAGACGGGCGTCTCGGGAGAGCCAGCCCCGGCTTGCAGCAGGTGCTCGAGCTCGTGCAGCCTCAGCTCGAGCCATGTCCGCCCGAACAGGTCGGCATTGCCGTGGATCATGAGCTCCAGGCCGTCGGGCCCTTCGACGGCGTTGAGCGCGATCTCGAAGGTCTCGAAGGCGCGGGGGTTCAGGTGATAGTCGACCGTACAGCCCGCGAACGAGAGCTTGCCCGGCTCCAGCCGCTGCACGTGCGTGAACGTCGCCGCGATGAGCGGCACGCGCGAAGGATCACGCTGGACCGCGATGTCGGCGACGATCTCGCCGAAGCTCACGGCCGCGTGCTCGCGCGCGTCCAGTAGGCTCGCGCTCGTCGTCCGGCACAGATCGAGGAACGGCCGCTCCGGATCGACCCGAAAGCGCACCGGCACCATGTCCACCATGTGCCCCACGCAGTCTTCCATGCCGGCGCCTGGATGCCCCGCCACCGGGACTCCGACGACGAAGTCCGTCGCCCCGGAGAGGCGATGGAGGAGCACGGCATAGCCCGACAGGAGGACCGAGAAGAACGTGATCCCGTGCGCGCGCGCGAACGCCTTGAGTGGCGAGACGCTCCCGGGCGCGACCCGCCGCAGCGCGTGGGTCGCGCCATAGGACCTGAGCGGCGGCCGGCGCCCGTCGAGCGGTAGCTCGAGAGGCAGCGGCGGAGGGTCGAGAGTCCGGTGCCAGTACTCTCGGCTCGCCGCGATCTTGTGAGCATATTCGCCGCCGGCGCGCAGGCGCACGTAGTCGCTGAAGCCGTGGAGCGGCGGAGGCGGGGTCGGCGCGGCACCGGCAATGGCCGAATACAGGCGACCGAGGTCCGCGAGCAGCACGTCGAGCGACCAGCCGTCACACGCGCCGTGGTGCACGCCGAGCAGCACGGTCCGCTCTCCGGGGCCGAGCGTCACCACCGTCGCCCGAACGAGCGGCCCCCTCTCGACGTCGTACGGCGTGCGGGCGTCCTGCTCGACGAGTCGCCCGAGGGCCTCTTCGCGCTTGTCGCGCGCGAGGCTCGACAGGTCGTGGTGAGGTATCGGGAGGTCGACGTGCGGGTCCACGAAGAACCGGTCCCCCTCCTTGCCATAGCGCCCGCGCAAGGACTCGTGCCGGTCGGGAAGCGATCGCAAGGCTCGCGCGAGCGCTTCGTCGTCGACCGCTCCCGTCAGGTGTACGGCGAATGACTGGTTGTGCGCGCAGGCCGCCTCCGGACCCGAGAGGACCGACCACCAGATCTCGAGCTGCGCCGGAGTCGTCGCGAGCTCCGCCACGGATAGGCTCGCCGCCGCGTCGGAGGCCGCGACGGGCGCAGCCGACGCGAGGGGGGGCGGGGCGGACTGCCGCTGGCGGTCGCGAATGGCGCCGGCGAGCAGCTTGGTCGTGGAGTAGCGCTCGACGAGCTGCCGGAAGCTCACGTCGAAGCCGAGCCGCACGCGCGTGGCCCGGGCGAGCTGCGTCAGGATCAGGGAGTCGATCCCGAGCGCGATGAAGGGCGCGTCCTCGTCGAACCCTTCGAGCTCGTGGCCGAGCAGCTCCTCGAGCAGCGCCACGACGGAAGCCGTCGCCTGGTCCCGGGTGGATTCGCCGCTGCCATCTCGCGACGGGGAGGCGGCGACGCTCTCCCCGTCGTTCCCGGTGTGCTCGGGCGATACTGCGCCCGCTCGCGGCTTCGTCTGAGCGCCCGACCCGCCGAGGCCGAAGGACACCGTGCTTCCGGGCTCGATCCAGTAGCGCTTGCGCTGGAACGGATACGGCGGGAGCGCCCGCCGCCGCCGCACCTCGTCTTCGTGGAATGCTGCCCAGTCCACGGAGCAACCGTTGAGCCACAGAGACCCCAGGGCCAAGAGCAAGCTCGGATACTCGTCGTCCGGTTCCGCGCTGTCGGGCATGGCGGCCACCACGCGGCCGGGGTTGGCGGGGCGTTGCTGCAGCGCGAGCGCCGCCGAGGTGCGACGGGGCCCGCACTCGAGGACCACGCGTGCGCCGTCGCTCAGCAAGACCCGGAGCGCCTTCGAGAACTCGACCGGAGATCGCAAGTGCCTCGCCCAGTACGAGGGGGAGGTCGCCTGCGACGCCTCGATCCACTCGCCCGTCACCGTCGACACGAACGGGATGCGCGGCGGCGAAAGGCGCACGCGCTCGACCTCCCGGCTGAATGGTTCCACGACAGGATCCATCATCGACGAGTGAAACGCATGCGACGTGTGCAGCACGCGGCAGGGCACGCCCTCCGCGGAGAGGGTCTCGCTCAGCGCAGCCACGAGGGGCGTCGGCCCGGACACGACGCAGAGGAGGGGACCATTGACCGCGGCGAGGTCGACGCCGGCCGGCAGGCGAGGAGCGAGGGCCTCCACCGCCAAGCGGACCGAGAGCATCGAGCCCGAGGGGAGGCCTTGCATGAGCCTCCCGCGCGCGGCGACGAGCTTGAGGGCGTCCTCGATCTCCATCACGCCGCTGAGCGTCGCGGCGACGAACTCGCCGATGCTGTGGCCGATGAAGGCCGACGGCCGCACGCCCCAGTGCTGGTAGAGCGACGCGAGCGCGTAGGAAATGACGAAGATCGCGGGCTGAGTGTACTGCGTGCGGTTCAGCGACTCTCGGGCCCGCTCGACGTCTGACGGATCGGGGAACAGCAGCGCGCGCAGGTCACACCCCAGCTCGGGCGAAAGCACCGTCGCGCACCGATCGACGGTCTCCCGGAACCGCGGCTCGTTCTGGTAGAGCCGCAGCCCCATGTCGACGTACTGAGCACCCTGGCCTGGGAACATGAAGGCCACCGGCGGGTCCTCGACGTCGGACTCGAGCGACGCCGACCTGGGGCCCGCCGCCTGCGCCAGGTGGACGGGCGCCTCGTCGGGCCGCAAGACGACGGCGCAACGACGGTGCTCGTGGCGCTTTCTGCCAACATGGGTCGTAAAAGCCATGTCAGCCAGCGCGGCGGGGCTGGCTCCGGCGAGCGCGCTGGCCACCCTCTCGGCCGTCGCGTCGAGAGCCGCGCGGCTGCGCGCCGACAGCAGCACGAGCTGCGCGGGCCTCGCAGGAGGGGACGTGGCCGGGCTCGGCGGCGCCTCCTCCAGGATCACATGCGCGTTGGTTCCGCAGAACCCGAAGCTGCTGACGCTCGCGCGCCTGGCCTTGTCCTCAGGCCTCCAGTCGATGAGCTTGTCGTTGACGAAGAACGGGCTGCTCGCGAAGTCGATGCGAGGGTTAGGCGTGCGAAAGTGCAAAGTCGGGGGAATCTTCCCGTGGCGGAGCGCCATGACCACCTTCAGGACGCCTGCGATGCCCGCGGCCGTCGTGGCATGGCCGATGTTGCCTTTGATCGAGCCCAGCGCGCAGTAGCCCCGGCGGTGGGTGAAGGCGCGGTACACGCGCGTCAGAGCCTCGACTTCGATGGGGTCTCCGATGGGTGTCGCTGTTCCGTGGGCCTCGACGAGCGAGATCGTGTCCGGGTTCACGTCGGCGATGCCCAGCGCCGTCGCGATGACGCGGGCCTGCCCCTCGACGCTCGGCGCGAGGTAGCTGACCTTGTGACCGCCGTCATGGTTGATCGCGGCGCCCTTGATGACGGCGTAGATGGTGTCGCCGTCTCGCACCGCGTCGTCGAGGCGCTTCATCACGATGGCGCCGACCCCCTCGCCGAACATCGTCCCGGTGGCGTCGGCGTCGAAAGGCCGGCAGTGCCCGTCGATGCTGAAGACGCCCCCCTCCTCGTGGCGCTGGCCGCTCTTCTGCGGTGTCCGGATGTCGACGCCGCCCGCCAGCGCGGCATCCACCTGGTGCGAGACGAGGGCCTGGTAGGCGTTCTCGATCACGACCAGAGTCGTCGAGCACGCCGTGTGGACGCTGACGCTCGGCCCCGTCAAGTTCAGCTTGTGCGAGATCCGCGGCGCGATGTGATCCTTCTCGTTCGCAATCTCGGCGGCGATCTCGCCCATGATGGCGAGTTTGTCGGGCCGGGTGAGCACGTTGTAGAGGTAGTAGAAGTTGTTGCCCATCCCGGCCCAGACGCCCACAGGCCCGCGGATCTTCTCCCCGACCGTTCCGGCGTTCTCGAATGCCTCCCACGCGACCTCCAGGAACACGCGCAGCTGCGGGGCCATGAGCTCGGCTTCGTTCGGGCTGATACCGAAGAACGCTGCGTCGAACAGGTCGACGTCCTCGAGCACGCCGCGAGCCGGGACGTAGCTCGGGTCGTCCCGATCCTGCCGTGAGACCAGCGGATCGAGCTCGTCTCTCCGGAAGAACGTCACGGTCTCGCGGCCATCGCACAGGTTCTTCCACAGCTCGTCGAGGTTCCGCGCTCCGGGGAAACGGCCGGCCGCGCCGACGATGGCGACGTCGAAGGCGGTCGGCGAAGCCGCCGTCCGTCGCCGCGCCTGCGCGTGCTCGTGCGCTTCGCGGATCGCCGAAGTTTGGGCGCGGTCGCCCTTCAGGTGCTCCGCAAGGGTCGCGACGGTCGGATGTTCGAAGATCGTGAGGACCGAGAGCTCGACGCCGAGCTGACGACCCATCCTGGAGACCACGGAGAACGCCGCGAGCGACGTCCCGCCGAGCTCGAAGAAATTGTCGTGGACGCTCGCTGACGGGATCGCGAGGACGGAGCACCAGATGTCCAGGATGGTGCGCTCGATGTCGCTCCGGGGCAGTGAAGGCCTCCGGCTCGCGGGCGCATCCGCGTCGGGCTTCGGCAAGGCGGCTCGGTCCAGCTTCCCATTGGGCGTTCGTGCGAGAGTGGAGAGACGCTGGAATCGCGAGGGGACCATGTAGACGGGCAGCGCCCGGTGGCAGTGGGCGCGCAGATCGGCCACCGTCGGCTCGGCCGCGCCCGACGCGAGGACGTAGTAGGCCACCAGCTCCGGGGCCTCGGGATCGTCGCGCCGCACGGCGCAGGCGACCTGCTCGATGCCCTTGAAGGTCGACAGACAGGCTTCGACCTCGCCGAGCTCGATACGAAACCCGCGGAGCTTGACCTGTGAGTCGGTGCGTCCGACCAGATAGAGGTTACCGGTCGCGTCCCGGCGGGCGCGATCCCCCGTGTCGTACATCCGGCCCTTGCCGCGAAAAGGGTCCGGTACGAAGCGCTGTCGTGTCCGATCTTCGTCATACAGGTAGCCGAGGGCGACGCCGACGCCGCCGATGAAGAGGCGCCCTTCGACGCCGGCGGGGACGGGCCGAAGGTGACCGTCGACGACATAAGCGGCGGTGTTGGCGATCGGCGTACCGATCGAGATGGGTGCTTCGGGGGCCTCGATCCGCTGGCACGTGGACCAGACTGTGGTCTCGGTCGGGCCGTACATGTTCCACAGCGCGCGCACGCGCGGCACGAGCTCCCGGGCGAGCGCAGGGACCAGGGCCTCGCCGCCGCAGAGCGCGGTGAGCGCGCGGTCCCCCGACCACCCCGCCGCGCAGAGCAGCTGCCAGGTGATCGGCGTCGCCTGCAGCATGGTGGCGTGGTGAGACTCGAGCAGCGCGATGAGCAGGCGCGGATCGCGCGCTTCTTCCTCGGTTGCGATGATGACCGTGCCTCCGGCGGAGAGCGGCGCGAGTATCTCCAGCGTCGCGATGTCGAACGACAGAGTGGTGACGGCGCACAGCCGGTCGTCCGGCCCCACGCCGGGCCTCGAGAGCATGCTGAGCAAGAAGCTGGTCACGGCCCGCCGGGGGACGGCGACGCCCTTCGGCTTGCCCGTCGAGCCCGACGTGTAGATCACATAGGCCCTCGCGTCGCTTGCGACGGCCGCTGGCGGCGGGGCAGCCTCCCGGCTCGCGGCGGCGACGCCGATGTCGACGACGCGGACGCCGGCGCGGTCGAACAGTGGCCTCAGCGCGCGCGTGGTCACGACGCAAGAGAGGCGAGAGTGGCTGACCATGTACTCGAGTCGCTGCTCGGGGAACGCGGGATCGAGCGGGACGTAAGCGCTTCCGCTGCGCAGGACCGCCAGCACGGCCACGACCATGTCGACCGAGCGCGGCAGGCAGATGCCCACGAGGCCGTCCGTTCCGGGCCCCGACGCGGCCAGCGCGACCGCGAGGGCCTCGACCGCCGCGAGCAGCTCCCCGTAGCTGACTTCCCGGCCGCCGCCCGTGATCGCGATCTTGGTGCTCTCGCGCGTCGCGTGGCGCGTCACGAGGCGGTACAGGTCCGCCTCGAGCAGCGACGGCTCCGCGGTGCGCAGCGCGTCGCCGACGAGTGCCTCGCGCGTGCTGTCGTCGAGCAAGGGTAGCTCGTAGAGGTCACGGCGCGGCTCGCGAAGCGCGGCTGCGAGGAACGTGACCACCGAGAGCGCGAACGACCGGACGACGTCCTCCCCGATCCATCGCGAGTCGTACGCGATCCGCAGCGCGCCGGGTGTGACGCGCAGGAAGAGGTCGAGCTGCTGGGGAGGAGGCCTCACCTGTCGGAGGCTCGTCTCGCACCCGTCCAGGGTGAGATGGAGATCGGCGTCTTCGATGCACGCGATCTGGAAGAGAGGATTGGCGAACGGCTCGCCACGCGCGCCGCGCTCCCTGGCGATGGCATCGAAGGGGGTGGCAGCGTGCGCTGCAGCCTCTCGCACTCGCTTGGCGAGCTCGCCGACCAGGGTCTCGAAGTCGAGCGCCGCGGCATCGAAGCCGACGGGGAGCATGGCCGTGAAGCTGCCGAGGCGCGTTCTCTCACCGGGCCCCCCGGACACGTCGAAGGGCAGACCGATCGCCACCCGGTCCTGTCCGCAGTAGTAAGCGAGCACATGGAGGATCGCGCTCGCCCGCACGAGGAAGGGCTCGACCCCCCAACCGCTCGCCATCTCTCCGAGGAGCGCCTGCGTGCCTCGGTCGAACGCGACCTCGGAGCCCGCGGAGTCGGCTTCGGCCGCCTTCGGTCTCGCTCCTCTCGTGGGAAACCCGTGCGTCGCCGGGACATCGATCAGCGCTGCGGCGAGCCGTCGCGCGCCTCCGGCGGCCGCCGGCGCCGAGATGCTCGCGGGGGCTGCTGCGGTGGTCGAGTCGACGACCGGCCCGCTCGGCCCCTCGGGCCCGGCGCCCCGCGCGTAGTGTGCCGAGAGCTCGACGCCGAAGATCGTCGTCGAGCGCTCGTCCCAGACGCACCGGTGAGCCGCGAACACGAACGTGTGGTTCTCCGGGCCGTGGGTGAGAAGCACGGCTCTCCACGGGAGGGACTCTGGGCTGAGGGCTCGCCGGACGCGATCCACCTCACCCGCGATCGCGTCGGCGGTGTCGGCGGCCGGCCATACGTCGAGCGGCTCTCGCGGACCCTCCTCGGCGATGACGCGGACGACCGCCCCGCCGGCTTCCTCGATGCGGCTCCGAAGCGCGTCGTGCGCGGCGCAGAGTCGGCGCAAGGCCGCGGCGAGAAGGTCCGGCGCGAGGGGACCCCGGATGCTGACAGCGTGCGCAATCGTGTTCAATCCGGGAGCAGGATGCACGCGCCCTGCGACGTAGAACTGAGCCTCGATCGGCGACGCAGGGATCCGTTTCATCCCTCGCCTGAGCCTGCAAGCACGGAGCCAGCAGGCCGTTTGCCTCTCTCGCCAGGTCGCTCGAGGTGACGACTTCCACCGGGCCGTTCTGCTCGGCGCAACAACCGCACCGAAGCGCAGAACTTTCGCGAACCCGGAGGTGCTCACTCTCGCGATCGCGACAGCGGCGCGCGGCGAGCTGTCCTGCCGCGCACCGGAGCCCTCGGGCTACTTCTCGATGTACACGGTGAGCGGCGGGACGACGCCGTGGCGCTCCATGGCGGCTGCGGCCTCGGGCGGGGGCGAGGCCATCATCGCCTGCAAGCCCGGCAGGTCGTGGACGTCGACGGTGACAGCGATCTTGTTGCTCCCGTCCGCGGCGACGTGGTCCTTCACGTTCGTGCCGTACTTGCCGATGACCGCCGCCCGCTCGGTCTTGCCCTTGAGCCATCTCTCGACATCAACGACCGCGTGGGTCACGAGCATCTTCGGCATGACGAGTCTCCTTCAATGGTGTCACGAGAGTCTTGGCGCGGATGCCTGCACTCTCGATGCGCGCGAGTATCACCGCGGGGAGCGGGCTGTGCAATGGGCGACCAGCACCATCGCTGCTCCCGCACCGGCGTGTTGCTGTCTTCGCCGGCGACCGACGCTCGGCGAGAAGGTCGAGCCATGGGGTGCTCTGCGTCGCTGGTTCGGGACCGGGGGCATGGGTGGCAAGTGTAGCATCGACCTCCCCGTCGCACGCGCGTAGCCTCGTCGTCCCTCATCGAGAAGGAGTCTCGCGATGCCCAATTCGTTCTGTCACATCGAGCTGTCCACCGACGACGTCGGCGCAGCGAAGAAGTTCTACAAGGGCCTCTTCAAGTGGAAGGTCCAGAACCTGGGCAAGGAGCTCGGCGGGTACAACATGATCGACGTCCGCAAGGGCGTCGGCGGCGGGATGATGAAGAAGCCCGCGCCCGAGGCGCCGACCTCGTGGCTCCCGTACGTCGAGGTCGACGACGTGAAGAAGACGATCGCCAAGGCGAAGAAGCTCGGGGCGACCATCAAGGTCGGCTACATGGAGATCCCCGGCGGCATGGGCGCCTTCGGCGTGTTCGTGGACCCGGCGGGCGCCGGCCTCGGCGTCTGGGAGGCCGCGAAGAAGAAGCCCTCCAGGAAGGCCGGCAAGAAGAAGCGCAAGAAGTAAGCTTCCCCCCCCCCACCGCCCTGCCCGGCTACATCATCGCGCGCAGGATCATCGCGAGACCCACGAGGCTCACGCCCCACACCACCGTGCGCAGCACGCGGATGCCGGCGAGGTACACGGGGAAGTAGACGACGCGCGCCCAGAAGAACACGCCTGCCGCGGGGGCGAGCTTCGCGCCGTCGACGCCACCGAGGCGGGCCGCGAAGAGCAGGGCCACGAAGAGCACCAGGTTCTCGAGCATGTTCCTGGCCGCGCGGTCGGCGCGCCCGGCCAGCGGCGAGGGCGCGGGCAGGTCGTCGCGGTTGCCCAGGGCGACGACGAAGCCATGCGGCGTCCAGCCGCGCGCGCGGACGAGGCTCCCGGTCATGAGCATGACCCAGGTGAGAAGCACGGAGTACGCGACGTAGGAGAGGTCAGAGGTCATGTCCGGTAGACTGTCACGATGACGAGAGACGACGTCACCTTTCCCTCGGGCGGCGTTCGCTGCGCGGCGTGGTCGTACCGCGCCGACCGCCCCGGCAAGGGTCCGCTGGTGATCATGGGCCACGGGCTGGGAGCCACGCGCGAGCTGGGCCTGGACGCCTACGCGACGCGGTTCGTCCGCGCCGGCTTCCACGTCCTGGCCTTCGACTACCGCCACTACGGGGCCAGCGAGGGGCAGCCCCGCGAGCTGCTCTCGGTGGGCCGGCAGCTCGACGACTGGCGCGCCGCGATCGCGTTCGCCAGGACGCTGCCGCACGTCGACGCTTCGCGTATCGCCCTCTGGGGGTCGTCCTTCGGTGGAGGCCACGTGCTCCGGATCGCGAGCGAGAGGCCGGGCATCGCCGCGGCGATCTCCCAGGTGCCGTTCTCCAGCGGGCTCGCAAGCGCGCGGCGAATCCCCTTCTCCACGTCCGTGCGAGCGGCGGGCGCGGCCCTGCTCGACTGGACGCTCGCTCTCCTCGGCCGCGGGCCGAACTACGTCGGCCTGCTCGGCCGCCCCGGGGAGGTCGCCCTCATGACGGCGCCGGGCTGCTACGAGGGCTATCGCTCGCTGGTCCCGCCGGACGTCGAGGCGAGCGGCCGCTGGGTCAATCGCGTCAGCGCCCGGGCGGCGCTGGCGGTGTCCTTCTACATGCCCGCGCGCCACGTAGAGCGCATCGACGTTCCGGTCTTCCTGGCCGTGGCGCAAGCGGACTCCATCGCCCCGGCGGCGCCGACTCTCCGGATGGCGCGGCGCATCCCGGAGGCAGATGTCCAGGTCCTGCCCGCGGGGCACTTCGACTACTACATGGGCGCCGGCTTCGAAGAGGTCGTGGCGAAAGAGATCGCCTTTCTGGAGCGCCACCTCACGACACACTCCTAGCCCTACTTTCG
>PLYU01000248.1 GCA_003153495.1 Myxococcales bacterium
GCGCTGCTGCTGCGCGCGAATCGCCGAGCACCTTGGCAGCGTGCCCGCGCGCTCCTCTTCGCGTGCGCCTTCTCCTCCTTCCCCCCGCTCCGGCGGGGGGAAGGCCGGGTTGGGGGGCTGCGAGGCCCAGGGTGCCTTCTTTCCGCTAGGCGCGCGACGTCGTGGCGCACCCTAAATTACGGCCTCTCGTGCGTAGACTCGGCGCCTCTTTGCGAAAGTAGGGCTAGCGTCGCGGTGGGCGGCACGGTCACGGTCACGGCGCGCCGTGGTATGGCAGAAGCATGATCGGGACGAAGGTCGCCCTGCGCGTGCGAATGAGCGCGCACGACGCGCACTACGCGGGCGAGCTGGTCGACGGCGCCCGCATGCTCGCACTGTTCGGCGATCTCGCGACGGAGCTGCTCATCCGGCTGGACGGCGACGAGGGGCTCTTCCGCGCGTACGAGAGCGTGGAGTTTTTCGCGCCCGTCTTCGCGGGGGACTACCTCGAGGCGACCGCGGAGCTGCTGAGCGTCGGCAACACGAGCAGGAGGATCCGCTTCGAGGCGAAGAAGGTCGTTGCCAACGTCCGCGCGGAGAATCTCGCCCCGAGCGCGGCAGACGTCCTGCCGGAGCCGGTCCTCGTCGCGCGCGCAGTCGGCACGTGCGTCGTCCCGCGGGGCCTGCAGAGAAAGCCGCGCGAGCTGTACATGCCCGGCCTGCCGCCCGGCCCGGCCCCCGCAGCCGCGGACATCGTGACCCCGCCGGCAGGGTCGGACGTGATCCTGACGGCGGCCATCGTCGGCGCCGAGCTGACGCGCCGGCAGACGCCGCATCTGCCGGTCACGCCCCAGGAAGTCGCGGACGAGGCCGCGCGGTGCCGCGAGGCCGGCGCCGCCGTCATCCACCTGCACGTCCGCACCGACGACGGCCAGAACACCCAGGCGAGCGAGCGCTTCGCCGAGGTCATCGAGGCGATCCACCGCAAGTGCGACTGCATCATCCAGCCGTCGACCGGCGGCGCGGTGGGAATGCCGCTCGACGAGCGGGCGGGGCCCCTGGCGTGCCGCCCCGAGATGGCGACGCTCAACTGCGGGAGCATCAATTTCGGCGATGACGTCTTCGTCAACTCGCGGCCCGACATCCGCAAGCTCGCGGCGAAGATCCGCGCGGCCGGGGCGGTGCCCGAGCTCGAGTGCTACGAGGTCGGCCACGTGCACGAAGCGCTCACGCTCGCCGCGGAGGGGGCCATCACCGAGCCTCTGCATTTCCAGCTCGTGCTGGGCATCAAGGGGGCCATCCCGGCCCGCGAGGACGTGGTGCTCTACATGCGCTCGCTGCTCCCGCGAAGCGCCGGCTGGGGGGTGGCCGCCGTGGGAAGGTGGCAGCAGCCCATGACCGAGCTCGCGATGCGGCTCGGCGGAAACGCGCGCGTGGGGCTCGAGGACAACATCTACATCGACCGCGGAGTGCTCTCGGAGGGCAGCGCGCCGCTCGTCGCGCGAGCGGCGGCCTACGCGCGCTCGATCGGGCGCGAGCCAGCGACCCCGACCCGCGCGCGGGAGCTGCTCGCCATCCCGGGAAGGAGCTGAAGTTGGTCGCCACGCTCACGTTCGTCGCCGACACTCTCACGCCCGTCCGGGCCTACGCAGCGCTGCGCCGCGCCGCCGGGAGCGCCGCGTCCTTTCTCCTGGAGAGCGTCGTCGGCGGCGAGCGCTCCGGTCGCTACTCGATCCTCGGGTACCGCCCGAAGCACGAGATGACGCTGCTGGCGAACGGTGAGTGGGTGGGCGCGGGCGGCCAGCCGGCGCCGCTGCAGACCGTGAAGGGCGCGCGCGACCCTCTCGAGGCCGTTCGCCTGATGTTCGAGCCGTCGCAGCCGCGCTCGGGAGGGGGCAGCCCCGCCGCCAGGTTCGCGCACTCCTACGTCGGTTATCTGGCGTGGGACCTCGTGCACGCGATCGAGAAGGTGCCGGGCTGGGGCGCTCGCGCCGCTGCGCCGCTGGGGCGCTTCTTTGGCGGGTCGACGATCGTCGTCTTCGACTCGGTGTCGCACACGATCACGATCGCGGCGGACGACCCGGCGGACGTCGAGAGGGCCCGCGCGGACCTCGACGACCCCACTCCCCTGGCGCCGCTGGCCCTCCCGGACCGGGCACGCCTCCCTTCGAACGTCGAGGTCGACGTCGACGACGCCGCGTATGCGGCGAAGGTGCGTCGCGCGCAGGAGCTCATCGCGGCGGGCGACGCGTTCCAGGTCGTCCTCGCGCGGAGCTTCCGCGTCGCGCAGGCGGGGCGCGACCCGTTCGACGTCTACCGCGCGATGCGCGTGCTCAACCCGAGCCCGTACATGTACTTCCTGGACCTGCCACCCGCGCCGGGCGACCGCTCGCGGACGCAGATCGCCGGGGCCAGTCCGGAGACGATGGTGCACCTGGAGGGCGGCGTCATGACCGTCCGGCCGCTCGCCGGGACGCGACCGCGCGGCGCGACGCCCGGGGAGGACGCAGCGCTCGAGCGCGAGCTTCTCGCCGACCCCAAGGAGCGCGCCGAGCACGTCATGCTCATCGACCTTGGCCGCAACGACGTCGGACGCGTCGCCGAGGTGGGCAGCGTGAAGGTCCTGCGCCAGATGGAAGTGGAGCGATACTCGCACGTGATGCACATCGTCAGCGAAGTGGTGGGGCGCGTACCGGCGTCCACCCCTCCGCTGGAGGTCGTGCGCGCCGCCTTCCCCGCCGGCACGCTGTCCGGCGCGCCGAAGGTCCGGGCGATGCAGATCATCCGCGAGCTCGAGGCCGGCCCCCGCGGCATCTACGGCGGCGCCGTGGGTTACGTCGCGAAGACGGGCGATCTGGACTTCGCGATCGCGATCCGCACGGCCGTCTGCAAGGACGACGCGTTCGTCGTCACCGCCGGCGCGGGGATCGTGGAAGGTAGCAACCCGGCGAGCGAGGCCGAAGAGACGCGCAACAAAGCCCGCGCGGTCCTTTGCGCCATCGAGACCGCGGGACGCTGACACCGCAGGTCCACCGACGCGACCCAGTTCCGCGTCGCTAATGGGTCGACACGACGCCCGTCGCGAGGTTGATGGACCACTGAGCGGAGTAGCTCAGGTGCCACGCCTGGCCGTCAAAGGTGAACGGCAGCCAGAGGTACGTCGAGAGGCTCAGGTTGTTGGAGTTCCATATGTCGCCGGCGTAGATGTACGTCGTGGTCTGGCTGCCGACGATCGGGATCACGTAGGTGGGCTGAGAGCTCCAGGTCGAGGTGCCGTTGCCAAGGGGAGCGAAGGTGTTGCTCCACGGCCCGACGATCGAGCCGGTGGAGCTCAAATAGGCGGCCTGGTTGGGAGCCCAGCCAGTCTGGGCCGAGCTGACACCGTAGTAGGTACCGTTGACCTTCCAGAACGCGTAGGCTTCGCGGGTATCCGCGGGCCAGATCTTCGTGGGGCTCTTGACCGTCAGATAGTCGCTCGACAGCTCGTAGACCTCCGTGTCGCGAAAGTCGCCCGCCGCGTTCCCACCCGGCCCCCCCGTGGATATGAAATACGCAGTCCCGTCAGGCTCCTGCCACAAGGCGCAGTCTCGCGAACCGTCGCCTCCGGGCTGGAAGTGGCCCACGTACGTGTAGTTGCCATCCACGGTGGGGCTGGTGAAGACGACGGCCTCGGAATCACAATAGCCGCCGCTGCCCCCGGGGCAGGATTCCATGTCCCAGTGCGCCCACATCACGTAGAGATGCGTGGAAGCGTTGTAGATGACCTTGGGCCGTTCGATGATCAGGCTCGCGTTGTTGAGCACGGAGGCCGTGCTGGTGGTGACGACCTTGTTGCGATGCTCCCAGTGGACGAGATCCTTGGAGGCGTAGCAACTGATCGCGTGGAAGTTGCCCGTGCCATTCGTGTTCAGGGTCTTGTCTTCGCCGAACCAGTACCAGGTATCGCAGACCTTGATGAACCCGCCCCCGTGCGCCTGGATGTGAGTGCCCGAGGTGTCATTCCAGGGCCCGCTGTTGTCGATGGTGGCGATGACATCTCCGGCATCGCCAGCCTTGGAGGGCTCACAACCGCTCGCCGCTGCGCCGGCGTCGCCGACGCTGGCGGCATCGACGATGGCGTCGGCGTCGCCGGTCGCAGCGCTGCTGCCCGAGCTCCCGCTGGAGCCGGAGCTGCTGCCCGAGCCGCTGCTCGAAGTCGCGCTCCCGCTCGAGCTGTCCCCGCCGACCTGTGCGCCGTCGCCGGGCGACGGGCTGCAGGCCAACAAGAGCGAGGTCGTGAGCCCCGCGAACAACGCGTTCAGGCATCTCGTCAAGCCGTACATGTTCAATATCCTCCGCGGCCTGGCGGGCCGCTCTTGGCGGGTGGCGGCCATTCGGTCATGCAGTGGGTCTTGGAACGAGGTTCCGTCACCGGGCAGAGTTCCGCCCCGCTACGAATAGGCGCGGCCCGAGGTCGTTCCAGTAGGGCCGGAACGTTACGGCATCCTCGAGCGCACCGCCGCCTCTGTCGCCGCGACGCGCGAAGGGATGACGGAACTGCGCGCGGCCTGCCACTGCCCCCTGCGATGCGTGTCCACTGCCTCCTGGGGCTCTTCGCGGTGACGCCGACCCTCTGGTCCTGCAGCCCCGGTGGCGGCGCGACATCGGACTCCGTTCCCGATGCCACCGGGGGGCAGGACCGGCCGGATTCCCGGGCGGGAAGCGCCTCCGGGTCGAGCGGAAACGATGGGTCCGGCGGTAGCTCGGGAGGGGCCAGCTCCGGCGGCTGCGCAAGATGCATTCTGCGCAGGCACGGCGTGCACGATTTCGGTCCTCTACGACCAATCCGGCAAGAACAATCACCTCGTGAGATCGCAGGGAGGTGCGGAGGTGTGCCGGCACCAGGACCGCGAAGCTGTCGCAGACGCTCTGCCACTGACGCTTGGCGGTCATATGGTTTATGGGATCAAGGTCGTTTCGGACGAAGCGAACGCGGGTCCTGGCGGCCCTGCGAACACCCGGGTGAAGGGGGGAAGTCTCATGCTTGCTCGTGCTCTCGCGTCCGTCACAGCGACGGTCATTCTGATGGCGTGCGGTCCCGGCACCGACCCGTCGCCCAATTCCTCGGACGATGGTGGCGCCGCGCGATCCAGCGTCGGGTCGTCTCCGATGACTCACGGCATATCCGACAGTTCGATCCCCGCGAGCGACCGCGACGGCTCGTCCGGCTCTGCTCCGAGCAGCGGCTCGAGCAGCAGCTCCGGTTCGAGCGGCAGTTCGATGTCGGGCGGTGGCTCGGGAGACGGCAGTTCGACTGGAACGGCAGATTCCGGCACAGCAACCACCGGGCCCTGCGACATCTACGGGGCCGGCGGCACCCCGTGCGTCGCCGCGCACAGCACGGTGCGGGCGCTTTACGGCTCGTACGCCGGAAACCTCTACCAGGTCAGGCGGTCGGACGGAACCACCAGGGACATCGCAGTATTCGCGCGCGGAGGCTTCGCGAACGGCGCCGCTCAGGAGGCGTTCTGTTCCGGCACGACGTGCGTCATCACCGTCGTCTACGACCAGTCCGGCAAAGGGAACGACCTCTGGTACCAGGGATCGAGCGTGGTGGCTGGCTCGACTCAGAGTAGCCCCGCCGCGGCGGCGACCGAATCGCTGCACGTTGGCGGGAGCAAAGTCTACTCACTCTACATCAATGCGGGCAACAGCTACTGGCGGGATGGTTCGCAGTCCGGTGTTCCAGCCGGAAGCCAGCCGGAGGGGATCTACATGGTCACCAGCGGTACGCACTACAACGGCGGATGCTGCTTCGATTACGGGAACAGCGAGACGGATAGAAAAGCCGACGGCGCCGGTGCGATGGACGCGATCAACTTCAGCAGCCAGTGCTGGTTCTCCGGCAACGCGCCGTGCACCGGATCCGGCCCCTGGGTCCAGGCCGATCTCGAGTGGGGCCTCTGGGCGGGAGGGAGCACCGCCAGCAATTCGAACAACGTCCCCATGAAGAGCCAGTACGTCACGGCGATGCTCAAGAACAACGGGACGACCGAGTTCACGCTCCAGGGTGGGAACGCGCAGTCCGGCGGCGTGGCCACCCTCTACAAGGGCTCGCTGCCTGGCGGGTACAGCCCGATGAAGAAACAGGGCGCGATTGTCTTGGGAAGCGGCGGAGACTGCTGCAAACCCGGCGGTGGCGCGAATCTGAGCGCGGGGACGTTCTACGAAGGCGCGATTGTTTCCGGATACCCGTCGGACCAGGCCGATGGCTTGGTCCAGAGCAATGTCGTCGCCGCCGGTTACAAGCCCTGACGGGAGGGTGGGGCTCCTGGCAATACCGATTCGCTCGGCGAGAGACTCTGGCCTTCTGCACGGAGAATTCATCATGCGTGGTCGTGCTTTGTTGGTGCTCGTCGTTGCGATGGCCATTTTCGTTGCGTGCGGTGACAGCGGCGGCTCGGGCGTCGGCGGGGATGGGGGGGGCGATGGTTCCAGCGGTGGCTCGGGCTCCAGCGGCAGCTCCAGTTCCAGCGGCAGCTCCAGTTCCAGCGGCAGCTCCGGTTCGGGCGGCAGCTCCGGTTCGGGCGCCCGCTCGGGCGGCAGCAGCGGCGGGGACGGCGGCCGGGACTCAGGAACGGTCAGCGAGGGGGGCACCGCTATGCCGAGTCCCGGTTGCGGCAAGACCTCGACGCTGACGTTTGGGACGGACCCGAACGAGACGGGTGCTGCCTGTACCACGGTGTTCCCCATCGGGACGCAAGGAGGCGGAACGTGCAAGGGCGATCAGCCAGGCTACGGTACCGGCGGCTGGCTTACGATCTCGGGCCCAGGTCAGATCGGCAGTGACTCCTTGGCGCATGGGGGCCGGGGCTTCGACGTGAGGCTTCCCGACAACTACGACAAGAACCACGCCTACTGGTTGATCTTCGTGTATCACCCGCGTGGCGGTACGTCCGCCGGAATGGACAACGGCGGAAGCAGTGGGTACGACTTTGCCTACAACGGACTCCAGCAACAGTCGAAGAATGGCGCGATCTTCGTCGCGCCCAACGGGCTCGGCAACGGATGGGGTAATTCCGGCGGAGAAGACCTGACCTTCACCGACGACATGGTCAGCCTCATCGAGCAGAATTTCTGTGTCGACACGACGCACATCATCTCCGATGGTTTCAGTTGGGGCTCCGGCATGAGCTACGAACTCGCGTGTGCCCGCGCCAAGATCTTTCATGCCGTCGTGCTCTACGAAGGAGGGGTGCTCAGCAATTGCGACCCGGACCCGCAAGGCAGCACCACCGACCCCGTCGCATACATGCAGATCGAAGGGCTCAATGATACGATACTGTCTATCGGCAGCTCGTATTCGATGCGCGACAAGTTCGTCCAGAACAACGGCTGCACCCCTTTTCCCTCGTCAGACGACAACCCAGGGACCGCGCTCGAGCCGCCTGTCTCAGGCGGGAGCGTCGGGCATATCTGTACCAACTACGCCGGATGCTCGGCTGGGCATCCCCTCCGTTGGTGCGTGACCCAGTCAGTTCACACCCCCGCTCCCGTCGATGCGGATCCCGGGAACTGCTGCGACGGCATCAATACCTGGACCCCGAAGGACGTGTGGTCGTGGTTGACGTCGTTCTAGCCCTACTTTCGCAAAGAGGCGCCGAGTGTTTGAGCACGAGAGTGCGCCGTGACGTTGGGCAGCTAGTGGGAAGAAGCCGCCCTGGCTCTCGCGGCCCCCCAACCCGGCCTTCCCCCCGCCGGAGCGGGGGGAAGGTGTCGAGAGGGGCGCAACGTGGTGGAGCCTGGAGCCGAAG
>PLYU01000251.1 GCA_003153495.1 Myxococcales bacterium
AACGGCGTCCGTGCAGGGGGTACGATTAGGTAGCGTGGTTCTCCACGTCCACGCTCAACCTCCGCGGCGTGTGCGCACACGCGCCGAAAGAGTCCGGGTTGAACCTGGAAGGAGAGCTGTCCCGTAGCTGCGGTGGGTCGCAGCCCCTCGACGAACTCCTCGTATCCGTAGGACGGGTGGAACGTGCAGGTCCAGATGCGCTGAGCGCGGGGGTCTCCCCGCCCAAGAAGCCCCTCTCGTTCGGACTCAGAGAGATCCAGCCAGGTGCGACCGAACGTGGCGCGCGCGGACAGCTCCCCCGCCGCCCGTGCTGCGTGCCACGTCTTTCCAGTACCGGGGGGACCGTAGAGCACGACCTGGGCTTTGCGTCGGAGCTCCTCGGCAATCACGTCGGTGGTGGGATCGAGGGCCGGCAGGGTCGCCTTGGGCTGTGGGTCGGCGGTTGGCTCGGTCCGTGTGGAGGTGCTCGACCGCGACGACAGGCGCTGTACAGCCGCGAGCAGCGGCGCCCAGTGGCCGTCCATCGGGAATACGGCTGTCAGGAGCCCCGTGCGGTCCGGAGCTCTGAATGGCTCTGTCTGGAGCCATTCGACGGCGCGGGTGTGCGGAAATCGCTGGCCAGGCGAATGGACGTAAGGGTCCTTGATGCGACCGATCCCGAGAATCGTCTGGCCGTCGGCGGCGAGCACGTGGTCGCCCTCCTGGATGCGAGCATAGAAGCTCCAAATCTGGTTCGTGCTCTTGCCGCGCACCTGCGGTGTCTCTTCCGGGTAATGCTTTGCAAGAGTCTCGCGAATCGCCTCCTTCGCGTCGCTACCCACGCGTCCGGCAATCAAGGCGCTCAAGTCGCCTAGCTTGCCCCAGCCAAGGGAAACGAGGCCGCCGTCCCTCATGCTGGGCCACACGCTTTCGCCGGTGTCGCCGGAGCTCGTTCCTATGCGCCACCATGAGAAGGGCGCTCCGTTGACCAGGTTAAGCAGGTGAGAGAAGACGACCTCAGGGAGGTTTCGGCGCCGGCTGAATTCGCGCCAGGCGGAAATCATTCTCCCTGCCGACGTATAGAGTCCCCGTGGCGGCGGCTCCTGCCCCATCAGAAGAAGGTGATGCGCGTGGTGCGTGTAGGAGTGAAAATCATCGAGTCTGTCGGGGAACTGCAGGCACAGGTACTTGTGGAGGAAGGCCAACGAAGCCAGGTCTGGCGCCGCGGTCTCGATGTCCCCCTGCAAGGTGTCGTAGCGGCCCTGGGCGGGGTCCTCGGGGAGACGCGCGACGACCTCTCGCGCCCGCAGCAGCTGGTCACGCTGTCTCTCGCCGATGGCAATCGCCTCCGCCATCGAAAGCTTCCGTTGCGTGCCGCTCTGCCCCCCATACTCGTACCACTCGCCATCCTCGGCGCGTTGGTAGATCCCGAACTTGAGCGCTGAGCCGCCACGGATGCTGCCGAAGAGCCGTGCGCGGAAGTCTGGCTTCTCCCTGAACTCCAGCCAGTAGGCGAGCGAGTCTTGGCTCTGCCGGCCGTGCAGCTCGTTCAGGAGCGCGAGCCCCGAGAGCTCGCGCAGTCTGTCGATCGGGAAGCGCTGCTGGAAGCGTGCGACCATCGGGTCGACGTCCGCGTAGTCGGTCGCGTCGGGGTCGTTAGCGTGGGCTTGCTCAAGCCGGGCAAGGAAGCTTTCGTCGAGGATCGTCACAAGCCGAGCTTACCTCTGTTGATTCGAGTCCAGGCGAGGTGTGAAGCGCGTCACCACCACCGGGGGCGTGCACGCTGGCTGAGATGGCGGAGGCCTTCCGGAGCTGATCGAGCTCCGTTGCAGTTCACGACGGCCGAATGCCTCCGAGCCAACGGAGCTCAAAGACCATCTGCAGCACCAGGAACCCAACCACGAACCCGCCGATGTGAGCGCCGAAGGCGATGCCTTCGCCGCCGCCGAAGAACGCGTACCAGAGGTTCTCCACGAAGAGCGTCGCGACGAAGGCAAGCGTCGCGCGGCCGTAGATCACTGCAGCTGCTGCGAGCACGCCCCAGATCGCGCCCGAGGCCCCGACCATCGGCTCGGTGGCGCCCGGGTTGACGAGCACGTGGAGCAGGGCGCCGCCGACGCCGGAGGCCACGTAGAGCAGCGCGAACCGCGCGTGCCCGAGCACGCGCTCGACCCGGCCGCCGAAAAATCCGAGGGCGGCCACGTTGCCGGCGACGTGCAGGAGCGTACTCGGGTCGTGCAGGAACATGCTCGTGACGATGGCGCTCGGCTCGAAGTGCGCCGGCACCAGGCCGTAGACGCGGCACGGGTCGTGGCCCTCGGCGTAGGCGACCCGCTCGAGGCCGTAGAGAGCGACGTTCGCGGCCAGCAGGGTGGCGGTGACGGGGGCGGATCGAGCGAGCATCGACGTCCCACGCCTCACGGGCGTACGACGATCGCGGCCAGCGAGATGTTCACTGGGCGCCTGGGGCGCAGCCCCGACTTGTCGCCCTGGGCCAGTGCTCGGCGGGTGGTACGCCTTCCGGGCGTCCCTGGCAGAAACCTCGACATTACCCGCGCTTTTTGCCACTCACGAGCCGTCCACGAGCCGCGTAAGAGCCACTCACGAGCCAGGGGGGTCCACGATCTCCGCTCGATCCGCACCTGTTCGGGTCCCCGGAGGCTTGCGATGTACCGGCGGCGGGCAGGCGCCCGATTCACCTGACATTTCATGGGGAAGAACTCGGACCGTTACGCGACCCAAGCCCTTTTTGTTGTCCGACGGGCCGCGACGAGGTGTCGATCGGCCGAAGGGCGGTTCCGGACTGCGCCGACCTGTCCGCCGATCTCGAGGCGACGCCGACGCCCTCGCGATCCGTTACGGAGCGTTACGCCGTCCGGTCGCAGCGCCGACGGTGACGGCATGCGCGACAAGAACGCCGTCACCGCCACGATCGAATCCCTCGACATGCCGAGTTCGCGAGTTAGGCTTCGTGACGGCAAGGGACGATGGATCCGGGCGTGCAACCGATGCTGGACAGGTTCCAGGAGATCGCGGCGCGGATCCGCAAGCCGCCCGAGGCCGTGCTGCGCGCCGTGAAGGGCGGCGACGAGTTCGAGCGGTGGTTCGCCCACGCTGTCGCGTCCACCTTGACCCCGACGAGCGCGCTGGACACGGTCACCTCTCTGATCGGCGAGGTGGACTCGTGGACCAGCGACGTGGCCGCGTTCAAGGCGGCCGTCGCTGACCTCCAGTCACACCTGCGGCAGCTCCTGTCCCGCGCGGATATGGCGCCGTTCAACGTGGCCCTTGCGGACCACGCCCGAGAGCTGCAGTCCGCCGTCGCGGCGATCGACGACACGCTCGCCCGAGTGCAGCCGTCACTCGATTGCATGCGCACCCGTCGCGACATGCTCGCCCGCATCGTGGCCGGCTGGGACGCGACGGACCCCCTCGCGTCGCTCCTCTGGCAGGCCACCATCGGCATGATCGCCGACGTCGGTGACGCCGCCACACCCGGCATGCGTCCGTTCCGGGATCTCCTCGATCGCGTGGCGCAGTCGCCCGCCGAGGCCGACGCCCTGTTCGAGCAGGAGCTCCCGGGCGTCTTCGTGCCCTACGCGCGGCACCGGGGCTTCGTCCCGCCGGACTTCACGCTCTCGCGGAGGCCGAGGGCTGCGTCGTCGCCAGCCGCGCCTCGCGAGCCGACCCGGGTGTCCCGCCCGCGCGCACCCCGCGCGCGACGCCCTCGGGCCGAGCGCGCCCCGCCCGCGAGCGCCGACGTCCCACCACCAGCCGAGGGCGAGCGCTACTACACGTCGCGCGAGGCTGCGGAACGTCTGGCCTACGACACGACCGGCCCCGATCCGACCGGCGCCATCCGCAGGGCCGTGCACGATGGCCGCCTCCGCCCCGTAGGCCGCCGAGGCGGCACGGGCCCGCTCCTCTTCACCCGCGAGGAGCTCGACCGAGTTGCGCGCGGCGACCCACCCAGTACGCTGGTCGTGGATCGTCCGGGTGCGCCTCCAACCACTGGAGAAGCACATGGACAGAACGAAGTGGATCCGAAGGTGGAAGACCTGGGTAGCCCCGACGCGGCTGCCGGGGATCTTCAAGCGAAAGGAAGGAGGTCATCTCGTGCGAGCCCGCGTTCTCGATCCGACGACGGGCAATCAGCGAGAGATCAGGAAGGTGCTGCCCGACTCGGACGAGGCGACGGCCTTCAAGTGGCTGCACGACGAGCGATCCCGCGTGAGCGCGGGCCAGCTCTCAGTGCAGCCTCAGAAGACGCGCTTCTCCGAATACGCCGCATTGCTGCTCGAGAGAAAGGTGACGCAGAGGGAGATCAAGAGCGCTCGAAGTCGTGAGCGCTGGAAGATCACCCTCGATCACCTGATCCGCGGCAGCGAGGGCGCGGCGGGCTTCGGCGATCTGTTCGTCGACCAGCTCCGCGTCACGCACGTGGAGACCTGGAAGACGGGCGTCGCGAGGCTGATCCTGGCTGGCCGCTACTCGCCGACGACGGCGAACGGCTGGCTCGCGATCCTGCGCGTCATCACGAAGGCAGCCAAGCGCGAGTTTGGTCTGCCGGGGGATCCGGCCGAGGGCGTCTCGAACTTCGACACGTCGGAGCACGAGACGTACACCGAGGAGGAGCCGAACGCGCTGCCGCCCGAACGGGTCGGGGAGTTTCTCGCGTGCATGCGCGAGGTTTTTCCCGAGCACTACGCCATGACGTACCTCGGCTTCGCGACCGGTCTCCGACCGTCCTCGATGCGGCCCCTTCGCCGCACGGGACGGGAGCCGGACGTGAAGTGGAACGAGGGCGTCGTCCTCGTCCGCCGATCCCACACGCTCGGCGACGAGGTGATGAACACGACCAAGACGAAGCTGCGCCAGCGGATCAACGTGCCTGCGGAGGTCATCCAAGTCCTCCGCGAGCACGAGAGGGCGCAGCTCAAGACGCCAGAGCAGATCGCGTCGGACCTGCTCTTCCCGGCCGCCGACGGCGGCTTCCTCTCGGAGCACTGCCTGCGCAGTCCGTTCACGAAAGTGGGCGCGCTGATCGGGCTGGAGATGAGGTTCACCCCGCGCGGGCTCCGCCGCACGTTCAACGATCTCGCGCGCCTCTCCAACGTGGAGGCGCTCGTCACCAAGAGCATCTCGGGGCACCTGACCGACCGCATGCGCGCGCATTACTCGACGGTGCAGCCCGTCGAGCAGCGCGAGAGCATCGGACGGGTGCTTCGTCTCGTCGAGGGCGCAGGCGTCACCATCCCGGAAGCACCAAGTGGTGCTCCAAGTGGTGCTCCGACGGCCGAGGTGGTGCTCCGAGGAGAGGAGAAGGCCAGCTAACCCGTTGATTTCTTTGTAGGCGCGATAGGTTTCGAACCTACGACCCCTACCGTGTCAAGTTGCGACAGAGGCGTTTCATGGTGTTTCTCCTCGTGACGAAGTAAAGGAATTCGCGGCGTTGGCGTTACCCGGACGATCCATCCGTTACGCTGCGACACCCAAAAGTGGTACTCAAAGTGGTACTCAGCCAACCTTGAGTACCACTCGCTGAAGAAGCGGGGACGGTTGGGTAAGCGCGCCGAACACCGCGGCAGAGCGCCGACCAAGTGGCAGTCTCCGGGAGCGTTTCACGTCTCCCGCTCGCTCGTCG
>PLYU01000142.1 GCA_003153495.1 Myxococcales bacterium
GGTCGAGGTCGAGGTCGACGCCGAGGTCGAGGTCGAGGTCGACGCGATCGACGCCGAGGTCGTCCCCGGACGGCCACACCCCCCCGCCGCAACGAGCGCCGCCAGCGCGCCAGCTCGCAACATCACCACTCGAACTGATACCGCGCCGGATCGTCTCCGCGGACGCGTACGACGATGCGCCCTTCGGCCAGGCGCACGATCGCGTGCGCGGCCGCCGCGCGCCCAGGGGCGTCGTCGTCCAGGTTCTCGATCATGCTCTGCACGGTCACGTAGGGAATGCCGCCGATGACGTCGAGGTGGTTTCGGTGCAGGTGGCCGTTGATGACGGCTCGCACCCGGCCCGACTCCTCGAAGATGCGCCGCAAGGTAGCTCGCTCCTTCACCAGCGCTATGTGCGGGAGCCCGAAGAACCAGCGCGAGTCGTCCAGCGACTGCTCGCTCGCCGAGTGGTGCATGAGGACGAGCGTCGGCGCCCGCGTCGCGGCGAGGTCTGCCTGCAGCCACTCCAACTGCGGCTCCGGGACGCGGATCTCGACGTCCTTCTTCTCGAGCGTGTGCAGGACGACGAGGTGCCAGCCCCCGCGGTCGAGGGAGTAGTAGAGCGGGCCGCTCCGTCCCCAGAAGGCGTTCATGTCCTCGCGGTTGAGGTGGACCATGTCGTGGTTGCCCGCCACGTTGACGACCGGCGCGCTGGCGCCGCGCAGGATGGCCTGGCACTCCCCGTACCTCGCCAGGTCGGCCTCGCGCGACTCGTCCTCGATGTCGTCGCCCAGGTTGACCACCAGGTCGGGCCTCACCTCGTCGTTCATCGAGCGCACGAAGTCGCGCGTCAGCTCGGGGGCCAGGTGCGTCATCTTCCGCAGCTTGCCGTCCTTGAGCGCCGGGGGACCGAAGTGAAGGTCGGTCACCATGCCGATCGTGAGCTCGTCCATGCCGCCTCCATGATAGTCGTACAGGCCATGCGGCCCATCGTGATCGGCGCAGGGCGGGGAAGCCGCCTGCAGCACGAGACGGACGACCTGCCCAAGGCGCTGGTCTCGGTCATGGGGCGGCCCATGCTCGAGTGGGTCCTCGACGCGCTCGGCGCCGCCGGCTTCGCCCGCAAGGACGTCGTGTTCATCTGCGGCTACCGCGCCGACGTGCTGCGCGGCCGCTACCCCGAGCTGACGTACGTCGAGAACCGCGACTGGGAGCAGAACAACATCCTGGCGTCGCTCCTCTGCGCGCGCGAGCACCTGACGGGCGGCTTCGTCTCGTCGTACGCCGACATCGTGTACCGCGGCTCGACCGTGAAGAAGCTCATCGCGTCGCCCCACGACAAGGTGCTCGCCTGCGACACCGACTGGCGCCGCCGCTACGTCGACCGCTCCCTCCACCCGGAGACCGACGCCGAGAAGCTGCGAGCCGAGGGCGACCGCGTCGTAGAGCTCTCTCGACACATCCCGTCCGAGCGCGCCAGCGGCGAGTTCATCGGAGTGGGCAAGTTCACGGCCGACGGGGCGCGCGAGATCGTGGCGGCCTTCGACGAAGCGAAGCGTCAGCACGCCGGCCGGCCGTGGCGCACGCCGGGCAAGACGTTCGAGCGCGCGTACCTCATCGAGCTGTTCCAGGACATGATCGAGCGCGGGTCGGCCTTCCACAGGGTCGACACGCACGGCGGGTACATGGAGATCGACACGGTCGAGGACCTGGCCTGCGCCGCGAAGTGGTGGCGCGAGTCGACGCCGGAGTGAGCGCGGTGGCCGCGGAGGTCGAGCTCGACGGCGTCACCAAGCGCTTCGCGCCCGGTCAGGCGGCGCTCGACGGCGTGACGCTGCAGGTCGAGCGCGGTGAGCTCGTCGTGGTCGTCGGGCCGAGCGGCTGCGGGAAGTCGACGGCGCTGCGCGTCGTCGCCGGCCTCGAGGAGCCGGACTCCGGCGCCGTGGCGATCGCGGGCCGCGCGATGCGAGGCGTCCCGCCGCAGGACCGCGATGTCGCCATGGTCTTCCAGGGGTACGCCCTCTACCCGCAGATGACCGCTCGGCAGATCATCGAGTTTCCGCTCAAGATGCGCGGCGTGCCGCGCGGCGAGCGCGAGCGCGCGGTCGAGGAAGCAGCGGCCACGCTGCGGCTCGAGCGCCTGCTCGACCGGCGCCCCGGCGAGCTGTCCGGCGGCGAGCGCCAGCGAGTCGCGATGGGGCGGGCCATCGTCCGCAAGCCCCGCGTGTTTCTGTTCGACGAGCCGCTCTCGAACCTCGACGCGTCGCTGCGCAGCGACATCCGCCTCGAGCTGGGCGAGCTCGTGCGGCGCCTCGGCGCGACCGCGCTCTACGTGACCCACGACCACGTCGAGGCGATGACGCTGGCCGACCGCATCGCGGTCATGCGCGCCGGGCGGCTCCTGCAGCTGGGCACGCCGCGAGAGATCTACGAGCGCCCCGCGACGTCCTTCGTCGGCGCGTTCCTGGGCTCTCCCCGCATGAACCTCATCGCCGCCCGCGTCACGGGCGACGCGATCGTCGCCGGGCCGTTCCGGTTGCCCCGACCGGTGGGCAAGCTGCCGGAGCGTCTCGACGTCGGCGTGCGGCCGGAGGACGTTCACCTCGGAGGCTCGGGGGCGCCGGGGTACGTCGTCGCGGTCGAGCCGCTCGGCGCCGAGACCCACGTGGTCGTCCGCGTCGGCGACCGCGACGTCCGCGCACGCGCCCGGGGCTTCGACGCGCACCGGCGGGGAGACGAGGTCAAGGTCGCCATCGACGCCTCGCGAGCGCTCCTGTTCGACGCGGAGGGGGCGGGCGAGCGCGTGTCTTGAACCGTGACGGGTTTCATGCGGGCGCGGCGCCCCCATCCCGGGATGACGATGGTCCGTGGTAACTTCGCTGGCGTGATCGCTCGTCGCGAGCTGCTCCGTGCGTGGGCTGCGTCGCTCGCGCTGGGGCACCTCGGCTGCGCCCGGCGCGTGCGCCCTGCGCGCGAGGAGGGGCGCGTCGTCGTGACGTTCTGGTACGCGTACGGAGACCGCATCCGCAAGGTGCTGCTCTCCCTGGTCGAGCGGTACAACGCGAGCCAGACGCGCATCCGGGTGAAGGCCGTCCACCAGGGCGACTACTTCGAGGCGCTGGCCAAGCTGCGCACGGCGATCGCCGCGGGCGCGGCGCCCACAGCGTCGCACGTGGTCCTCGAGGTCCTGCCGTACCTCGCTCGCGCCGGCGTCCTCGAGGCCCTCGACGACTACGACGGGGCTAGGGACCTGCCCTTCGTGTCCCAGCTCGCCCAGCGGGGCTCGTTCGAGGGCGCGGAGGGCCAGCCGCTCTTCGGGCTGCCGTTCAACCGGTCGACGCCGATCGCCTTCGCCAACGGCCGCATCCTCGAGGAGGAGGGGGCCGAGATGCCGCGCACGTGGGACGAGCTCTCCGCCGTCGCGCGCCGGCTGACCCGGCGCGGCGCCGATGGACAGGTGCGCTGGGGGTTCGAGGTCCCGATCTCGTGGTGGTACTGGGTCGCTGCGCTCGGGCAGGCGGGCGGGCGGCTCATCGAGCCGGGGGGCGGGGTGAGCCTCGGCGACGCGGCCGGCGAGGACGCGATCCGCTTCTGGCAGCGGCTCGTGCGGGTCGATCGCGTCATGCGGCCGCCACCCGGGCGCGACTACCAGGCGTGGCAGGCCACCAACGAGAGCTTCCTGCAGGGGCGCGTCGCCACGATGTGGAGCAGCACCGCGTACGTCCGCTACCTCGAGGACAACGCGCGCTTCCCCGTCGTCGCCGCGCCCCTGCCACGCCGCGCGAGGGCGAGCGTGCCGACGGGCGGCACGATGCTCGTCCTCCTGCGCGCCGCACCGGAAGAGGAGAAGAAGGCGGGCTGGGAGTTCCTGCGCTGGCTGTGCGACGACCCGCAGACGCTCGAGTGGGCGACGCGCACCGGCTACATGCCCGTCACGCGCCCGGCGGTGAAGCGCCTCGTCGACACGGGCTGGTACGAGCGCCACCCCAACGATCGCGTCGCGTACGACCAGCTCGCCGACGTCGCGCCGTGGCCCTGGTCGCCGGATCTCTTCCGCCTCGCCCGCGACGTCGTCGAGCCCCGGCTCGAGGAGGCCGTCCTGACGGGGCGCGACGCGCACGAGCTCATGGACGAGGCGCGCGAGGAGGCGCGCGCGCCCGCATGACACCGCGCGCGCGGTGGCACCCCTGGGCGATGCTCGCGCCGACGCTGGCGCTGCTCGTGACCTTCTTCGTCTTGCCCATCGGCGTCGCGGCGTACCAGAGCTTCTTCTCGTGGGATCTGCTCACGCCGCCGCGCTTCGTCGGCGCCGCGAACTACCGCGCGCTGGCCGCGCACGGTCACCTCTTTCACATCGCGCTGCACACGGCCGTGTACAGCGGGCTGGTCGTCACCGGCACGATGTCCGCGGGCCTGGCCCTGGCGCTGCTCGTCGACCGTCCCGGGCGCGTCTTCGCGCTCGCGCGCACGAGCATCTTCAGCGCCTACGTCGTCAGCTGGGTCGCCGTGGCGCTCCTGTGGATGTGGATGCTCGACGGCAACGGCGGCATCGTGGGCGGCGCACTGCGTGCGCTCGGCGCTCCGCCCACGTCGCTGCTTGGGGACCCTCGCTGGGCCCTCCCGGCGCTCGCCGCCGTCGGCGTCTGGAAGCTCACCGGCTACGCGATGGTCGTCTTCCTCGCCGGCCTCCGGAGCCTCCCCCGCGCCCTGCTCGAGGCCGCGGCGCTCGACGGGGCGGGCCCCTGGGCGCGCTTCCGGCACGTCACGATGCCGCACCTCGGACCCACCGCGGCGTTCGTCGCGACGACCACCCTCGTGACGAGCTTCCAGGCGTTCGACGTCGTCCGCATCATGACGCAGGGCGGTCCGGCGCGGGCCACCGAGCTCTTCGTCTACGCGATCTACGAGCAGATCTTCCTGAACCTGAGCGTCGGCAAGGCCAGCGCCCTCGCGGTGGTCTTCTTCCTCCTGCTGCTCGCGCTCGCGGGCCTGCAGCTGCGCGTGTGGCGGGCGCGGGCGGGAGAAGCGCGATGACCGCCTCGCGCGCGCGCCTCCTGCCGTGGCTCGTCGCGGCCGTGGCGGCCGCGGCGTGGCTCTTCCCGTACGCGTGGATGGTCCTGACGTCGTTCAAGACGCTCGAGGAGATCGTGCAGGATCCGACCGCCCCCCTGCCGCGGCATCTCGATCTCGACGCGTACCGGGAGGTCTTCGCCGCGATGCCGGTCTGGCGCTACACGGCGGTCACGGCGGTGATGGCCGGCTCGATCGCCGCTGCGCAGGTCGCGCTCGCCCTGCCGGCCGGCTACGCCCTCGCGAAGCTGCGCTTCGCCGGGCGCCCCTTCGCGGTCGGCGTCGTGCTCGCGTGCCTCCTGGTGCCCGCGCAGGCGACGTTCGTGCCGGTCTTCCTGATGTTCGCGAAGCTGCGGATGGTCGACACGATGGGCGCGCTGATCTTGCCGTTCGCCGCCAGCGCGCTCGGGACGTTCCTCGTACGGCAGGCCATGATGAGCGTTCCCGACGAGCTGATCGAGGCGGCGCGGATGGACGGCGCCAGCGAGTGGACCATCGTCTACCGGATCCTCGCCCCGGCGATCAGGCCCACGCTCGTCTCGCTCTTGCTCGTGAGCTTCGTGCTTCACTACAGCGACTACTTCTGGCCCCTGGTGATGACGACCGACGACGGCGTGCGCACCCTGCCGCTCGGCGTGGCGCTCCTGCGCGAGCAGGGAACGGGCGTGCGCTGGCACATCGTGATGGCCGGGAACGTCGTACTCTCGGCGCCGGTGCTCGTCCTCTTCGCGGCCGCGCAGCGGCAGCTGATGCGGGCGGTAGGGGGACGGTGACGAGGTCCGCAAGCGTGCTTTGGAACTCTTACGATTCGAGGCGGGCGCCGACGATTCAACCATGTCCGACGTGACGAGGCTGCAGCGGGGACGGTCGCGTGCTGGGAGATCTCGCGCGGCGGGGATTCTCGGGGGTCGATCGAGTGGAAGGGACCGCGCCATCGCCCACTCAGAAGCCACCGCGTCGTGCCGCGGACCGCGCTAGGCTTGCGTACGTGCGAGCCGGGAGGTGGGCCCTTTGTGCCGCTTGGGCGAGCGCCGCGTGTGCGGCTCCGCGGCCGCTCTCTGGCAGTGCGTCCGGATCGCCGATCGTTTCGGGTGCGGCGGCGACGCCGACCGCATCAGCGGTGGCGGCCGACGCAAACTCTCCCGAGGCGCCTGCGGCGACTGCGACGGGACCGGCCCGTGAAGAGGGAAGAGGGAAGAGGGAAGAGGGAAGAGGGAAGAGGGAAGAGGGAAGAGATAACCGCCGAACCGCTTCCAACTTCATCGTCGATGAAGACGGCACGCTTTGTCAGCGGACTTCGTCGTGGCTTGGATCCTCCCGAGCGCTACCCTTCGAGGATGCTTCGCAGCGGGGGCTCGATCGCCAAGGCGTTGGTTCTGGCTCTCGCGCTCGCAGGATGCGGCGGGCGAATTTCGGAATCGATCTCTCCCGATGGGGGCGACAGCAGCGGATCCGGGAACGGGTCGAGCGGCAACGGCTCCAGTATCAGGAACGGGAGCGGCGACGCTGAAACGCCCGATGCCTTGTCGTCCTCGTCCAGCGGAGGTTCGGGGAGCGGGAGCGGATCGGCGAGCAGTAGCGGTTCAGGAAGTAGCTCCGGGAGCGGGTCGTCCGGTAGCGGATCCGGCAGTTCGTCCGGTGGTTCCGTCAGCGGGTCCTCCGGTAGTTCTTCAGGAGGCTCGCCGCCACCGCCGAGCTGCGCGCCCGGCGGCCCCGGGATGACGAACTGCGGCCCGAACGGCAACGAGGCGGGCAAACCAGGTCGGAAGCTGCCCGTTGGTGAGCGCACCGACGTTGCCGAGCCACTCCCGAAGGGCGACGCCCCCGGGACACCCCGGGCCGCCATCCATCATGGTCAAGAGGTTGACGGGCAAGGGCACCGCGTCGTTGATCGGGTTCGCCCCCGGAACCCACGTTGTCAGGTTCGCGCCGGCGAACGGGCCCGAGTTGAACCAGTCGTAGTGGAAGTGCGACGCGAAGACGCGGCCTCCGGCAGCGGCGTAGTTGCGTATTCCGGCCACACCCGGGCGCGCGTTCCGGCGTGACCTGGGCGCCGATTCCGGCGGCATCTGGGCAGGGATTCCGGAGCACTTGGGCAGGCATTCCGACGCACCTGGGCACCGATTCCGGCGCACATGGGCAGGGGGTGGGGGTCCGGGGTTGAAGACGGCGGGCCGTTCGAGTTGAACGGCCCTCGCGCCGCGGATCGGTCCGCGGAGCGGCGACGACACGGATGGTCGTGACGAGCCGTGACTTTCGGGTGCCCCGGGCGCTCGAGAGGGACACGTGTCGGAGCGCCATACGATGCGACGAATTCGAGAAGTGTTGCGGTTGCGATACGAGTGCGGGCTGAAGCAGCGCCTGATCTCCGCCTCGGTGGGGATCTCCAAGGGCTCGGTGAGCGAGTACCTGACGCGCGCGGCGGCTGTCGGTCTCGTGCAGCACGTCGATGGCCGCCCGTCTCGACGTGCATGCAGCCGTCGCTTATAGTGCAGGCATGTTGCGCAGGCATAAATCCGAAGCCACTCAGTACACGATCCGCAACGTTCCCAAGGTCGTCGATCGGGCCTTGCGGCGTCGGGCAGCGCGTCAGGCCAAGAGCCTGAACGAGGTCGCGGTGGAAGCGCTGGCGCGGGGCGCCGGCGTGGAGGGCGAGGACAGCGAGCACCACGATGTCGACTTCCTCTTCGCGTCTTGGGTCGAGGATCCGGCAGTGGATCGGGCGCTCGCGGACCAGCGGGACATCGACGCGGACCTCTGGCGGTGAGGCTCGCGCTCGACACGAATGCGTACAGCGCGGCGGCGCGTGGTGAGGCGAAGGCGGTCGCGCTCGTGCGCGCCGCGGACCGCTTGACCTTGCCCTTCATCGTACTCGCCGAGCTGCGTGCCGGGTTTGCGGTGGGCGCGGCCGGGCGACGCAACGAGGCGGCCCTCACGCGCTTCCTCGCCTCGTCGCGCGTGGACGTCCGGTATCCCGACGAGCAGACGACCCACCACTATGCCAGCGTCTTCGCCCAGCTGAGGAGACAGGGAACCCCCATTCCCACCAACGACATCTGGATTGCCGCGTTGGTGCTGCAGCACGACCTCGTGCTCCTCACCGAGGACGCGCACTTCTCGAACGTTCCGCAGATTGCCAGGGCGTGAGGCGGAGGGCGCCACCCGGGGCTCTTTGGCGATCGGTGACGTCTGCCCCCAATTCGACCGGGGAGATGTCGATCCCCGCCCCCCTCGTTCGTCGTGACTCTATGACGGGCGGGCAGACCGGAGAGACCGGTCACGCCGAGCTCGCCACGAGAGGAGCCCCCCCATGCGATTCATGATGCTCATGTACCCCGGCGCGAAGGCAGAGACCCGCGCGCTCCCGGACGAGAAGGCCATCGCGGCCATGACGAAGTACAACGAGGAGCTCACCAAGGCCGGCGTCCTGCTCGGCCTCGACGGCCTGCAGCCGAGCGCCAAGGGCGCGCGCGTGACGTTCTCCGGCGGCAAGCCGACCGTGGTCGACGGCCCCTTCACCGAGGCCAAGGAGCTGCTCGGCGGCTACTGGATGATCCAGGTGAAGTCCAAAGAAGAGGCCGTCGAGTGGGCCCGCCGCTGCCCCGCCTCGGACGACGAGATGATCGAGCTCCGGCGCGTGTACGAGCTGTCCGACTTCACGAACATCTCGCCCGAGCTCATGGCCGAGAACCAGGCGATCGGCAAGAAGATCGGCAAGTAGCGCCCGAGCTTGCACCCGCGCGCCGAGATGCTCTGATCGGCGGCCGTGACGGCCCCCGAGGTGCATCGCGCGATCGACGCGGTCTGGAGGATCGAGTCGGCGAAGGTCATCGCCGGCGTCGCGCGGATGGTGCGCGACGTCGGCCTGGCCGAGGAGCTCGCGCAGGACGCGCTCGTCGCCGCGCTCGAGCTGTGGCCCGGCTCGGGCATCCCCGACAACCCGGGCGCCTGGCTCATGGCGACGGCGAAGCACCGCGCGATCGACGCCCTGCGCCGGCGCAAGCGGGTCGAGCAAAAGCACCAGGAGCTCGGGCGCGAGCTCGAGACGCGGGGGTCGATCGCCGCCGCCCGGCTCGAGGCGGCGATCGACGAGGGCGACGTCGGCGACGACCTCCTGCGCCTCGTGTTCGTGTCCTGCCACCCGGTCCTCTCGACCGAGGCCCGCGTCGCGCTCACGCTGCGCCTGCTCGGGGGGCTCACGACCGAGGAGATCGCGCGCGCGTTCCTCGTGCCGGAGCCGACCATCGCGCAGCGCATCGTGCGCGCCAAGCGGACGCTCGCGGACAAGCACGTGCCCTTCGAGGTGCCGGGCAAGGCCGAGCTCTCGGCGCGCCTGTCGTCGGTGCTTGAGGTCGTCTACCTCGCCTTCACGAACGCCACGTACTCAGTCAGCTGACTGCGCAGTGGCGCCGCTTCGGCTTGCTCCGCAGCAAGCTTCGCCTGGGTCGCGGCCTTCGCATCGTCACTACTCCGAAGGCGATCGGCTCGCGTCGGTCGAGTGGGAATTCGGTGGAGGCGACGTCGTCGCGATCATCATGTCGACATCGCTGGACGTGTGGGACCAGCTCTACCCGTGGGCCGCTGGTCGTCAGACGGAGATCCTTCGCATCGGCGCGGAAGTCGTGGCCCAGAAGGCCCCGAGCTGCGTTGTGGACTTCGATCCGAAAGTGCCTCGCTGGCTGTACGTACGGGAGCCCCCGAAGAAGGCGCCGCGATGAGCAGACACCTGGGGCAGGACGCCGACTTGAATCACGCGGCTGGCCTGGGGCAGCGCCCGACCGAATGCGAGGGGCCCCCTCCGAGCCCGAGCCCAGTGTCTTCCTCTGCGCGCTCTGCGGCCGCGAGGTCTACGTGTGCGGACCGTGCGACCGAGGTCAGATTTACTGCGCGGGGGACTGCCGCATGAAGCGGCGACGCGAGTCGCTACGCCGCGCCGGGGCTCTCTACCAGCGCTCGCGCAAGGGAGCTCGAAGGCATGCCCGCCGGCAGCATCACTAGCGGGGCAAGAATTCTGCGCAGAAAGTGACGCATCACGGATTCTCTTCGGCCCCCCTCGGCTACGCTGTGATTTCTGCGGGCGAGGATCGCGACGCGTGGCTCGGCTCCGAGTCATGGTGCGAGGACCTGTGGCCCGCCGAAAGCCCACACTCTCGCGGGCGTGCGCGAGGAACGTCTCGAGGTGCTCGCGCACGATGCCGAAGAGCACGGTCTCGGTCGGGCGGCGCGGGCGATAGGCAGGGGCGAGGGCGGACACGGCCCCGGAGGACAGATCCAGGGCCGTGCCGGCGAGCTGCCAGTGGTTTCGCTCGGTTGCCGGGCGTGGCGCCGTCCACGACAGGCACGCGCGTGGCCGTGGACAGGGTGCGCTGGCTGGCTCCGGGGAGCAGAGCATCACGATCCCGGCTCCGCGGCGATCGCGCGAGCGCCTTGAGCAACGCGGGAGTCTGCTCGCGGGCGAAGAGAGCCCCGGAGGGAGCCCAGCTCTTGGGCACGCGCCACCAGACGTGAGGCTTGTCTGAGTCGTCGCGCGTCAACGGCATCCCCTGGTCGCTCAGAGCGTGCAGCGAACGGAGAAGCGTCTCGACCGTCACGCCGAGCTCGCCGGCGAGCGCGGCCTGACGCCACTGGCGGCAGCGGTGAAAGGCCAGCAGAACCCCGGCTGGCGTTGCGGCTCCGCTTCGCAACCCCATCGTAGGCGCTCACGTTACGAGCTTACCTGGCGCACCGAAAGCCAGTAACCGCATCTTGCCTCGACCATGGCGGACGTAGGGGCGCTAGCCGGGGGTCGAGGGCAGCCACGCTCCCATGCCGCTGCCAGGCCGTGTGCACGGGGCCCGGGATGCGTGGGTACGCCAGTTTCCTCACTCCGGGCGCCGTCCCGGCCGGTTCCCACCTGGCTGACCGACACTCTGGCCACTCCACGCCACCGAGGCGATCCACCCTGACCCGCGCCCTGAGGTGCCCCCCTCGACGCGCTGGTGTGCCTTCACCACGCAGGAGGTCAGGGGTGACCAGGGCGGTGGTCAAGGCACCCGAGGATGGAGGTCAGGGCTGACCAGCCTGGTGGTCAAGGCACCCGAGCATGGAGGTCAGGCCTGACCACCACGCTGAGGTGGCCTGAACAGGCGCCGGAGCGTGTTCGGGAACGGTAGGAGCATGCCCGTGAGTGAAGCGCCGTGGGGTGGCACTCGACGACGGAACCGTGAAGGCCACAGGAACGAGGGGCGTACGCGGACCACGCGAACCAAGCCTCAGCCCGGGGCAACCTCCCGCCAGTTGTCGATCACCAGCGGATAGCCGACGCTTCTCACCGCCTCGAAGTGAGCTACGTTTCCAGTGACCAAGTCGCATTCGTGGACCAGCGCCGCCGCGGCGACCAGCGGGTCCGCGCGACCGATGGGGCGTCCGGTTCGTTCGAGGTCCGCGTAGATCCGTCCGGCGAGCGTTGCGACTGCCGTATCGACAGGGACGACCTGGAGCATGCCGAGCCCGGACAGGAAGCGATCGATGGCCTCTTCGCGGCCGAGCCTGTGCAGGCCCTTCACGACCTCCATGACGGTGACCGTGCTGATCGCGAAATCGCCGAGCTGCGCTTGATACGCCGCCGCGCGCTGTCGGACCGTTTCGTTCTTGCCCTTGAGGATCTCCGAGAGAATATCCGTGTCGAGCAGTGCTCTACGCATCCGTCCGCCTCAACGGATCGCGCTCGCGGGTCCGCATCGCCTCCTCGCAGACCTCGTCGACAAGCTCCGGTTCATCCGCGAAGAGTCCAACGACCGACTGCGGCGCGTGCAGGGCCGGTTCCGTGACGGCCCGCAGCTCGACGGTCAGATCGTCGACGCGCGTGCGGACCGGGTGGGCCGGGTCGCGCTTCAAGGCCTCAAGGGCCTCTTCCAGTGCTCTCATCGCCACAGGTCGAGCTTAAGTCGTTTCCCGCCAGTTGCCCAACGCCACGTCGTTTCGCGTCCCTTCCCGTCACCCTCCGTCGAGGCGCCGTTGACGCATCCCCCTGTTCTTCCAGGGATCGCGCGTGATCGACCGCACAGCCTGGGGAGGCGTCAACAAATCCTCCCGGACCGAAATCGACCGACCCCGACGAAATAATCGTCGCGTCCGTGGCGAAACACCCTCGCTCGGGAATTAACCCCATGAGACCCGCACGTCGAAGCACGGTGCTCCGCCGGGCGGCCTCATCACCAACCATCACAACCATCACCGAAACAGAGGAAGACCCCATGACCAGCACAGACAAGAACAAGACCACCCGCCAGAACCGGATCCGTCTCGTCCTCGCGGGGATCGACAAGCACCTCGACAACACGCCGTCGGTCGTACTCAACGGCGCGACCCATACCCTGGCCGACATCCGCACGATGCTCCAGAAGGACATCGCCCTCACCGACGCCGCGGACAAGGCCCGGGCCGACTGGCTCACGAGCGTGGACGCCCAGCGCAACAGCCACACCACCACGAACCCGATCCTGAGCGGCCTCAAGCAGTACGTGAACCTGCAGTTCGGGTCGACGCAGGCGGCGAGCACGACGCTCGCCGACTTCGGCTACACGCCGCGCAAGCCACGCGTCGTCGCGCCGAAGACCAAGGTCGCCGCTGCGGCGAAGACCCTGGCGACCCGGGCCGCCCGGCACACCGTCGGGCCCAAGGCGAAGCTGGCCATCACCGGGGTCGTCGAGCCCCCCGCGCCGCCCGCTCACGCCCCGGCCGCGGCGGCTCCTCAGACCCCGACGGCGACGGCCTCGCCGCCCGGTGGTACGCCCCCGCACACCGCGCAGTAGAACGAGCTCCGGGGGTCCGTGCGCCACACCCTTCGCGCACGGGCCCCCGGGCCTCACCTTCGACCTCCTCGGAGATGCCATGGCCCCTGCCCATCGCCCTTCCAGCCCCCTGCAAGCTGCGCTCGCCCGGGTCGACCTCGGACGCGTGCACGCCCAGATCGTCGCGTACGCCATCTCGCGATTGCGCTCGCGAGACGCCGGCGAAGAGCTGGCGCAGCGCGTCCTGGTGGAGGCGATCGATCCGGACGGCCGTCCGTGGGACCCCGAGCACGAGCCGGATCTCGCGAGGCACCTGGTGGGGCGCGTGAACAGCGCCATCCTCAACGACTACAAGAAGGCGCGCGTGCGCAGCGACCCTCGCGCCCATGACACCATCGAGCGCCTCGGCCCGCAGCCCATGCCCAGGCCCGACGAGCTGCTCGACGCCCGCCGGCGAAGCGAGCGCGACGCGCGCTGCATCGAAGCGACGCGCGCGAGCTTCGAAGCCGAAGGAGACACGCTCGCGCTGCGCGTGCTCGGCGAGTACGCGAGCGAGGTGACGGGCGCGGCCGAGCAGGCGCGCGCGC
>PLYU01000082.1 GCA_003153495.1 Myxococcales bacterium
GAGCTCGAGGTGCCCCGCGCAGGCGATGTTGAACAGGATGCCGAGGCCGTAGGGCGAAGGCTCGCCGGGAACCATCGGGTGCTGGGTGACGACGTCGGCCGGCATCTGGAACTGGTAGCTGGGCCCGCTCGGGAGGAAGGGCGTGAGGTCGATCCCCGGCCGGAGCGCGCCGATTCCCGCGGAACCCGCGCCGCCGTCGCCCGCGTCGGGGACGCCGCCGTCGCCCTTCCCAAGCTGCTGGAAGCACGCGTAGTACGCGTCGTAGCGCGGGTTCTCGCAGACGAACGGGAGCCAGTACACCGTCATCGGCTCGGGCTGACTGCTGCGCCCGTCGTAGGCGAGGACGCTCACGGTCACCTTGTCGCCGGGCTTCGCGTACGGCTCGTCGGCGGCGGAGGCGAGGATGCGCACGCTGTGGATCATCGTGGGATCCTGGAAGCCCCCCGGCGAGCACGACGACGCCGAGACCGCGCCGGCCGCGACGAGCGCCAGCGAGAGAGCACGGCCGATGGATCGGGGCGCCGCCATGATCACATCTCCACCCGGAGGCCGAGGCTCGGCAAGAACGGCAGGTCGCCCACCTGGGTGGTGTGGGTGAAGTTGTAGTCGTAGCTGACCCCGTCGGAGTTGCCCGCGTTGTAGACGTTGACCACGTCGAGGAACGCGCTGAGCGAGCCCCACGGGCGCTTCCACGTCTTGTCGACCCGCAGGTTGAGCGTCTGGAAGAGCGGCAGGCGCGAGCCGAAGACCGGGTACGAGGCGAGCGCGAGGTTGGTCCCGGTGTTCTCGTCGTAGAAGCCGTACTGGTTCGGCGTATACATGTACCCGCTGACGAGCCGGAAGGCCGCGCCGAGCTCCCACCCGCGGCCGAGCTGGTAGCTGCCGAGGACGGTCAGCACGTGCGTCTCGTCGAACGCGAAGAGGCGCAGGGGCAGGCCGGGCGCGTCGCGCCTCACGCTGCGCGACAGGGTGTAGGCGAGCCAGCCGAAGAACCTCTCGTCCGGCTTGTACCGGATGAGGGCCTCCGCCCCGTAGACGATGCCGCTGCCCGTGTTGCCCCGGCCCTGGACGACGAGGTTGTCGAGCTGCTTGTAGAACCCGTCGACCGACGCCTCGATGTTGCGCGTGACCTCGCGCTCGACGCCGAGGTCGTAGTGCACCGAGCGGTTGTCGGTCAGCCCCTTCATCCCGAAGACGGCGTTGGTCTGCTGGGGCGTCGGCGGCTCCGAGAAGAGGCCGACGCCGGCCTTCAGGGTCGTGCGCGGGGAGGTGGTCACGTCCTGCCGCACGACGACGCGGGGATCGACGTCCCACGAGCGGGTGTCCTTCGTGTAGTCCAGGCGTATCCCGGGAACGATCCGCGTGCCTCGCAGCGGCGTCGCCTCCCACTCGGCGTAGAACGCCGGCTGGTAGATCGCGTCGCTCACCTGCGTCTCGAGCGGGACCTGCGCGGAGAACGGGCCCGGCGGGGGCTCTCCCGGCTTGGGCAGTGGAGGGAGACGCGCGCTGACGGTGTAGGGCGTGTAGAGCATGTCCATGCCGACGTTCATCGTCAACCGGCTGTCGAGCTTCTGCGAGAGCTCCGCACGCGAGCTGATCGGCCAGCTCGTCAGCTTGAAGAAGACGTCGCCGATGCTGAAGTCGACGAAGTCCTGGCCGACGGCGCCCACCAGGCGAAGCTCGGTGTCGTCGCTGAAGCGGTTCTTGTAGATCGCCTGCGCGCGCCAGAAGCCGGTGTGCGTCGAGAAGGTGCCGGAGAGGTCGGGCTCGCTGGCCGACACGCTGTTGAGGAGGATCTGGAGGCGGTCGTCCGACCCGAACAGCGCGAAGCGAACGCTGGACCGCTTGCCCAGGTCGCGCTCGAGGATGGCCTGGTAGTCGTAGTAGACGGGCGCGACGTTGACGCTCGCCCCGGTCGCCGTGAGCACCGGGCCGAGCCACACGTCGAACCAGGACCGGCGGCCGCCGAGCGTGAAGTACCAGCCGGTGTCGAACAGGGGGCCCTGCGCCAGCAGGCGCGTGTCGATCAGGTTCACCTCGGCCATCCCGTGCAAACGATCCTTCTTCGGGTCCGCCATGCCGACGTCGATCACTCCTCCCATGGCGCGGCCGTACTGCGCGCTGAAGTTGCCGGGGTAGAAGTCGATGCGGTCGAGGATCTCGGTCGGCACGACCGAGGAGAGCCCGCCGAAGTGGTAGATGATGGGCACCGGCGTCCCGTCGATGAACGACTGGGTGTCCTGCGGCGACGACCCGCGGACGATGAGCAGCCCGGCCAGCCCGGGCGCGCGGGCCACCCCCGGCAGGTACTGCAGCGAACGCAGGGCGTCGCCGCCGGTGCCGGGGATGCGGTTGATCTCGCGCTGCTCGAGGGTCCGCTTGATCACCTCGCGCGGCGGCTTCTGCCCGCGCACCTCGACCTCTTCGATCTGGTCTTCCTTCGTGCCCGGGACGACCGGCAGGGCCGGCTTCTCCAGCGCCAGGCGGTCGGTCGCGCTCGCTTCCTCGCCCGGCGCGACGGTCTCGTCGGCCTCGTGGGGCGCCATCCGCTCCGCCGTGATCAACACGTGGTACGTGCCGGCGGGGAGCCCGTCGACGCGCCACGCGCCGGCCGCGTCAGTGGTCGCCGTGTGCTCGGCGCCGGGCGCGCCGCGCACGACGACGGCGGCGCCGGCGATGGGGTGCTCGCCGGCGAGGGTCACGACGCGCCCGGAGAGCGCCGCCGGCGGGGGCGCGAACCGATAGGCGAAGCGGATCCGCGAGGCGACCGGCTTGCCGTCGCGCGTGGCCGGGTCGAAGGCGAGCTTCTGGGCGGCGGCCACAGCGGCCTCGTCGAATCCGTGGCCGGCCGGCGTCTCGACGGCGGCGTGGGTGACCGCGCCGCTCGCGTCGACGGTCAACACGAGCGGCACCTCGACGACGTCGCGCACGCCCTCGTCGATGGCCCGCTTCGGGTACACGGCCCCGTCGTTCCTCTTCACGACCGGCATCGTGACGACCGGCTGCGACGGCCCTGGCGCCGCCGGCGCAGCCGCCGGCCCCTCCTGCGCCAGGGCGAGCGCGGACGTCACCATGGATAGCCCCGCGAGGAGCGAGGCGAGGAGGAGGCGCGGGCGGCGCATCGCGCTACCCGGCGATTAGCCGAGTACGGGCCGGGCGCCAAGGACGAGATACCGCACCACACTCACGCACACGCTCCCGATCGGCTTCCGAGACGCTCTGGAGCGTTCGAGCCGTTCCTGGCGTGAGGTCATGACCCTTGGCCTCATCTCCCGATTTCGCCGTGAATCGCGAGATGAGACCAATGCTCTGGCGTGAGGTAGGCTCGGTCCTCATCCAAGCCGGAGGGTGCCTTTCCATGAAGCGAAGCTGGACCAGAAGCGTTGTTTCTCTCGGCATCGTATCCGGAGCGCTCGGTATGGGCGCGGCCTGCGGCGGAGGAGGCGACACCAGCAGCAATCCCCCGCCCGCCACCGGAGGCGGCACCGACGCCGGGCACCATGACGCCACGACCGGCGCGCAGGATTCGGGGAGCCAGCTCGACTCCGGCAACGGGGGCCAGCCCGACGCGGGGTCCGGAGGCGACGCAGGTGGGAACACCGGGGGCGGTGACGCCTCGGACGCCGGGAGCAGCGGCTCGACCGACGGCGGTGCCGACGGCGATGACGGCTCGACGAGCGCCGTGCAGGACGCCGGAGCCGACGGAGCGACGGGCAACGACGCCGCCAGCGACGCGGGAGCGGACACGGGGAGCGGGAACGACGCCGCCGCGGACTCCGGGGCCGACGCGACCACGGGCAACGACGCCTCCGCCGACGCCGGCCCCGACGGGACGGTCGGCCCGGACGCCGCCCCGGATGCGGCGGACGCGGGCACGACGTGCGACTTCAACGGAACCTGGGGCACCGAGATCACGCTCGCCGTGGCGTGGCCCGGCACGGTCATGCTGGCCCCGGGCAGCGGCGTCATCAGACAGTGGGTCCTGAGCACCCGCGTGCAGGACGCCGGCAACGCGATCACCGACACCGCCAACGTGTGCGGCGTCGAGCTGCCGGACTTCAAGGGCTCGGGCTTCGCGGGCGGCGAGACTTACGGCATGACCTTCCCGACGGGGATCTTCGACAGCGCGGACGGCGGCGCCAACCTCCCGAGCTTCACGATGTCGGGGACGATGAGCGGCTCGACGATCGGGTCGACGTACACGTCGACCGAGACGGCCGTCCTCATCGGTCTGACGCTGAATAGTGCGACGACCGCGACCTGGCCGACCGCGGCCAACATCAGCCAGGTGGACCAGGACCACGACACCAAGCCGGGCGTCACCGCCAGCGCGAAGCAGGGCTCGCCGTACAGCGACCCCCCGCTCGATTTCCTCAAGACCAACCGCGCCGACAACCTGTACCTCGCGATTCGCCAGGTGACGTCGGCCAGCGCCAGCGCCACCAGCTGCGACACTGTGGCCGGGACCGTCACGGTCCCCCAGCTCGGCGGCGCCTACGCGGTCGACTCGCACATCATCGGGTGCCACGTGGGGAGCGGTCCCAACGCAGGCAGCGACTGCACCACGGGATTCGGCGCGCAGTCGGCCTTCGTCGACGGCGCCCGCCCTGTCTTCACCCCGCCCTCCGACGCCGGTACGAGCTTCCCTTCGACCTTCACCTCGAAGAGACTCGCGACCGGCGCGACCTGCGCGACGGTGCGCTCGACGTTCCCGTGAGCCGCTGCGAGCGCCGACGATGGCGCGAGCCGCGTTCGCATCGATCGTGTCTCCCTCTCCCTCTTCCCCTCCCCCTCCCCCCGACCTGCTCGGCGCGGACGCGCGCGTCCGCGTCGACCTCGCCGCGCTCCGCCAGGCGCTCGTCTTCTCGTTCGCTGCGGGCGGCTCGCAGGAGGCCTTCGACGCGCTCCTGACCGCCGCCTCCCTGCCGGCGTCCTCGTGGCGCGCCTCGGCCTTCGCGCGCGACGTCTACGTCGGCGAGCTCGTCGACAAGTGCCTGGGCGTGCGCATCGGGGGCCGGGCTCAGCCCACTTGCGCCCGATACGTCACGCGCGTGCTCACCGAGCCCCCCCGCGACGCGCGGGACGTCGAGCTGCGGCGCGGCGTGCTCTCGGAGCTCGCGTCCTCGCCCGCGACGCGCGACCAGGCCGAGCAGGTCTACCTCGCGATCGTGCGCCTGCGCGCGCTGCTCTGCGCCCCTCGCCAGCCGGCCCCGCGCGTGCGTCGCATCGAGGTCCTCCGGGCGGCGCGAGAGGTCTTCGAGCTGCTCGCGGGCTCGTTCGCGGGAGCGACGTCCGGCCTGGCGAGGCTGCGCGAGTTCGGCGCCGCCGTCGTCGCCGGCGAAGGGCACGGGCGCCTCGCAGCGCTCCTCGACCACGACGAGCACCTGGGATCGATCGACCTGCGCGTGCGCGTCGGGGCCGACGGCGAGGTGCGCGCCATGCAGATCGTGCGCATCACCGAGAACCGGGACAACCCCTTCCACGTCTCGCTGCTGCGCAGGCTCCTCGACCGGCTCGTCCTGATGCTCCGCGGCTACCGGACGACGAGCGGCGAGGTCGCCGAGCGACTGCTCTCGGAGGCGTTCGCCGGCGTCGAGGACGCCGTCGCCATGCTCGTGCAGCTCGGGGGTGACCTGGAGGTCTATCTCGGCGCCCTCGGCCTGCGCGACCTCGCGCTCGAGAAGGGCCTAGCCGCCACTCTCCCCGCGCTCGTCGAGGCCGACCAGCCCCTGCGCGTCGAGGGCCTCTTCAACCCCCTCCTCCTGGCCGCCGGGTTCGTTCCGGTCCCGTGCGACCTCGAGGCCGGACCCGGCGCGCTCGTCGTCGTCACGGGCCCGAACTCCGGCGGCAAGACGCGGCTCCTTCAGGCCATCGCCATCGCGCAGCTCCTCGCGCAGGCCGGGCTGTTCGCGCCCGTCCGCGGCGGGCAGCTCCCGCGCGCGTCGGGGCTGTTCGCGTCGCTCTTCGAGGAAGCGCGCGCCGATCAGCCCGAGGGACACTTGGGCATGGAGCTGCTTCGCATCCGGCGCCTGTTCGACGAGCTGGATGCGGGAGCGCTCGTGGTCCTCGACGAGCTGTGCTCCGGCACCAACCCGTCGGAGGGGGAGGAGATCGCGCGCCTCGTCCTGTCTCTGTTGCCCGAGCTGGGCGTGCGGGCCTTCGTCACGACCCACCTGCTGCAGTTCGCCGCGAGGCTGGCGCAGGACAGACCGCTGCCGGCGCTCGAGTTCCTCCAGGTGGAGCTCGACGAGCTGGAGCGGCCGACCTACCGCTTCGCCGCCGGAGTGGCGCGCACCTCGCTGGCGCAGAGGACCGCAGCGCGGCTCGGCGTCACCCGCGAGGAGCTGCTCGAGCGAATCGCGGCGAAGCGTCGCGCGCGCCTGTCATCCTGAGCGGAGCGAAGGATGACAAGGGGGGGCCTCAGATCCGCCCGACGTACGCGCGGGCCCTCACGCGGCCGCGCTCCTGCAGCGGGACGACGGACGGCGCGAAGCCGCCCTTGCGCAGGTGCGACAGGAAGGCGTCGGCCCGGTAACCGCTCCAGACGGCGAGCACGCCGCCCGGGGCGAGCGCCCGCTGGCAGTCGGCCAGGCCCGCGAGGGAGTAGAGGCGCGCGTTGGTCCGGAAGCTCGCCCAGTGCGGTCCGTTGTCGACGTCGAGGAGAATCGCGTCGACGTCTCCCTTCCTCTGCGCGATGACCTCGCCGACGTCGCCTCGAACGAGCTCGATGCGCGGGTCGTCGAGCGGGCGGTCGGCCATGTGCGCCAGCTTGCCCTTCACCAGGTCGATGACCGCGTCGACCTTCTCGACGACCACGACGCGCGTGCTCGCAGCCGCGACGTCGAGCACGCCGCGCGCCGTCATGCCGAACCCGAGCCCGCCCACGATGACGCGACGCGGGGTGCCTCGACAGAGGGTGGCGAGCTCGCCGAACGAGCGCTCCGTGCCGAGGGCGGCGCTCGACAGCAGGACGAGGTTGCCGGCGAGCAGCTCCAGCAGATCGCCGGTCTCGCGCAGCACGACCTCCATGGGCTCGTCGACTGACTGGACTCGCACCGCTCCGCGCGGCGACGGCCGGGAGAACCTCCGGGGCTTGGGTCGCATGGGCGGCGTAAGGTAGGCGCTTTTGCCCGGAACGGAAGCCGGCGTCGGCGCCACCGCCGGCCCGGACACCACAAACTGGGCCACCGGCCCCCGTCCGTCCGACATTGTGGGCCATGATGGAACGCCGGACGAAACGAAGCGCAGACCGCGACGAGGCCCTCCAGCTCCTCGTCGAGAGCGTGGCCGACCGCAGCGGCGCCCGCGCGCTCGTTCTCATGAACGAAGCGGGGCGCATCGTGGCAGGCATGGGGATGCCCGACGACGTGATGACGCTGGCCCGGACCGCGCGCGAGGGAGCGTGGGGCTCGCTGGCCGGCGCTTCGCCGTGCACGGCCCGCGCGATGGCCACGCCCGAGGGCATGATCTACCTCGCCGCCCTCGGCAACTGCGTCGCGGGCGTCGGCGACGCGGTCCACGCCGTGCAGCGCATCCTGGCGAGCACCCTGCCGTCCTGACGTCGCGCGGCCCTATCCGCAGCAGCGGGGACGGACGGTGCGCGCCTGCTGCGCCGACGTGACCGCCGAGACGCGCGGGAGGTACATTGCGCGAAGCGACGCGCGGCCGCGAGCCGCACGGTGCGTCCGGCGGCAGGACAGGCAGCCGCCACCCGGGCGCTACCGACCCCGTGTTATACGCGCTCCCCCGCGCGCGCGAATGCTCCCCCCGTCTCCCCCCTCCCCCTGGTACGGCACCTGGTCCCGCCCGCCGGACCGCCCCGCGGAAGTGGCGCTCGCGCTCGCCGTGACGCTCCTGGCGATCGCGCTGACCCCCGGCGCGTCGCAACGCCTCGCGTCTCTTCTCGACTTCGCCGGCTTGCTCGATCTGGTGCGGCCGCGGCGCTTCCTCACGGTCGCGTCGTTCTCGGCGGCGTTCCTGTCGCTCGGCTACATCGCGCTGTACCTGCGCGGCGGACCTCGCGCGCCGGAGGCGGCGACGTACTGGCTGCAGGGGCGCGCGCTGTCTCACGGCTCGCTGACGTGGCCCGCGGGCGGGCCGACGGCGAGCTTCCGCGCGAGAGACCTGCTCTTCGCGGCCCCCGATCGGCTCTCGGGGGTCTTCCCGCCCGGTTACCCGCTGATGCTGGCGGCGGCGTTCCTCCTGGGCGCGCCGATGCTCATGGGGCCCCTGCTCGCGGCGGCGCTCGTCGTCGTCACGTGGGCGCTCGGGCGCGAGCTGGCGGCCGGCGCGGGCATGGAGGGCACGCGCGCGGAGGCGGTCGCGCGCGTCGCCGCGGGGGTGTCGGTCGTCTCGGTCGGCCTCCGGCACTACACGGGCGACGCGGTGC
>PLYU01000282.1 GCA_003153495.1 Myxococcales bacterium
CTGCCCAACGTCACGGCGCACTCTATTTTTACGGCCTTTCGTGCTCAGACACTCGGCCTCTTTGCGAAAGTAGGGCTAGTCTAGTCATGACCATCCGAGCGCGTTCTTGCGCTGCGCCCGTGAGGCGACCCCATGGTGGAAAGCGGGCACGTCGACCTGTCTGCGCAAAGCTCACACCAGACCATCGCTCCCACGCCCATCGAGGCGAGCATCCACGCGGCCTTCTCGTGAACTTCCGCCCGCTGCGCCAGCAGCTTGAACGATGGAAGGTCGTCGGCCTCCTCGGCGAATCGACGGGCGCTGCGGGCCGCGAGAGCGGCGCACTCATGCGCTTGTGCGAGGCACACGACCCTTTCATCGACGGCCTGCATCGTGCCGTCGCTCGTGACGGAGCTGTACGCTTCGCGCGGTCGCCTGGCTCGGGCGCCGCCGCGGCCTTCTCGGACGCGCGTCGTTAGCTGAGCCTCGGCGCGGCGCAGGTCGTCTTGCTGCTGGTCGAGCAGGATCCGAAGCGTGTTGCAGACGGGCCCTCTCAGCCTGCGTTGGAGGTCGCGCGTCTGAAGACGCAGGGTGTGGGTCTCGGAAAGTACTTTCGACAAGCCTTCCGCGACCTCCTTCGTGCACTCGGGGTCGATCCCGGTCATCCCGGTCGTGACTTGCATGACAGCACCTCCGGGGAGAGCCACTTGCTCTTCGCCTGAGCCGTGCCCTCGCGCCTTCGAGAGGTCCATGCACTTTTCGCACCGCGTCTTCGTCGCGCGGAACCCATACCGTTTGGCATATTTCGCGTCCACGACCAAGGCTCGGACCCGATCGGCGCATTCGATGCGCTCGATGTGCAGAAAACTCGTGCAGGTGGCCATGGAAGTAGTGCTAGGCAATCCTCTGCGCGAACCAGACCAGTCCTGCGAGCAAGACCGCGACGCTCGAGACGCGGGCCAGGGTCGGGTACCACGCGCGCGAGGAGAGGAGGGACAGCGGCAGCAGCAGGGCTGCGAGGACGACCAGCTGGCCGGCTTCGACGCCCAGGTTGAAGGCCACCAGAGCGGACGGGAGCTGGGCGCGGGGGAGGCCGAGGGGGAGGAGGCCGCCGGCGAACGCGAAGCCGTGGACGCAGCCGAACGGCAACGTGATCGCCCAGCGGTGGCGGACGCTTCGCGCGAAGAGGTTCTCGGCGCCGACGTAGGCCACGCTGAGCGCGACGGCGGCCTCGATGAAGCGCACCGGCGGCACGATCCCGCCGAGCGTCGCCACACCGAGGGACAAGGAGTGGCCTACCGTGAACGCCGTAAGCGTGGCGACCAGGGGGGCCACGGTGGGGGGCAGCGGCTCGCCGCGCGCGCGGGCGCGTGCGCGGACGAGCGTGCCCCCGAGCACGAGCGCGACGAGGAACGCCAGGTGGTCGACCCCCGACAGGATGTGCTCGACCCCGGCGCGCGCCAGCGACGCGAAGCCATACGAGGCGTGGCCGGCCGCCTCGACCTCGACCTCGGGCCGGGCACGCACGCACAGGGCGTCGACGTCACCGCCCGGCAGGTGCACCGTGGCCAGGTGGCGGTGGCCCGCGGCCATCCGGTCGAGGAAGCCGAAGCGCAGCTTCAGGTGGCCCGGCGTGCGCGCGCAGGAGAACGTGGCGTGCAGCGCGATCGCGTCGGGCGCGTCGAGCGCCGCGGCGCCGAGCGCTCCGGGGCAGGACGCGCCGTCCCCGGATACCTGGAGCGCGTCCACGAACGAGGCCTGGAGCGCTCCCCGCGCACGCTCGAGCTCGGGCCCCGACAGGTGTCCGTCGCCGTCCGCGTCGAGCCCGGGCACCGCCAGCGACACGTCCTCGGCTCGCAGCACCAGGTCCGCGACGACCTCGGCTCCCCGCGGCGTGTACTCTCCGCGCGAGAGCCCGCTGACGTGCGCGCTCGCGAGCCGCGGGTCGAGGAGCGTCGCCACGGCGGCGAGCAGCGCGAGCGCGATGCGGAGCGTCCGGTTCACGGGCAAGAGGATGCCACCATCCGCGCTCTGCGCGGCGGCCGTCCGCATGCTACATGACCCGCGCTTGGCCTCCCCGCACGACCGTCTCCGGGCGCTCTACGCGCAGAAGCCCGCCGTCCTCGCCCCGATGGAGGACGTCACGGACGTCGTGTTCCGGCGCCTCTGTCGCAAGCACGGCGCGACCGTCGGGATGACCGAGTTCGTGAACGTCGAGGGGCTCCTCCGCGGCTGCCGCAATGCGCGCAGGAAGCTGCAGCTCGCGCCGGACGACGAGCTCACGGCGATCCAGATCTACGGCTCGGATCCCGCGCGGCTCGCCGAAGCGGCGCGCTTCGCAGAGGCCGCCCGGCCTCTCTTCATCGACATCAACTGCGGGTGCTGGGTGCCCAAGATCGCCGGCCGCGGCGCGGGAGCCGGCTGGCTGCGCGACCCGGCGGCGATGGTGGCGATGGCGCGGATGGTCGTGTCGAGCACGTCGCTGCCCGTGACCGTCAAGACCCGCATCGGCCTCGGTCCCGAGTCGCACATGCCCATCGTGGACCTGGCGCGGCGCCTCGAGGACGCCGGCGTGGCGGCCATCACGGTGCACTGCCGCACCGCGCAGATGGGGCACTCGGGGGCGGCGGACTGGTCATGGGCCGCGCGGGCGAGGGAGGTCGTGAGCATCCCCGTCCTGGTCAACGGAGACGTGCGCTGTGCGGACGACGCGAGGCGCGCGCTCGAGGAGACCGGCTGCGCAGGCGTGATGATCGGCCGGCGCGCGATCGAGCACCCGTGGATCTTCCGCGAGGTGCGCGCCCTCCTCGACCGGGGCGAGAGCGTCCCCCTGCCGTCGCCCGCGGCTCGCATCGCGCTCTGCCGCGAGCACCTCGTGGCGAACGTCGCCCAGCGCGGCGAGCCATTCGGCGTCCACTGCACGAGGCGCCACCTCGCGGGGTACCTCAAGGGACTCCACGGCGCCGCCGCGCTGCGCCAGCAGCTCAATCAGTGCGACAGCCTCGAGGGGTGCCTCGCGATCCTGGACGGCGCGCTGGATCAGGCCGCGGCCTGAGGGAGCCGCGGGGGCTGCCCTGACACGTTCGTGCCGCCCCGTTGATTGTCCGGGACGATATCTGCTCTATTCGGGCGCCGCACCCCCGAGGAGGCTCTCATGACGGACGCAGCACCGAACGGACCCGAGACCATCATGCACTTGCTGCAGGGCGCGCAGGCCACGGCGATCCTCGGCGCCGGCATCGACGTCGGGCTCTTCGGCGCCCTCGCCGGAGGCGCCGCGACCGCCGAGACGCTGGCCGAGCGAATCGGCTGCCCCGCACGTACGACGCGGATGCTTCTCGATGCGCTCACCGTGCTCGGTCTGGTCGCGCCTCAGGGGGCGGCGTACGCGCTCTCGCCGGCGGCAGGGGAGCACCTCGTGCCGGGCAAGCCGATGTACATGGGGGACGTCGCGAACATCTTCGCGAGCCCCATGATGTGGGGGAACATGGCGCGCCTCGGCGACGCGGTGCGCGCGGGCGGCTCGGTGGCGGAGATGCACGCGGAGACGCCCGAGCACCCGTTCTGGGTGCAGTTCGCCAAGAGCAGCGCGTCCTTCGCGTTCCCGGGAGCTGCGACGCTCGACGGCCTGCTGCGCGACCACATCGCGGGCAAGCCCAAGGTGCGCGTCCTCGACGTCGCGTGCGGCAGCGGCATCTATGGCTACACGCTCGCGAAGCATCCCAACGTCGAGCTCACCTCGCTCGACTGGCCGAACGTCCTCGAGGAGACGCGCGCGTGGGGCAAGCGCCTCGGCGCGGACGCCGCGCGGGTGAAGTACCTCCCCGGCAACCTCTTCGAGGTCGACTTCGGCGGCCCTTACGACGTCGTCGTCCTGAGCCACGTCTTCCATCACTTCGACGCGCCCACGTGCGCGGCGCTCATGCGCAAGGTCGGCGCCGTGGTCGCGCCGGGCGGGCGCGTCGTCGTGCACGACTTTCTGGCGGACGATCCGGGCGGCAAGATGTTCTCGATCGTCATGCTCGGCTGGACGCGCAAGGGCGAGGCGTTCGCGAAGAAGGACTACTTCGCGTGGTTCGAGCAGGCGGGCCTCACCGGGCCCCAGGTGCACCCCAGCGCCGGGATGCCCTCGGCCTTCCTCATCGCGTCGAAGCGCTGAGCCGGGCACCGGTGTTCCCGCCGGGATTCCTCTTCGGGACCGCGATCCCCTCACAAGAGCGGCGACACCAGCCTCGCCGCGCCCTCCTTCACGCGGAGCGAAGGGCCGCGCGCCCGCCACTGCTCCGGGTCCACGCGGCGGCTCTGGGTCGTGTACGCCAGGAACGCCTCGCGCAGGCGCACGGCCGTCGTCGCGTCGTGGACGAGCGCGTGCACCTCGAAGTTGAGGCGGAAGCTCCGCATATCCATGTTCGCGCTCCCCACCAGGGCCACCTGCGAATCGACGACCAGCGTCTTCGCGTGCACGATGCCGGGCTGGTACTCGCGGATGTCCACGCCCGCGTCGAGCAGCTGCGAGTAGAAGCTGCGCCCCGCGTGCCAGGTCACCCTGTGATTGGAGCGGCCCGGCAGCACGAGCTTCAGGTCGACCCCGCGCATGGCCGCGAGCTCCATGGCCACCAGCAGCGACTCGCTCGGAACGAAGTACGGCGTGGACACGAGGACCTCTCGCTCGGCCCCGACGATGGCGCCGAAGAAGAGCCGGTGGATCGCCTCGGTGCGCGTGTCCGGCCCGCTCGGGACGATGGCGACGATGGCCTCGCCGCGCGGCGCCGTGGCGCGCGGGAAGTAGGCGTGCGGGTCGATCGGCTCGCCGGTGGCGAACGCCCAGTCCTGGAAGAACACGCGCTGGAGCTCCGCGGCGGCGGGCCCCTCGATGCGCAGGTGCACGTCGTGCCACTCGCCGAGGCCCGGCATGGCGCCCCGGTACTCGTCGCCCACGTTGTAGCCCCCCGTGAAGGCCGTTTCGCCGTCAATCACCACGATCTTGCGGTGGTTCCTGAGGTTGACCGGCTGCAGGAGCACGCTGCGCATGGGGAGAAACTCGGCGACGCGCGCTCCCGCCCTGCGGAGGGGCCTCTGCCACGAGGCGCCGAGCGGGAAGCAGCCGAAGCCGTCCATGAGCAGGCGCACGACGACTCCGCGCTGCGCCGCGGCCACCAGCCGGTCGCGGAACCACCGGCCCGTGTCGTCGTTGCGGATCAGGTAGTACTGGGCGTGGACGTGGTGGCGCGCCGCGTCGATGGCCCGCCCGATGGCCTCGTAGGTCGCGTCGCCCTCGGTCAGGACGTCGACCTTGTTGCCGCCCGTCGCGCGCAGGCGCGACAGGCGCTCTCCGATCCGGAAGAGAGCGCGTTCGAGCGGGCTGGCGAGCGCGAGCCCGGCGTCCCCGTCGCCGTCCGCCGGCCTCTCCAGCGACGCGGCGACCTGCGCGCGCACGAGTGCATCGAGCTCGCGCTTGCGCCGGGCGGGCAGGCGGACGCGGTCGCGGCCGAACAGGAGGAAGAGGAGCGCGCCGAGCGCCGGCAGGAAGACCAGCGTGAGGATCCAGGCGATCGTCGAAGAAGGCTCCTTGCGCCGGACGAGCACGAGAGGGACGAGGGCGAGCGCCGCCAGCTCCGACAGAATGGCGACGGCGCGTCCGACGATCGGAAGGATCTCGTGCCAGGCCATCGGACGGGAGCATAATCGGCCGCATGGCGCCCCGTCCCATCGCTCGCGCGGAGCGCATCATCGCCCGCGGCTTCCTCGGCCTCCCGTCGGCCGTGCTCCGTCGCTTCGTGGGGCCGCCGCGCAGGTCGCCCGAGGGCTTCGTGCTCGAGCTGCAGACGCAGGCGCTGCTCTGGCTGATGCGCGTCAGGCGAGAGCCGGAGATGTACTCGGGAGGCGTCGCGCGGGCGCGCCGCCGCCTCGATCGCGCCGGGACGACGCTCGATCCGAAGATCGCCGCCGGCGTCGCGGCGTACGACCGCACGGTCCCCTGTCCGTCGGGACCGCGGCGCGTGCGCACGTACGTCCCCGCGAGCCTGCAGGGCGACGCCGCCCCCGGGCTGATCTTCTTCCACGGCGGCGGGTTCTGCATCGGGTCGATCGAGTCGCACGACGGCGTGTGCCGCGCGCTCGCCCTCGAGGCCGGCGTGATCGTCCTGTCGGTCGACTACCGCCTCGCGCCCGACAGCCCTTTCCCCGCGGGCATCGAGGACGCGGTCGCCGCCACCCGCTGGATCCTGGACAACGCGAGCGAGAACCGGCTCGACCACGACGCCGTCGCCGTGGGCGGCGACAGCGCCGGGGGGAGCCTCGCCGCCGTGGTCGCGCAGACGCTCCGCGACGCGGCGCGGCGGCCCGCCTTCCAGCTGCTGCTCTACCCGGCGACCGACGCGACCCGCCGCGAGGCCTCGCACCGCCACTTCCGCGACGGGTTCATGCTGACCAAGGAGACGATCGACTGGTTCCTCGGCAACTACCTGCCGTCCCCCGAGCTGGCCACCGACCCTCGCGCGTCTCCGCTGCTGGCGGCCGACCTGTCCCGGCTGCCGCCCGCGCTGGTGCTCACCGCTGGCTTCGACCCGCTGCGCGACGAGGGGCGCGCCTACGCCGAGCGGCTGCGCGCCGCGGGCGTCGCGGCCGAGCACGTCTGCTCGGAGGGCTCGGTGCACGGCTTCATGAACACCGCGGGGGTGCTCCGGGAGTCGGCGCGGATGCTCGACCTCGCAGCCGACCGCCTGCGGCGCGCCCTGTCCCGCGCGCGTGCGGCACCGCGCGCGGCAT
>PLYU01000081.1 GCA_003153495.1 Myxococcales bacterium
CTGCGCGCATCGACTCGATGCGGGCACGCATGAAGGACATACGCGCGCCCATCGACTCGATGCGGGCACGCATGAAGCTCATACCCGCGCCCATCGACTCGATGCGGGCACGCATGAAGGACATACCCGCGCGCATCGACCCGATGCGGGCACGCATGAAGCTCATACCTGCGCGCATCGACTCGATGCGGGCGCGCATGAAGCGCACGCCGCCATCTCGGCGGCGAACACGTCATCGCAAGCGCACTGCCTCGCGATCGATGTCCCGCAAGAGGAGCCGCTCGCGTCGCCGGAGGCGTGCTACGTCTTCGCTCATGGCCGACGCCGCCCGCAAGCGCGCCACCTACGAGGACGTCCTGGCGGCGCCGGCGCACCGCGTGGCCGAGCTCCTTCACGGGGTCCTCCACACGAATCCCCGGCCGGCCGGCCCGCACACGGCGGTGACCAGCGCCCTCGGCGAAGAGCTCGGGCCGCCCTTCAAGCGCGGCCGTGGCGGGCCCGGCGGATGGATCTTGCTCGACGAGCCCGAGCTGCATCTCGGGGAGCACGTCCTCGTCCCGGATCTTGCCGGCTGGCGCCGGAAGCGGATGCCGACCGTCGCCGACGCCCCTTACTTCACTCTCCCGCCCGACTGGGTGTGCGAGACGCTGTCGCCGTCCACCGCGAAGATCGACAAGACCGAGAAGCTTCCGATCTACGCCGAGCACTGCGTGGCGCACGCGTGGCTGATCGACCCGGCGCTGCGCACGCTGGAGGTGCTCCGGCTCGAGAGCGGTCGCTGGTCGATCGTCGCGGCGCACCGCGACGACGCGAAGGTCCGCGCCGAGCCGTTCGACGCGATCGAGCTGGACCTCGGCGTGCTCTGGGCGGACGTCGCGCGGTAGGCGCCGCGCGCCAACCGGAGACGCCACACGTGCCGCTCGCCAGTGCGTTGACTCGCCTCGAGCGTTGGCAGGCGGTGGACGCTGCGTGCTGAACTGCCCGGTGACCGACGTGAGCAGGCGCGAGCCGGCGAAGGTCGCGTCCGTCGAGCCGTCTGCGTTCATGCGAACCGCGAACGAGCCCGCGCCGCCGTCGAGCGACGCTGCGCCGAGGACGCCGATTCCGCCGGCCGCATAGCCGGTCGCACGGAGTAGAGGCGCGCGTGCTACCTTGAGTCCATGGCCGCCGCCGTCACGCCGCTAGCGCAGCCCCCCGCCGAGCAGCGCATTCTTCTCAACAACATCGCCTGGAAGGACTACGTCCTCACCCGCGAAGTGCTGGACGGGCCCGGCGTGCGGATGACGTACCTGCGAGGAGCCCTGGAGCTGATGAGCCCTTCCTCCGAGCACGAGCTTTGGAAGAAGAATGTCGCCCGCCTGGTGGAGCTCTACGCCCATATCGAGCGTATCGAGCTTTACGGCTACGGGTCGACCACGTTCAAGAAGGAGGCAAAACAGCGCGGCGCCGAGCCCGACGAGTGTTATCTCGTGGGCAAGAAGCTCACGGACATGCCCGAGATCGCGCTCGAGGTCATCCACACCTCGCCCCTCGTCGACAAGCTGGACGTGTACGCGGGCATGGGCATCTCCGAGGTCTGGGTGTTCCGGGAGGGCGCTTTCGCGATCCACGTGCTCGATCGCGCGAAGGGCCGCTATGACGTGCGCTCGTCCAGCCCCCTTCTGCCCGGCCTCGATTTCGTCGCCGTCGCCAGGTACGCGGTGCGCGAGGATACGCCGCAAGCGCTGCGCGAGTTCGAGCAGCACGTGCGCGGCTGATACGGCTTGGCTCACGGGAATCGGGTCGAGTCACACGACACGACTCCCGAGTCGAGCGACGCCGCGCCGAGGACGCCGATTCCCCGCTCCGCCGGATGGGGGTGCCGATGCCCAGCCTGGTGACCGCGTGCCGGTTCGCCGTCGAGTCGATGTACACCGGGCATCCGGTGGGCGTGCACGGCACCGACAAGTGCTTCCACTCGACGGAGATCGCCGAGAAGATCACGCGGGCGATCGACCTCGATGCGCGCGCGCGCTTGTCGGAGGCACTCGCCCGAGCTCTGGCGTCCTCGCGACACGTCGACGTCGTCGACTTGCTGACGGCGTCACCGGTCCTGCGGGCCGAGGTCGTGCGCGACGGCGTCGTTCTCGTGGAGCGAGATCGTATCGCGCGCTTCGACTTCGAGATGGATGCGATCCGCAGGTTCGAGGACACTCGCCAGCTCCGCAGGGTCCAGCACGATCTCCTCCGGGAGGCGACCCGTGGTCCTGCGTAAGGAGGCGCTGGCCGAGCGCATCGCCCTGCTCCGGAGTACGATTGCCCGACTGCGGGCCGCATCGTCGCGCCCCCTCGATCGCGACTGGGACCAGTGGGCGCTTGACCACCCCCGGAACGCGCTACGCTGCCCCGCGTGCAGCCCGCGCCGAAGCACCGCGTCAGCCCGGCCGAGTACCTGGCGCTCGAGCGCGCAAGCGAGACGAAGCACGAGCTCGTGAATGGCGAGATCGTCGCGATGTCCGGGGCTTCGCCGCTCCACAACCTCCTCTCCATGAATCTCGGCAGACGCCTTGGTGAGCTCGTCGCGGCCAGGCCGTGCGTCGTCCTGGCGAGTGATCAGCGCGTCCACGTTCCGGCCACGGGGCTCTTCGCGTATCCCGATCTCACCGTCGTCTGCGGCCGCCCGGAGCTTCATCCCGAAGACGACCACACGCTGGTGAACCCAAGAGTCCTCGTGGAGGTGCTCTCCGACTCGACCGAGGCGTACGACCGCGGCGCGAGGTTCGCGCATTACCAGAGCATCGCCTCGCTCGAGGAGTATGTGCTCGTGTCCACGCGGGAGAAGCGCGTCGAGCACCACCGGCGCCAGGGGCTCGGCCAGTGGCTGCTCACCGTGCACGTCGGACAGGGCGCGCGCGTCGCGTTCCCGGCGCTCGGCGGCGACGTGTCGCTGGAGAGCATTTACGAAAAGGTCGAAGCGCTCTCGATGGCGCAGTAGAGCCCACCCTTTCTGCGGCACACTCGTGCCAGAGCGTGTCCGATCTTCCCCGCGAGATCCAGCGCTCGGTGCTCTCCATTGCCGTCCAGCTGAGCGTCACCGCGTTCGGCATGCTGCTGCTCGTGCTCATCGTCTGGCGCGGCCTCTGGAAGCACGACCTCCCGACGATGGACCCGGACACGGCGAAGTCCGCCGAGCACCGCGAGCTCACGCCGGCCCAGAACGCGGTGGGGCTGCGAAGCCGCGCCACCGCCGAGTGCGACGCCGAGGCCTGGCAGCCGTGCCTCGACGACCTCGACCAGGCGCGCGCCCTGGATCCGGCCGGCGACGACGACCAGCGCGTGCAGACGCTGCGCCGCAGGGCCGAGGAGCACCTGCGCCCCACGCCGCTGCCGCCACGCAGGCCGGAGCGGAAGCTCTAGCCCTACTTTCGCAAAGAGGCCGAGTGTTTGAGCACGAATAGAGTGGGCCGTGACGTTGGGC
>PLYU01000380.1 GCA_003153495.1 Myxococcales bacterium
CGTCCTTGCCTCGCCCGCTCTAGACGGCCAAGGATGCAGCCGTCGGCGTGGATGGCATCACCAAGGAGCAGTACGGGCAAGACCTCGACGTCAAGCTGCGCGACCTGCATCAACGGCTGCGCAGCAAGACCTGGAGGCACCAGCCCGTCCGACGTGTGCACATCCCGAAGGAGAAGGGCAACACACGACCCATTGGCATCTCGTCCTTCGAGGACAAGGTGGTCCAAGGAGCCGTGCGCGAAGTGCTGGAGGCGGTCTACGAGCCGGTCTTTCTCGACGTCTCGTTCGGCTTCCGGCGCGGGCGCAGCGCGCACGACGCGCTGCGGGCCCTGAACCGGGTGCTTTACCGGGGCGAGGTGAGCTGAATTTTGGAAGCCGACATCGTGTCCTTCTTCGACAGCGTCGACCGAAGGATGTTGATGGAGATGCTCCGGGAGCGGGTCGCCGACGGGTCGCTGTTGAGGCTCGTCGGCAAGTGCTTGCACGTGGGCATCCTCGACGGCGAGGAGTACTCCGAGCCGGAGGGAGGAACGGTGCAGGGCTCGAGCCTGTCGCCGCTTCTGGGCAACGTCTACCTTCACCACGTGCTCGACCTCTGGTTCGAGCGCGAAGTTCGCCCGCGGATGCGAGGCAAGGCGCACCGGGTCAGGTACGCCGACGACCTCGTCATCGGTTTCACGTCCGGAGGGCTTGGCACAAGTGGCTGAGCCGGCGGAGCCAGCGGGCGTATCTGAACTGGACGCGCTTCAACGACCTGCTGCGGGATTTCCCGCTGCCCAGGCCGACGATCCGCGTACAGATCTGGGCGACTCCCTGAGCCACTCACGACGGAAGAGCCGGATGGTGGAAATCTCCTTGTCCGGATCTGGGAGGGCCCCGGCTGGGAAACCGGCCGGGGCTACTCGACCAAGCCGCGGACTGCATTGAGAGAGCCCGGCGGCGTCCGCGATGGTGTTCGACTTGGTCATGGAGGTGGTCACGTCGGGCGCGCCCGTGGAAGGACGCAGCCCGAGGAAGAAGAGTGGCGGTGACGCGCGTCATCACGCGCCCGCACCTCTTGCTGGAAGAACGGCGTCACGTGGAGATCTGCTCGGCTCCCCTTTGCCCACGTTGACGAGCCAGAGGTTGAGAGCAGCGGGGACCGGTCACGGCGACGCCTCCCGTCAGCGGGAACGCGGTGTTCTCATCACTCGGGCTCGGATCACGGAGCGCAGTGGAAGCCGTCCGGCGCGCCCGACGCGGTACACGCCCCGGCCGGGCACCCGGCCCAGTTCACGCACAGACCTCCCGCGCACTGAGCGTCGGCGGTGCACCAGCAGGGGACCCCAGGGCCAGGGCACGCGCCGCTCGGCGAAGCCACGTTGTTGCAGTTTCCCGCCGAGCACGACCACTTGCTGGCGGCCGAGGTGACGAGCGCGCAGTCCGCCGCGTCGTATCTGCCCGCTGCCGTCGGCCCCGTGCATGTTCCGGTACACTGGCTGCTCGCGTTGGAGCACTGGCCGCTCGAACAGTCCGAGTCGGCCACGCAGAGACATGCCGTGTGGGTGCCGCTGCATACCGGAGCCGGAGAGAGACTCGTGGTGCATGCGTAGACCGGGGCCGCGCCCGTGCTGGTCTTCGTCCAGCCCCCGGCGCCGCCGCCGCCGCCGCCGCCAGACCAGTTGGATGGCCAGTTACAGGAACCGCCGGGGGTCGGGCTCGTCTGGAGGCCCGGGCCGCCGATGGTGCCGGCCGCTCCTGCGGCTCCGCCGGGGCCGCCGGGTCCACCTGCGTGGCCGTTGGGGGCGTTCGAAGTGCCTCCGGCGCCGCCCGCGCCGCCGGTTGCCTGGTACGTACCGGCGTTGACGGTGCTGCCTTCGAGCAGAATCGTGCCTCCAGAGCCGCCGCCCGCGCCCCCCGTGCCGTCCTGCGTGGTCCCGGTACAGGTACCGACCTCGCCCGGGCCGCCGTTGCTTCCGTTCGCCTTGATGGTGCCGCCGGTGACGTCCAGAAGGTCCGCGGCGGAGATCTGCACGCCGCCCCCGCCCGCGCCGACCGCGGGCGAGTAGCCGAGGTTGGGGTTGGAAACGTGCGGGAGACCCCCCGCGCAGCCCCCCGTGAGGGGCACCGTACCGGTGCCGTGGGCGCTGCCTGCGGCTCCTCCGGGGGAGGGCGTGTTGTTGCCTTCCGAGTTGCCGCCCGCGCCGCCGGCTGCCGCCTGACCGCCTCCGCCGGCGCCGGGCTCCCAGTAATTCTGCGTCGAGGCCGTGCCATTGCTCGCCGCGGCGCAGTTGTTCCCTCCGGCACCCGGCGTCGTACCGTTCGCGCTCGCGTCGATGACGCCGGAGATCGTCGCGGTACCGTGGACCGCGAGGATCACTGGGTTGCTTCCCGTCAGCGTCAACGTGTTGCCCGGGTCGAGCGTGAGGCTCCGGAACGCCAGGATGTCGATGCTGTGCCCGCCTGCCTGCGCGACGCTCGAGTAAATCGTCGGGGCGGTCTGTCCGGCACACCAGCCGGTGAAGGCGTGCGTGCTCGAGCTGTAGGTCGGGTTGCAGTCGATGGTCGTCGACGTCGCCGGCGGCGTGTAGCTCGCTGGGGCGAAGTTGCTCGGCGTGTACCCGAACGTCGGCGCCGCGCACGCCGCGGGGATGCCCGGGCTGGCCAGGATGCAGTCGAAGCCGTCGTGAGCTGCCGCCGTGATCGTGCAGCTCGAGCCGCACGATACGTCGTTCTGGCCAGCGACCTTGGCGCACGTGCCGCTTGCACACTGGCTGTTGCTGGTGCAGTAGCAGGCTGTCGCTGCTGTGGTGCACGCGCCGCCCGAGGTGTTGCAGCCGCCCTTCGCGCACAAGTACCCGCTGACGACAGATACCGGGCAGTTCGTCCCGCAACCGAAGCAGTGCCCGCTGCTGCACGTCTGGCTGCTCGCGCAGACGTATGCCGAGCCGCAACCGCCGCAGTTGTTGATGTCGGTCAGCGGGTCGACGCACGTGCCACCGCAGAGTGTCGGAGCCGTCGTCGGGCAACCCGAGGTGCACGCATACGTGCCGCCCGAGGCCGCACACACGGGCGTGCCGCCGGCACATGCGTTGTTGCAGCTCCCGCAGCTCGAAGGGCTCGATGGGTCCAGGCAGCCGCTGTCGCACGCGACGAGGCCGATCGCACACCCTGCCTCTGCTTCCTCGCCGGTAGCGTCCGAGCCCGCACCGGAGCTGTCCGCGACTCCCATGGCGCCGTCTCCGCCGAGGGCGTCCGCGGCGGTTTCCACGGCGTCCGTGCCGAGGGACGCGTCTGCAGCGGCTTCCGTCGCATCAGACCCGACCGACGCATCTGCGGCAGCCTCCGCAGCGTCGCCTCCGCCGGACGCATCTGTGCGGGCCGTCGCATCGACTCCCGCCTCAGGCGCCGGATGGGCACCCGGTAGGGTAGCGGCGTCTGCGCCTGGTTCCCCCGCCGTGTAGTCGCTCAGCCCTGAGATCTGTCCGCAGGCCCCCAGGACTCCGCCGAGGGCGACAGCCCGGGCGACACGCAGAACAGAGATCATTGCCGCAGAATGCGGCCTCTGCGCTCAACCGGCAACATGCCCCGCGGGAATCGCAGCCCGGATGGCTGTGGGGAGACCTCACACGGCGTAGCCCATGTCCTTCAGGATGTCCCCGAGCTACGGCGCGATGATCTTCAGCCCCGGGAAGTACGTTCGGTAGCGGGGCGCATCCCGCGTGAGCAGGTTCATGCGACCAACGACGGCGTGTGCCCCCACGTAGAAGTCGGGCATCGGTGAGCGCCTGGACCCTCCCCGCTGCCTGTAGGCCAGGAAGGCCTTGCCAGCGAGGAAGCCCGCCTCGTAGGGCAAAGGTTCGCGCTCGAAGTCGACGAGCGCCGCATCCGCGTCCTCGATCCGCGCGAACTTCATGCTGACCTCGGCGAAGATGATCGGGTCGATCGCCAGCGTCGAGTGCTCGGCGGCCTTCCGGAGCGCGGTCTCGGACCAGGACGCCCACGCTTTGTCCTGCGTGATGATGTCGACGAGGACGTTCGTGTCGACGAGTGTCTTCACGACTTACCGCGCATCAGTGCCATGATCTCGTCGGTCGTGAGCTTGTTCGAGGGGCGGATGCTGCGGATGTGGCCGATCACGCCGTCGCCTCGCGACAGCTTGCCACCGCGGCGCGCCTTGCGGAGCCGCGCCTCGCCATCGACGATGTCGAAGGTCACCTCGGTGTTCGGGAGCAGGCCGAGCTCCTCGCGGATCTCCTGGGGGATCGTGACCTGGCCCTTGGTCGTGATGCGCATGAGGTAAGTATTACCACGAGCGGTAATACCCGAACCAGGGGCCATTGAAGGCGGTCGTGGGGTCCGGGTACGGCCCCGTCCGTGCATCGGTCCTCCGGCCAGAAGTGAGCCGTGCAGCCGACGTGCTCGCGCCGCGCCTTGCCTGGTGCATCCTTCCAGCCGGCGCTACCCTTGGGGGTAGATCATGCAGGCGTTTGCAGCTGCCCCTCCGCCGCTCTCCGAGGATGAGGGCGGTGCCCTCCGCATCGGCGGGACTCGGGTCACCCTCGAGTCGGTCGTCACTGCGTTCGATGCTGGAGCGACGGCCGAGGAGATCGCGCAGCGCTACCCCTCGCTGGATCTCACGGCTGTCTACGAGACCCTCGCCTACGTGCTGCGCAACCGGGCCGCGGTCGATCGCTACATGGCCGCACGCCAAGACGTTGCCGCCGATGTTAAGCAAGAGATGGAGAAGCGCTTCCCGCCCGACGGGATCCGGGCCCGGCGGCTGCTTCGAGATGCTTCGTCTCGGCCGACGACACGGCGTCGCCGTCGAGAGTCTCGCCCTCGACGAGCCACTCGTGCTCGCCGCGCATCCGCGCCGTCTGCTCGCGTAGCGCATTTCCCAGCTCGCTGCGCACGGCCCCGAGCAGGTACCGCCGCAGCGTCTCGACGGAGTCGACGTCCGGCGGCTCCGCGCGCAGGTAGCGCTCGCAGGCGCGCTGCGCCGCCTTGCGCGCGCGGTCGGCCCGCGTGGCCTGCTGCGCGGGGTCTCGCGTGTGGGTGATGCGCAAGGCGACGCCCAGCGCCTCGCGGTAGACGCGCTCCCAGGTCGTACTGTCGAGCTCGATCAAGTGGCCCTCCCTGGTGAATATTTCGTCCTGTCTCACGTGATAGTGGACCGGGGCGGGTGGAGAGAGAGCTTCGTTCTCCTCCACCCGCCCCGTCCGGTTGATACGGCGATCAGCCAGCGGGCTTGGCTGCAACCGGGGCGGGGCTCGCCGCCGGTGCAGGTGCCGCCGCCGTCGCGCCGGTGCTCGTCGCACCGGCGGTCGGGCTGCTGGTCGCCGTCGTGACGACGGGGTGCGCCGCAGTGACGGGCGTCAGGGTGATGCCGACGACATCACCTTTGACGCTCTTCTTTTGGACGGACCCCATCGTCTTCCGCGCAGCGCGAGTTGCAGCGCGCTTCGCGGCGGCAGCGGCCTTGGCTTCGACCGTGAGAGGCGTCCGCGCCTTCGGGGTCAACCCGAAATCGGCGAGGACGTCTGGCGCGTTGCCGTAAGCGGCCTTCACGTACGACACCACCGCGTCCATGAAGACGCGGAGTGCCGGCATGTCGGTCTTTTCGACAGCGAGCTTTCCCTTGGTCGCGGCCTTGGAGGTGTCCACGTCGGTACGCAGGGTCACGAGCTGATTCAGCTTGCTCGCGATCTGCGCCGCCGTGTACGAGCTCCCCGCGAGCGTCACTTGCGTGACGTTCCCGAGGTGCTTGTTCGTCCCCGCGATCAACGACTTCGCGAGGGCGACCACCGTGCCTTTGGACGGACTCTTACTTGTGACCATGACTTCTACTTCCTGACTTGAAGGCGGACCGATACGGACGGCTGTCACCCCGTCATTCCCGTGGCCGGGATGGCCGAGCGTCGCCGGGCACCATTGCCCGGCGGGCCCAACGACCCGCCTTCACCCCCTTAAGCTCGCGTGGACCCCCGATTTGCCGCGGAGGGGGGCGAGTATTTTTCGAATACGAGGAATATCGAAAGGTTACGAAGCAAGAAGAGCGCAAGGGGGGCTACGCATGGGCACGACGGCGCCCTCGGTCGCGCGGAGGCGGGGGTCGCTTGTCGCGAGGGGCGTACCCAACGAGGACATGGCCGCACGCATGAAGGTCATGCCCGGGCTCATCGACTCGATGCGCGCTCGCATCGAGTTTGTACCCTCACCCATCGACTCGATGCCGGCGCGCATGAAGCTCATGCCCGCGCCCATCGACTCGATGCGCGCTCGCATGAAGCTCTTACCCGCGCCCATCGACTCGATGCGGGCGCGCATGAAGCTCATGCCCGCGCCCATCGACTTGATGCGCGCTCGCATGAAGCTCTTACCTGCGCGCATCGACTTGATCCGCGCACGCATGAAGCTCATTCCTGCGCGCATCGACTTGATCCGCGCACGCATGAAGATCATTCCTGCGCGCATCTCGACCCCGACCTCGACCGATCCCTCACTCGCGGTCCTCGTGCCAGGCGAGTGCCTGGCACTGCGGCCGCAGCCACGCGTGACGTTCTCGCGTCCACTCGAGTCAGTTGCATATCGTCTTCGTCGACCGCGCGCAGCCAGCGTCTGCTACCGAATCAGCCCGGTCATCATCGCCACGAACCGATCGGTATGCCCGAGCACCGCCCGAAGCGCCTCCGCGGGCGCGTCGCCCGCCGCCACGGCGATCTCCACCGCCGCCGCCGCCTCGACCGCCTCCCCTCGCGCAATCGCAAAGAGGGGCTGAAGGCGAGCTCACCGCACCTGCTCGGCTCGTTCAGCTACGCCGACATCGTCATGGCGACCTTGCTGCAAGGCGTGTCTCCCGTCGCCGATCGATTCCTGGCGCTCGGCCCCGCCACGAGGGCCGCCTGGACGCGCGAGGGCCTCGCGCGAGAGTACGCGGACCTCCTCGAGTGGCGAGACCGGCTCTACGAGGCGAAGCGCGTGGGCGCGTCGACTCATCGGTAGCCCGCCAGCGCGCGGGGCCGGTGCCAGTTCGCTCACAGGACCGGTCAGTCCGCCGGGAAGTCCACCGCGACGTTGTCGAACGGGATCTCCACCGGCCCCGACGGCCCCATCGCGCTCGCGGCGAGGGCGATCGCGGGCACCCCGTTCGCCGGGATGGCTCCCGCCGGGATCTGCGGCGGCGAGCCGGCGCCGGCGCCCGTGAAGTTGAACGACAGCGCGCCGCTCCCGTCGGCCGCGCGCTTCACGTCGAGGGTGATGTGGAGCCACACGCCGGCGATGGGCGTCGGCGCCACGATCGTCGCGGTGTTGTACCTCGTCCCGCCGTCGTCCAGAGTGGCGGGGGGCCGGCGGTGAAGCCCGAGTCGGGGGTCGCGTTGCCGGCGGTGCTGCAGTCCAGGCTGTTGGTGACGACGATCACGCCGACGCCGCGGGGCGACAGTCCCACGCCGATGCACACGGCCGGCTTAAGCTCGAGCAGCAGGAAGCCCAGACCCGTGGAGACCCCGTCGACCATCCTCATTCCCTCGAGGCCCGACGCGGTGATCACCGTCGCGCGCATCACCACGTCCCCCGCAGCACGGCGCCGCCCGCGGCGGGCGCGATCCCGACGCGGGCCGCGGCCGGGTGCTTCTCCGACGGAGCGGTCAGGTAGAGCACGACCCCCGCGGCGAGCAGCGCCCCGCCCG
>PLYU01000253.1 GCA_003153495.1 Myxococcales bacterium
GAACGGCGTCCGTGCAGGGGGTACCTACGGGACCCTCGAGCCCCAGCCCTCGCGCTCGACGAGCGCCGCGACTCGCGCGCGGATGTCGTCGCGGATCTCGCGGACGCGTTCGATGGGCTGCCCCTTCGGATCGTCCAGCGGCCAGTCTTCGCGCCGCACCCCCGGAAGGACCGGGCACGCCTCGCCGCAGCCCATCGTGACGAGCATCGCGGCGCCGCGTGCGAGCTCGTCGGTGAGCCGCTGCGGACGCGCCCCGGCGAGATCGACTCCGACCTCGCCCATCGCGAGGACGACCTCGGGATGGACACGCTCGGCCGGCTCGGTGCCGGCCGAGACGGCGCGCACCGCGTCCGGATCGGCCATGGCGTTCAGCCATGCGGCGGCCATCTGGGACCGACCCGCGCTGTGCACGCAGGCGAAGATGACCCGCTTCACGCCGCGTCCTCTGCGTCGCGGGCGGGGACGAGCCAGGCGAAGAGGGCGGTCGCCGCCGCGGCTCCGAGCAGCTGCGCCGCGATGAACATGGGCACGTCGGCCGGGCGAATCCCGGCGAACGTATCGCTGGCCGACCGGGCGAGCGTCACCGCGGGGTTGGCGAACGACGTGGACGAGGTGAACCAGTACGCGGCGGTGATGTACGCCCCCACGGCGAACGGCACGGCCCCCGGCCGGCGGCGCCCGCAGCCCACGATGGTAGCGAGCAGGCCGAACGTGGCCACGACCTCGCTCACCCCCTGCGCGAGGCCGGACCGCTCGTGGCGCGAGGCGGAGAACAGAGGCTCGCCGAACATGACGTGGGCGATCGCGACGCCGGCGAAGGCCCCGCCGACCTGCGCCGCGACGTATCCGGGCACGTCGCGCCACGCGGTCGCCCCCCGGGCGGCGTCCACGAGCGTGACCGCGGGGTTGAAGTGCGCGCCGGAGATCGGCCCGAAGGTCAGGATGAGCGCCACGAGGCCTGCGCCCGTGGCGAGGGCGTTCGCGAGGAGCGCAACGGCGACGTTCCCGCCGGCGAGCCGCTCGCCCATGATCCCCGACCCGACGACGGTCGCGAGGAGCAGCGCGGTTCCCAGCCCCTCGGCGGCGAGCCTGCGGGGCAGATCAGGCCTTCGCATCGGCGCGCAGACGGGTCGGGGCGCAGCATCCGGGGGCGCACCCTCCCCGCTTGCCCCCCTTGCAGCAGTCCTCCCAGAGGTAGTCGGTGAGCTGGCGGAGCGTGTCGAAGGCGACGCGATAAAAGATGAACTTGCCCTCGGGCCTCGGGACCAGCAGCCCGGCCGACGACAGGCGCTCGAGGTGATGGCTCAGGGTAGACCACGGGATGTCGAGCTTCGCCTGGACATCGCCCACCGGCGTCCCCTCCGGATCGCCCTGGACGATGAAGCGCAGGATCGACAGGCGAACGGGGCTGCCGAGAGCGGCGAGCTGGCCGGCGTGCCGGTCGGTCTTGGAGAGCACGAGAACATTTCTAACATCGTCGAAATGACTGTCAAGCGTCCGAAGTACCTGGATGACCGAGACCGGGATCGGCTATCGACTCCGCCTCGAGGCGTGAGCGCGCGCCGGCGTCACTCGACCGCCGCCAGCGCCTTCTCGATCGCGTCGCAGGCCGTCTGGAGGATCTTCACGCGAGCCCACCTCTTGTCGTTCGCGGCGACGAGGTGCCACGGCGCCAGATCGGTGCTCGTGCGATCCACCATGTCGCACACCGCCCGCTCGTAGGCCGACCACTTCTTGCGGTTGCGCCAGTCCTCGGGGCCGATCTTGAACCGCTTGAACGACACGTGCTCCCGCGACCGGAAGCGGGCGAGCTGCTCCTCCCGGCTGATCGCCAGCCAGAGCTTGACCACCACGACGCCGTAGCGCACCAACGAGTCCTCGAAGTCGACGATCTCGCGATACGCGCGCATCCAGTCGGGCTCCGGGGTCAGGCCCTCGACTCGCTCGACGAGGACGCGCCCGTACCAGCTCCGGTCGAAGAGCGAGACGTGACCCCGCCGCGGGACGTGCCGCCAGAACCGCCACAGGTACGGCTGCGCGCGCTCCTCCTCGGTCGGCGCCGCGATGGGGACGACGTCGTAGTAGCGGGCGTCGAGCGCGCCGGTGAGGCGGCGGATGGCGCCGCCCTTTCCGGCCGCGTCGTTCCCCTCGAACACGAACACCACGGAGAGCTCGCGGAACCGCCTGTCGCGCGAGAGCTCGTTCAGCCGCGCCTGCAGGAGCGGCAGCTTCTTCGCATACTGCGCGTCCGACAGCGACCGCGTGAGGTCGAGCTCCTCGATCACGTTGCGCGAGTCGATGGGAGGAGGAGGGGGCGGGGCCGCGCGCACCGGCACGGCGCGACGGCCGCGCTCCAGCCGCGCGACCATCGCGTCCAGCAGCGTCCGCCCGACGGTCAGGTTGCGGTAGTGGGGGTCGGTGGCCTCGACGACGGTCCACGGAGCCTCCGCCGTGCTCGTCTCGCGAAGCGACCGCTCGCTGACCTCGCGGAAGCGGTCGTAGCGCTCGTGGTTCTTCCAGTCCTGCCTGGTGACCTTCCAGGCCGTCGCCGGGCTGGACTCGAGCTTCTCGAAGCGCTTTCGCTGCGCCTTCTTCGTCAGGTGCAGCCAGACCTTGACGACGAGCGCCCCCTCGTCGACGAGCATCCGCTCGAACCGCGCGATCTCGGCGAGGCGTCGCGACAGCTCGGCCCCCCGCACGCGGCCGTACACGCGATCGACGATCGGCTCGGTGTACCAGGAGCCGAAGAAGACCCCTGTCTTGCCCTTCGGCGGGAGCGCGCGCCAGAACCGCCACATGAGCGGGCGCGCGATCTCCTCGTCGCTGGGCGCCCCCATGGCGCGCACCTGGACGTACCGGGGGTCCATCCACTCGAGCAGCAGGTTGACGACCTCCCCCCTGCCCCCGCCGTCGACGCCGCCCGAGAGCAGGATCACCGGGAAGTCGGCCTGCTCGACGAGGCGCATCTGGGCGTCCAGCAGGGCCTTGCGGACCTTGGGGACCTGCTTGTCGTATTCGGCCCTGGTGACGGCGTGCCCGAGCTCGGCGGATTCGAACATCGCCCTTGATGCTACTCTCTCCCGCCATGCGAGTCTTTCTCTGGGGGGCCAGCGCGCTCGCCTTCGCCTTCCTTTCGCCGGGGGCAAGCGCGCAGAAGGGTCCGAAGCCAGCGGCGGCGCAGCGGTCTCCTGACGCGCTCCGAGCCATCCCGCTTCCGCCCGACGCGATCGGCCGACTGAAGAGCGGAGACGCCGGGCAGCTCGCGGCCGCGCTGGACGACGTCCGCATGTCCGGCCGGGCCGGAGCGCCCGCGGTCCCCGCGATCACCGAGCTGCTGCGGCGCGGCCTCCCGCTGGCGCTCAGCCAGTCGGCGCTGGAGACCCTGGCCGACACCGAGAGCGAGGCGGCGACCGAGACGATCGCCTGGTACTCGCACCACCGCGACACCTCGCTCCGCCGCGCGGCGGTGGTGGCGCTCGGGAGGACCCGCGGCCCGGCTGCGATAGGCGCGCTGCGCGCGGCGCTCTCGGACCCCGACGTCGCCGTCCGCGGGCTCTCCGCCACCGGCCTGGGGGGCCTGAAGGCCAACGTCGCCGTGGGCGACCTGTTCGTCGCGCTGGACCACAAGGTCAACGAGGCCGCACGCTCCATCGGCCAGCTGTGCCTGGGCAACGAGTGCGACCGGCTCGCGTCGAAGATCGGGCTGGTGACCTTCGACGTGGCGACGAGCGGGCTCGAGCCCGCGTTGCTCCGGCCCGAAGAGGACGTGAACGATGAGGTGAAGGTCAAGATCGTCGGGCGCGTGCGCGAGCTGGGCACGGCCGAGGCGAACCGCTTCCTGACGGGTGTGCAGTCGAAGTGGCCTCCGCGCCGGTCTCCGCGCGTGAAGCAGGCCCTCGACCAGGCGGTGCTCGCCACGAGCGCCTCGCCCGGCTCGTCGTCGGGGTCGATGCAATGAACCGCTCGATCCTCGGTGTGGCGGCGCTCGCAGCAGCGGTCGCGTGCGGCGGCGGACAGACGCGGTCGAACCTGTTCTCGACGGACTGGGAAGACGACGGCGGCGCGTCGATCGCGCGGGTCTGGCAGCGAGTCGGGGGGGCGACCGTCCCGCGGTCGGCGGAGGTCGCCATCGGCGTCGCGGGGGACGCCGACCGGATGATCGGCCTGCCGCTGGACGGGGGACCGAAGTGGACGTTCGCTCACCCGCTCGACGCGCGCCCGGCGGTCGCCGGCGGCGTCGTCATCGCGTCGGGGGGCGGCGAGGTGTTCGCTCTGGACGCGTCGAGCGGCCGCCTCGTGTGGCGCCGGCCGGGCGGCGGCCTGCGGCTGGTCGGAGCCGGAGACGACGGGACGGTGACCGTGACCGTGCTGCGCAAGCCTGGCGGCACCGGGAGCGTCCTGCTCGCGGTGACCCACGACGGACAGGTGGTGCGCCAGGTCGACACCTCCAGGTCCCTGGGCGCGCCGGCCGTGCTCCAGCGCCTGGCCTTCGTGCCGTGGTCCGGGCAGTACGTGTCGGTCCTCGACGTCGTGAACGGCGACGAGGCGGCGCGAGTCACCCTCCGTGACGAGACCAGCCGCGCCTGGACGCAGGGGGGCTCGCTGTGGTTCGGGGGCGGCGCGTTCACCCGCTTCGATGAGCGCATCCGGGACGCCTCCAAGGGCAAGGCGTCCCGGGCCAGCATCGCCACGCGCGACCTTCCGGGGACGCCGCAGCTGGTCCCGTCGGGCAACGCGCCCGTGCCGGCGGTGGCCGGCGCCGAGGACAGAGTCCGCGCCTACGCCCGGCCGATCGCGAGCGCCTCGGGCGCGGTGATCGAGGATCACCGGACCTACGCGACTTACTTCCGCATCGCGATGGGGTTCGACGCGGACAAGGCGAAGCTCACGTGGGTGCGCCTGAACGGGCCGAGCTTCGTGGGCGGCGCCGCCGAGTCGGGGGGTGTCATTCTCTGCGACGAGGACGGCAAGATCACCGAGATCGACGGCCGGACCGGCGGAGCGGTGTCCACGATGGACTTCGGCGAGCCGGTGAAGTCGTGCGTCGTGTCGGTCGACGCGCGGAAGGTCGGGGGGGCGTCGGAGGAGGTCAAGGGGCTGCCGGCGCAGCTCGCCGAGGCGGTGCTCGCGGGAGACCCGCAGCTCGTGGCCGCGCAGAAGATGCTGCTGCGCGAGCTCTCGGCGTTGCCGGCCGACTCCGCAACCAAGGCGCTGGTCGAGCTGGCGAGCGACCCGCGCACCAGCCCCGCCCTGCTGGCGGACGCGCGCAGCGCTCTCGCCGCGCGCCGCACGGGGGCGACGTACATGGTGGCCGCGCTCGGGCGGCACTACGACTTCCTGAAGGACGTACTGCTCGCGCCGCCCGTCGGTCCGCTGGCCCACGCCCTCGGGGCGATGAAGGAGCGGGCCGCGGCGCCGTATCTCGCGGCTCACCTCTTCGACCCGGCGGACACCGACGACGACGTGAAGGAAGCGGCGGAGGCGCTGGCCGCCGTGGGGGGTGCCAGCGAGCTGCCCGCGATGAAGCAGTTCTTCGGGATGTACCGCGCGAACGCCAGCAACGACGACATGGCGGCGGCGGTCGTGAGCATCGCCCGGGCCCTGCTCCAGATCGACGGCAAGGCAGGCCGCGCGGCGCTCGAGGCGGCGGCGAAGGACCCGATGACGGCCGGCGAAGTGCGCGACCGGCTGGGGGTGATGCTAAGGGGGCCGGCGGCGCCCGCTCCGGCGAGGTAGGTCGATAGTCGTCTCATCATTCGTCACGTCCCGACACGGCCGCGAGGCGCACGCGCCCGGAGGGTGAGCATCTCCTCGGGGGCTCGGACGGCGCATGCTGTCCTGGCTGCCCGGTCGGGGCGCTACGAGCTCGCCCCCTTCGTAGATGCTCACCCTCCGGGCGCTCGGCTCACTGGGCGGCATGGGCGAGACCCGCTCAGAGGCGCATCGTTGAGCGACATCGACACTGTCGTCACGCTCACTGGAATAGGTCGCTCGAGAACGAGCTTCCTGACAGGAAGTCGACAGGGCCCGTCGATGTTTCGGCAAGCCATCGTGCGGCGTGCGGGGCGTCGAGGACGGGTATCGGCGCGCCGAGCCGCGGGACGGGCGCGTGCTGGCACGCGGATCGGCGCGAGCATCGCCCGGCCTCGGGGCGGCCATCCACCGGGATCGGCCCCGCGACCCCGTGGGATCTCGGCAGACATCCCACGGGATCAATACGGCCATGCCACGGGATCCCTGCATGGATCCACCGCCATCCCTGCGCCGATCCCGCGGGATCCCTACACCCTTCCACGGGGATCGATGCGCCTGTCCCGCGGCATCGATGACCCCATGCCGCACCACGGACGCCCCCATGGGGGGACGTCGGTGCAGCAGAACGCGGCCATGATCGAGTGCCGGCGCGGCTCCCATCGGACCCCTGAGGCGTCTCACCCCCGTCAAGGCGCGTGCACGACCCGCTTGAGGAGCCCGAACACCAGAGCAGGCGCCAGCGCACCCCGTCCACGGCCACGCGCCTGTCTGTCGCGGACGGCGGCGTGCTCGTCAACCGAGCGAAACCACTGCCAGCCCTCCGGCACGGCCCTGGATCCGTCGTGGGGCCGTGGCCGCCCTCGCCCCCGCCTATCGCCCGCGCCGCCCGACCGAGACCGTGCTCTTCGGCATCGTGCGCGAGCACCTCGAGACTTTCCTCGCGTACGCGCGCGAGAGCTACGATGCTCCCCTGCCCCGCTATGTAGAGGAGGAGCTGCGCGGCTACCTCCGGTGCGGCGTGTTCGCCCACGGCTTCGTGCGCGCGCACTGCGACGCCTGCGGGCACGACCTGCTCGTGGCCTTCTCGTGCAAGGGTCGAGGCGTCTGCCCGAGCTGCGCCGGCCGCCGCATGGCCAACACCGCCGCGCACCTGGTCGACCGCGTGCTGCCCGCGGTTCCCGTGCGGCAGTGGGTGCTGTCGCTGCCCTTCGAGTTGCGGGCCCTCGCCGCCTTCCGCGCCGACGTCCTCGCGGCGCTCGTGCGCATCTTCGTCGAGGTCGTCTCCGGGCGTTACCGGACGTGGGCCCGAACGCAGGCTCTGGACGACGCGCCGACCGGCGCCGTGACGTTCGTTCAGCGCTTCGGCTCCAGCGTCAACCTCAACGTCCATTTCCACGTCGTCTTCCTGGACGGCGTCTTCTCGCGCGACGAGCAGGGCCGCGCGGTCTTCCACCCCGCGCCCCCGCCTTCGCGCGAGGAGCTCGAAACGGTCGTCCGCCATGTGCACCGGCGCGTCCTCGCATGGCTCGCCCGCAAGGGACGCCTCGACGGAACGCCCGACGGGAACGCCTCGCAGGAGAGGGCCGCGCACAGCTGCCTCGACGCCTGCGCCGCCCTCGCCATGCAGCGCGGCGCCGTGCGCGCGCTGCGCGACGACCCGGACGCCGGCGAGACCGACGCCCCCGCGCCCGTCGACGCGCCCCCGAAAGAGCAGGACGCCGTCGATCACGCGGGCTTCAACCTGCACGCGAGCGTCGCCATCGCCGCCGACGACCACCTGGGTCGCGAGAGGCTGTGCCGCTACGGTGCGCGCCCGGCGCTCTCGCTCGACCGGCTCCGCCGCTTGCCCGGCGGGCGCATCGCGTATCGCATCAAGAAGCTCCGCGACGGGCGGGTCAAGCACCGGATCATGACGCCGCTCGACTTCCTCGCGCGCCTCGCAGCGATCGTGCCCCCTCCGCGCTACCCGCTCGTGCGCTACCACGGTGTGCTCGGGCCGCGCAGCGCCTGGCGGCGCGACGTCGTACCGAAGCCGCCCACCGCGACGCCATGTCCACGGCGCAACGCCGCGGCTCCGTCCGCGCCGCAACGAGACGCCCGCCCTCCGCTCGAGCGGCCCTTGTCCCCCGGCGTGAGGTCGTCGTGCGAGCAGGCGACACGCCCCTCGGCGGCCGCCCAGCCGCGTGCGCCGACAAGAGCCACACTGCCGACGAAGCCCCGTGCGGCACGAGCCGCGCTCCTCAGCCCGAACGTGCTGAGCGTCCAGCACTGGACTCGGCTGCTCGACGGCGCACTCTACGCCGCCGCGCCGCGCGTGGACTGGGCCTCGCTGCTGCGCCGCACCTTCGACGTCGATGTCCTCCGGTGCGCGAGCTGCGGCGGCCGCCTGCGCGTCCTGGAGGAAGTCAGCGAGCCGGCCGCGGTGCGCCTCGTGCTCGACCGCCTCGGCCTACCCGCCGACGCGCCCGCGGCAGCACGCGCGCGCGACCCGACCGAGCTCCTGGGCGACGCCGACGTTGCCTGACCGCCAGACCCCGCCGGGTGCGCGCGCGGTGCGGGCGGGGCCTGCCTTGGACGTGGTCAAATGGACCACCCTTCCAGTCCGAGCGGAAGCCGCTACCCTCTCCTAACCGACTTTACGTGAACTCCCGGGCGCTTGCTCGACCCCGGTGCCAAGCGATACCTACTCGCTCACACGAGGGCCGCCCTCTCGGATCGCCGCTTCCCGGTCGACAATACCGAGGGTCCGGCCCATCCTGTGGGCCCGGTGAATGAAGTTCGCGTTCGAGATCTTGACGTGCGGCGTCGACTATCCGCGCTTTCGTGAGCTGTTTCACTCCGAGAGGTTCAACCTGGAGGTCGCCGCGGAGGCGAATCTGGTCGAGCGCTCCCTGCAGGAATACGTCACGGAGGCGGGCGGCACGGAGCGAAGGCGCGTGCGGGTCGTGCCGCGCGTGAACCTGCCCCCGCTCATCCAGAGCCTTCTGGACGAGGACACCGGGGCAACGATCCTCCGCTACGACGAAGTCATCGTTTTCGATCCCGCAACGCGCAGCGCTACGTTCGCCATCCAGAGTGCGGCGGGAGAGACCGTGAGCGTGACGGGCGTGGCTCGTTACGTCGAAGCGCCTGAAGGTGTGCATCTCCAGATCGAAGGGGAAGCGAATGTGAAATTCGCCGTTGTCGGCGCGATCCTCGAACGTTATTTGGTGCGTGAAGTGAAGGCGCGCTACGATCTCGTCGAGCGCGTGCTGCAGCGCTTGGCCGATGAGGGGCGCGATCCCAAACGCACGACCGGCGGAGGCGGCTCCGGTTTGCCGACGTGACGGACCGGCCTGCACGCGGTGGTCACCAACTTTTCCTCTCCGCTCCGCGGCGTTCCAGCAGTAGTCTCGTCGGCGCATGCCGACCCTCCGCTCCGCCCTCGATTCCCTGGCCTCGTCCTTCGCCGCCTCCGTCCTCGCCGCCATCCGGGGCGCCTCGCTCGAGGAGCTGCTCGCCGACCCGGGCGGCACCCCCCGCCGGGGGCCGGGTCGTCCTCCCTCGAGGAGCACTCCGAAGGCAGCTCGGGTCCGCAAGCCCGGACGCCTCCCCCGGCGCTCCCCCGAGGACATCACCAAGGCGCTCGACCAAGTGGTCGCGCTGGTGAAGACCAAGAAGACCGGGCTGCGCGCCGAGCAGATCCGCACCGCGCTCAAGATGCAGAGCAAGGAGATGCCCCGGGTGCTGAAGGAAGGCCTGGCGAAGAAGAAGCTGAAGGCGAAGGGGCAGAAGAGGGCGACAGTCTACAGCGGGGCGTAGGCCGGGCCGATCCCCTCCTCGCCGGGGGTGGGTCGGGGCACCGCCCGGGCACCGCCGGCTCATGTGCCGCCGAGCTCGGCCCGTGCTGTCGTGGCGGCACGTGCACGATGGCGTGCTCTTCATCCACCGCCGCCCTTGCTGCCTGCGTTGATGCCGGTGGGACGTGCGTGCTCAGCGCGTTCGCGGCGTGCAACCGCCAGGGTCTGGGCGACGGCGCGGTCCCACGCTACCGTGGTCCGCGAAGGGGCCGTAAGGATGGTCATAGCGGAAGCCGGCGCAACACTTTCGGCAGCGAAGTCTCTCGTGGACTTGGTGAAGAGCGTTCGCGCTCTCGTGTCGCCCATGGCGACCGACGATGCGGCCCTTGAGGTCGTACTGAGTCTTTGGGGAAGCATCCTCTTTGAACTTCATGACGCGTGCCAACGAACGAGGCTCATCGTGAGGAACGCGTCGGAGCGCAACTCTCACACGTACATCGTCCTGAACTTCGAGGTGACCGACGCGGTGCTCCCGGAGTTTGCGCGCCGCGCGCCAGCGCCCAGGGTTCTCGTGCCGACCGCGCAACTCCTCGCCCAACTGCGGCTGGTCGACCATTTCCTACGGGCGGCATCCACGACGCGACCGACGAGCCACAAGACGGAAGACGTGGACCCGCGCTACGACATCGCGTTTGGCCACGCGCGCGGTTTCCTGACGACCTGGAACGGCATCAAAACCTTCAATGCGATCTTGGAAGTCGCCGACGCGTTCGGACGGGCGGTGTACCGCAAGGACCCCACCGAGAAGCTCGGTTTCTTGCTTCCCAAGCCGATTGACGAGAACGCACCAATCCCCGAGGTTCTGTGGTGACGTGGCCCCTCTCGACGCCAACCGTCCTGTCAGTAGACGGTGCCCAGCGGTGCCTTGTCCCAAGCGTAGCCTCGAACGCCTCGAGCTGCGTCGTCCGGCCGGCTCGGCTCGGGCCGTAGGCAACCTCCATGATGCTGACGACGGAGGCGGTGAACTCGCCGTGCTTCGCGAGGCAGTCGGCCGCGGTTCCACGAGGTGAAGCGCCTGCTCAAGAGGAGGTGCGGCGCGCGGTTTGCGAGCCCCACGCCGACCATCCCCGCCGCCACGAACCTGCTCGGCAATGACATCCTCACGAGGCCCACGCCAACGTGACCGCCACGTGGTAGACGGGCGCCATGCTCACCGTCGACCCCGGGCACTGGCTCACCGAGGACGGCCACTTCCTCGTCGACAACCCGCGCCTGTACCGGCAGATGCTGCGCATCGCGCGGTTCACCGAGTACGGGGGCGAACTCCAGAAGGGCGAGACGCGCGAGACGCTCATCGAGTGCAAGCGCCGGCCGAAGGGCAAGGCGTGCCCCGGGCTCATATGGGTCGTGAAGACCGCCGACGACGGCATCCTCGCGCACTGCATCGTCTGCCAAATGGACCACCCTTCCAGTCCGAGCGGAAGCCGCTACCCTCTCCTAACCGACTTTACGTGAACTCCCGGGCGCTTGCTCGACCCCGGTGCCAAGCGATACCTACTCGCTTTCCGAGAACCGACGGCGAGGCGT
>PLYU01000180.1 GCA_003153495.1 Myxococcales bacterium
TTTGCGAAAGTAGGGCTAGGAGGCCGCGCGAGGGCGACTACACGTAGCTCGAGCGAGCCCGACGACGCCATCGCGATGGGATCGAACGAAAGACACCAGTCTCCTGATATGGTGGGCCCGGTCAAGCTGCAACGGTTCTCGGTTTTTTCTTCGTTCTCGCTCTTTGTTCGGGATGGGGCGTTGAAGACAGCGGGCGACGTCGGTTGCGTGGCGACGGTTGATCAGCCTGATATGCGCGGGTTGGCTACCGCATGACCTGATCTCGTCGTGGGCGTCCTCGGTCTAGTGGCAGGAGTCACCTCGCGGAGCGAGGTGTCCCATAGGAGCCTCGAGGGTTCCCTCGTCGGTACGTTCGTCGCACGCTGACTTCAACGTCCCATCGATGGTGGTTAGGCGGCCAGGAGCGCGGGTTGTCGCGCGATGGCCCAGACAAATCCGACGAGCTCTCGGGCGACGGCGGTGACCGTCTGCTGCTTGTTCTTGCCGCGCGCGAGCATCCGCGCGTAGCGACCGTGCAGGCGAATTTGCGCCTTCCAGGCGATCGCCCGTACAGGCGGAGAGAGCGGCTCGTTGCGCTCTTTCAGCCTCGGTCCCAGCGCCGGCTTGAATCGGTACGCCCAGGCCGACTCGACCAGGATGCGCCGCACGTGCGTGTTGCCGGTCCGCGTGATGCCCCCGCGTTTGGTGCTTTCTCCGCTCGAATGCTCCGACGGCACCAGGCCCAGGTAGCCCATCAGCTGCGCGGGCTTGGCAAATCGGGCCATGTCCCCCAGCTCCGCGGCGAGTACCACGGCCGTGAGCAAGCGCACTCCTCGCAAGCCCTGCAGCGCTTGCACCAGCGGCTTGAGCGACCAGCTCTCGACCAGCTCCGCGATGTCCTTGTCGAGTCGGGTGACGCGCGCACTGGCCTCGTCGACGGCGTGCACGTAGTCGACCAGCACGCGGTGATGCGCTTCGTGCTCGAAGGGCAGCGCGCGCATCCACGCCATGTGCTTGTCCGTCCACGTCGTGCCGACGTACCGGTGTCCTTGGCGCAGGAGAAACTTCGAGAGCTGATGCCGCGCGACGCGCTCGGCATTCTTGGCGTCCTCGCGTGCGCGCTCCAGGTCGCGCATCGCCTCCGTCGATGCATCCGGCACGTCCACGGCCGTCAGGTCGCCGGAGCGAAGAAACCGCGCCAGCTTCACCGCATCGCGCGAGTCGGTCTTCACGCGGACGCCGGCCTGCTTGGGGACCAGAGACGGTGCGATGACGACGCAATCGAAACCCGCCGCGCGCAGCGCCCGGTACAGACCGTAGCCGGTCGGCCCCGCTTCGTAGCAGCAGCGAATCGCGCCCCCTTTCCCCAGCTTCCGCAGCGTCTTGATCACCCGAGCCGTGTCGCTCGGGATCTCTCCGACCAGCTGCGGCGCCGTCCCGTCGCTCTCGGCCACGGCGACCGCGATGCTCTCCTTGTGGACGTCCAGACCTACGAATCGTACGTTTCCCATGGGCCAGCCTCCTGCTGCGGCTCTGCGCCGCGTCTTCAGCAGTTGCAGCGTAACCCGCGCCTTCAGGCGGGTTGGCCCACCATCTTGTCTAGCGCAGCGCCGGCAGCGGCGAGCCGAGCGCGTCGCACACGGCGCGCAGCAGCGTCTCCTCGTCCTCGGTCACGCGCCGGTCGGCGAGCACCACGTGCGCGCAGGCGTCGACCACCTGCGCGCACAGCGGGGGCGCGAGGGCGGACAGGTTCTCGAGCGCCACGCCGAGCCCCGGCAATAGCTGCTCGCTGGGCGGCAAGAGCGCCACGTCGACTCCCGGCAGGCGCGCGGCCCCGGCCGACAGGGCCTGCGCGGCCGAGCCGCCGTCGACGTCGCCTGCGTGGGCCAGAAGGGAGAGGAGCAGCTGCAGCTCCGCGCCCACGTCCGCGAGGGCCCGGTATCGCACGCGGGAGCGCTCCTGAGCGCTGCCCTCGTCGGCCATGCGCGTGCGCAGCGTCTGAGCCAGGACGTATTCGAAGATCGAGACCTTCTTGTCGGCCTCGATGAGCGCCTGCACCGTCGCCGCGAACGCAGTTCGCTGCGCGCTGGAGAGGCGGCGAAGCGCGGGAGCGGCCAGCGCCACCAGCGGCAGGCGATCGCCGCGCGACAGCGCGCGCACCGCGTCCAGCAGGCGCAACGTCTCCACGCGCATTCGCGGGCCGGAGTGAGCGTCGATCTGACCCCATTGCCCGGGCTGCACGGCGCCTTCGTCGGCGAGCAGCAGCGCGTACACGGTCGCGCACGCAGCGAACGGAGTCTCGACGGCGTCGCGCAGGGCGGCAGGGAGCGCGTCGATCAGACGTCGGCCTCGAGCGGCGCCGTCGAGGGGGATGCTCCCGACCTGCGACACGACCGCGCCCGCGGCCAGGGCCGCCGCCGGCGGCGAAGCGGGCGTGGCCGGCGCACCCCCCGCGAGCCCCGCCGCCAGCGCTTCTTCGGGCTCGGCGACTCCGGGGCCGACCTCGGGGAACTCGCCGTGAAACGACGGGTCGATGCGGACGATTCGCTCCCGCAGCGGCGGGTGGGTCGCGAACACGTCGAAGACCCACAGCGCGCTATAGATGGCCGAGTGCACGTCGCCGAAGAAGAAGTGGCTGGCCTCCTCGGCACGCGCCGACGTGATCCGCGAGCCCTCGTCGAGCCCGCCGATCTTCTTCAGCGCGCCGGCGATGCCCTGCGGGTTGCGCGTGAACTGCACCGCCGACGCATCGGCCAGGAACTCGCGCTGGCGGCTGACCGCAGCCTTGATCAGCTTGCCGAACAGCTCTCCGACCAGGCCGATCAGGAACACGCCCAGGCCGAAGACGAAGACGAAGATCACGGGGCCCGGGCCCTCTCGGCGACGCGACACGTACGCGCCGTCGGCCCCGACCACGCGCATCATGAACCGCCCGAGCAGGCCGACGCAGACGATCCCGAACACGATGCCCATCAGGCGCATGTTCAGCCGCATGTCGCCGTTGAGCACGTGCGACAGCTCGTGGGCCACGACGCCCTGGAGCTCGTCGCGCGAGAGCTTCTCGAGGCTCCCGCGGGTGACCGTGACGACGGCGTCGTCGGTCGAGAAGCCCGCGGCGAAGGCGTTGATCGCCGGCTCGTCGTCGAGCACGAACACCTGCGGCACCGGCACGCCGGACGCGATCGCCATCTCCTCGACGACGTTCAGCAGCCGCCGCTCGAGGCCGTCGCGCGGGTGGCCGCTGACGAGCCGTCCTCCGAGCATCTCGGCGACTCGCGCTCCCCCGCCGCGCAGCGACTGCACCCTCGACAGGCTCGCCAGGGTCACGACGACCGCCGTGCCGCCGAAGCACGCCAGGAAGAGCTGCGCCTGGAAGAAGGCAGGCCCGGTGGATGGCGCCGACGTCGCTCGCGACGCGGCCCACTGCTGCATCGCCAGCAGCAGGCCGTAGAGGGACGACGCCATGCCCAGCACCGCGAGCGCCATCAGCCAGACGAGCGCGCGGGTCTTGCGCCGCGCGTGGTCCTGTTGCTCGAAGAAGGTGGGCATCGCGCCGGCGCGAGGCGATCAGGAGAAGGTGACCTTGGGGGCCTGCCGCTGCTGGGGGGCCTCGATCACCTCGAGCAAGGCCGCGGCGGCGAAGCCGAACGTGCCGGCCAGGACGACGGCGGGAAACACCTCGCGGGCGGTGTTGTACTCGGTCACCGAGTCGTTGTAGGCCTGCCGCGCGAAGGCGACCTTGTTCTCGGTCGACGTGAGCTCTTCGCTCAGGTCGCGCATCGTGGCGTTGGCCTTGAGGTCCGGGTACGATTCGCTCAGCGCCAGCAGGCGCCCGAGCCCGGCCGAGAGGGCCCCCTCCGCGACGCCGAGCGACTTCATCGCGCCCGGATCGCCGGGGCTCTGCGCCGCGGCCTGCGCGGCGGAGTGAGCCATGTTGCGCGCCTGGATCACGGCTTCGAGGGTCTCTCGCTCGTGCTTCATGTAACCCTTCGCCGTCTCGACCAGGTTCGGGATGAGGTCGTACCGGCGCTTCAGCTGCACGTCGATCTGCGCGTACGCGTTCTTGTACCGGTTCCGCATGCCGACCAGGCCGTTGTACACGCCGACGACGAAGAGCGCGCCGAGCACGAGCGCGGCAACGAGACCAATGGCTATCCACATCTCCCGATTACACCACGAGGGCGCGGGGCAGGGAGCGACAGATGCTGCCGCCGCCTATCTGGCCGCTCCCGGGGATGGCGGCGGTCCCGGGTGACGGCTTGATCGGGATCAACCGGCACTTCCACCAGGGCCTCGCCTCGTGTGAGTCTCCGTGACTCTTCGCCATGATCGGATCATGTTCTGGAGAGTATGAGATCGTATCGCGGCGTTTCCGCCGGAGGGAATCATGGGCAATCTGGCGAAGACCATGAACATGGTTGCGGTGCTGGTGACTCTCACGGCGACGGCGTCGTGCGGGAGCCCCGGCGACAGCACCGGCTTCGGAAGCGGCAGCGGAGGTAGTAGCAGCAGCGGCGCAGGCAGCGGCGGCTCCAGCGGAGGCAGTGTCGGCAGCAGCGACGGCGGAAGCAGCAGCGGCAGCGGGTCGGGAGGCCTGGTCGTCTACGCAGCGGACGCAGGAGCTCCTGCTACGGCATGCAACACCCCCGGCAGCACACGCAGTTGCTGCGGGACGGGTACCTCCGCGGCGGCAGGCACCGAGACGTGCGCCAGCTCGGGTGAGTTCGCGACCTGGGGACCCTGCCTCGGCCCGACGGGCGCGACCATCAGCTGCGTCCCCGTGCACGTCTGTGGTCCCAACGAGAATGGCGCGGGCTGCGACGCCGGCGTGGATGCCCGACCTCCCCCTCCACCACCTCCACCGGCACTGTGCACGGACCCCACCGTCAGCACCGAGCCGGAGATCCTCGTCGGATACGAGCCCGCGGCCGGTCAGACGGTCGGAAAGAACGGGCAGATCAAGGTCTGGGTCGCCGACGAGAATCCACCGTTCATCGCGCCGAACGAGCAGGTCAACAACACGACGGGCGCGATCACCACTCCCGGAGATCGGGCGGCCGTGGCCGCGGACGGCCTGCTGTACGAGCCGGCGCTCTACATCGCTCCGCAGACGCCGACGAACGGCGGAACGCCGCACTTTCCGCAGTGGGTCAAGGGCTCCTACAACAACAACCCGCCGACCCGCGGGACGTTCACCGGGGGAGCCCCGATCGACACGGCCCCCCCGGTCACGGGGCTGGGAGCGCTGTTCGGGCTGGGCGGCGCGTACACGGGAGAGTTCATCTGGGACGTCAGCTCCCTCGGCCTCGCGCCCGGGTCGTACACCGCGGTGTTCTCGGTCCACGACGGGGACCGCGACCGGGCGATCGCGTGCGTCACCATCGTGATTGCTCCGTAGAGCGCTTCACCGCGCACCCCGCGGGCGCGCCCACGAGATCGTGGCGCTCCCCGGCTGCTCGATCTATCTGACATTCGCTCTGTCTGACTTCCACGACCTCCGCAGCCGATGGTGAGCGGCTCGTCTCGCACCGTCGTGTTCGGGGGCGCGCCGCTGGCCGTGGAGGACGTCGCGGCGCTCGCGCACGGGACCGCGCGTCCGGTGCTCGAAGCCTCCCTTGCCTTCCGCGCGCGGATCGAGAAGGGCGCGAGCATCGTCGCCGAGCGTGTCCGGCGGGGGCCTCCGCTCTACGGCGTCACGACGGGGTTCGGCGCATCGTCGGGGACCGAGGTCCCGGCCGGGCTCGCGGAGGCGTTGCCGCTCAACCTGCTACGCTATCACGGCTGCGGCACCGGGGCGATCCTCGGCGAGGTGGAGTCGGCGGCGATCGTGGCCGTGCGGCTCGCGTCGCTGTCGCGCGGCCTGTCCGGCGTGAGGCCGGTCGTGCTCGAGCGCCTGCGCGATCTGCTCGCGCTCCGCATCCTGCCGCGCATCCCTTCCGAAGGGTCCGTCGGGGCGAGCGGCGACCTGACTCCCCTCTCCTACGTGGCCGCGGTGATCGCGGGCGAGCGAGAGGTGACGGCGTTCGGGGACGTGATGCCGGCGGCCGGAGCGCTCGCGCGCGCCGGGCTAGAGCCCGTGGCTCTCGCGCCCAAGGAGAGCCTCGCCCTGATGAACGGCTCGTCCGCGATGACGGGCCTCGCCTGCCTCGCGTACGCCCGGGCCCGGCGCCTCGTCCGTCTCGGCGCATCGCTCACCGCGATGGCGGTGGACGTCATCGGCGGTCAGCCGGGCCACTTCGACGCCCGCATCTTCGCTGCGAAGCCCCATCCCGGGCAGGAGACGTGCGCGCGATGGATCCGCGAGGACATCGAGTGCGGCCCGCGCCCCGCGCCGGCCGACGGTCGGACCCAGGACCGCTACTCGATCCGGTGCGCCCCGCACGTCCTCGGCGTCCTCGCCGACTTCCTGCCTTTCGCGCGCGGCGTGCTCGAGGTCGAAGTGAACGGGGCCAGCGACAACCCGCTGGTCGACGTCGAGACCGGAGAAGTCCTGCACGGCGGGAACTTCTACGGAGGTCACGTCGCGTTCGTCATGGATTCGATGAAGGCGGCGGTCGCGAGCGTGGCCGAGCTGCTCGAGCGCCAGCTCGTCCAGCTCTGCAGCCCGCGCACCAGCGGCGGGCTGCCGGAGAACCTCGTCGCCGTGAAGGGGCCCGCCCGCGCGGCGCACCACGGATTCAAGGCGATGGAGATCGCCGCCTCGGCGCTGACCGCCGAGGCGCTGAAGGCGACGATGCCGGCCGCCGCGTTCAGCCGGAGCACCGAGGGCCACAACCAGGACAAGGTGAGCATGGGCTCGATCGCGGCCCGCGACGCCCTGCGCGTGCTCGACCTCGCGGAGACGGTCGCCGCGATTCACCTCCTCGCCCTGTGTCAGGCGTTCGACCTGCGGCAGGGGCGGGGCTGTCACGGGCGAGCGCGCGCGCTTCACCTGGCGGTGCGCGCGCACGTCTCGATGAACGTGGCCGATCGCAGGCAGGACGGGGACATCGAGCGGGTCATCGCCCTCATCCGGGCGGACGCGCTGCCGGTGGGGGAGATCGAGCTGCCGTGATTCGCCTTCCGGAGCGTCGCACGTGTAGCACCTGGGCTTGCCGCCGTTCCCGGCATTTCTCCGCAGGTCACGTCGCGTAGACGCGGTAGTCGATGTCCGCGAACAGGTTGTCGCGTCGCTCGACCTCGGCCAGGAGAGTCGGGGCGACCGAGTCGGTCTTCAGGGCTTCGTAGAGGCGCGTGAACCGCGTCACGTGATCCACGGTGCGCTTGTTGGCGTACGGCACGGTCGTGCCGGTCTTCATGATGAACGCCCAGTCGCTCGCCTGCCCCAGCATCACCTCGCGGGCCGCCTGGTCGAGGGCGCGCCGCCGCAGCCCGTCGGCGGCCGGGAAGCGACGGGCGAGCTCCACCATGCGCTCCCCCATCTTGTGCAGGTGCCGGTACACCCACGCGTTGCTGCCGTCGCACCAGAAGTCGCCGTATCCCTTGTCGCCCCACGACGACCACGACGGCGTCACCACCTGGTTGGTCGTGTACTCCCGCAGGTACCCGCTCGGCGTGATGGGCGCGACCGTCGCCTGGTCGTAGTGCAGCTTGCGGAACAATAGTTCGAGGAACAGCGGCCCCTCGTACCACCAGTGGCCGAAGAGCTCCGCGTCGTACGGGGCGACGATGATGGGCAGGCGATCCATGTTCGCGCGCAGGTGCTCGACCTGCCGCTCGCGGTTGAACATGAAGTTGCCCGCGTGCTCGGCCGCGCGCAGGTACGCCGCGTGCGGATCGTAGAGCCGCTTGTCGTGCCCCGAGCGCTGCGTGACCGCGAAGTACTTGATACCGGTGAAGGTCCGGATGCCCTCGGGGTGGATGTACGGCGCGACGTAGTCGTGCGGCAGATCGAACCCGATGTCGCGGTAGAA
>PLYU01000080.1 GCA_003153495.1 Myxococcales bacterium
GTAAGTCATGCCACTCGCAACAAGGCCCCGGGTCCTGCGGACCCGCGCGCTTCGCGGCCACGACGAGATATGACCCATGATGAGCCAGAGCTGGGGGCAGGACAGGAGGAGGGCTCGCGTGGACGGCGCGAGTGGAGCAACGATCTACGGACTCGGGACACTGGGAGGCCGCGCGAGGAATACACGGCGTATTTCGAGTGCCGCCGACGACGCCAGCGCGACGGGATCGGCGAAAAACACCAGGCTTCTCTATCACCCGCGCGAGGCCGTGCGCTCGCTCGGCACCCACACGTGGAAGACGGTCCCGCCCGCCTCGGTCGTCTTGACGTCGATCGCGCCGCCGTGAAGCTCCACGATCGCTCGGGCCAGCGACGGCCCCAGGCCGAGGCTGCCGTGCCGTCGCGCGCGATCGGCGTGCTTGAACGCGTCGAAGACCTTCTCGCGTTCGGCCGCGGAGATGCGGTGCCCGGTCACCTCGACGTCGATTCGAAGGTGCTCTCCCTTGGCCGGCATCGCCGCGCGGACCACGACGTGCCCGCGCTCGGCGAAGCGAGACGCGACGAGGATGATGGCCGTGAGCGCCTGGATGAGGCGAGCCGAGTCGGCGAGGACGCGCTGAACCCCGGGCTGGATCTCGCCCACGATGTCCACATTCATCCCCTCGGTCAGCGCGCGGGCGTCGAGCACCGCCGGCATCACGATGTCGCCGACGCGCGTCCACTCCGGGGCGACCGTCAGCTCGCCGGCTTCGACGCGCGCTGCGTCGAGGATGGTGTCCACCAGGTGCAGCAGCTCGAGCCCGCGCTGCTGGATGATCGCGACGCTTTCGCGCTGGCCGTCGGAGAGCGGCCCGCGCGAGACCAGATCGGCGAAGCCGAGGATCGCGTTCAAGGGCGCCTTCAGGTCGTGGCTCATCGACGCGAGGAAGAGCCCGCGCATCAGCTCCGTCGACGCGCGTGCGTCGATCGCGCGGCGCTGGGCGCTGGCGAACTCCCGGAACACCCCGCCGAGCTCGTCGGCCGCGTTCGCGAGCGCCGCGACGGACTCGAACCGGGCGTCGCCCCGGATACGCCCACCTCGCAGGACGTCGGCGACGCCGGTCGCCTCGAGGCCGCGGGTGGCCAGCGCGACGTCGTCGGCGAACGCCCGCCCGATGCGCGACCCCAGCGCCCCGGCGACGGCGATGGCCACGAACGCGAGCGCGAGCGACACCCCGGTGCCCGGGCTCAGGCGCGCCGTCTGGAACCGGACGAGCGCGTGGCCATGGACGAGCGGCACCGTCAGCTGGGTCTCGCCGTCGTCGGTCCGGGCGACCGAGAACAGCGCGGGGTCGCGCGCGACCTCGGCGTCGAACCCGTGCGCCCGCGCCTCGGCGATCGCCGGGGTGCGTCCCCTCACGTCGTCGTCGGCGTCGAGGACGCTCTGGGCCAGCTCGGCGGCGTCGTTCTGGCGCGACGAGGTGTCGAACGCGCGCAGGTGCGCGTGCACCAGCAGCGACGCGCCGAGCGCGACGAACGCGACGGGCGCGAGGACGGCCGCCAGCAGCCGGCGGCGCACGCGCGACGCGCGCCGTCCGCCGGTCCCCAGCATCTCGACCGCCTCGCGCGACGCCGCCACGGGGGCCAGGGCGAGCGCCGCGGCGACCGACGCGCGCATCCAGACGTACGCCGGGAGCGCCGCGACGCTGGCGATGGTCATCGCGAGGAGCGCCAGCTCGACCTGCGTGTAGAGATCGTTGGTGTCCGGCCTCAGGCCGGGCAAGAGGGTCCCCGCGCCGACCGCGAGGGTGGCGACGAGGTCCAGCGTCACCAGGCGAGCGGGCGCGGCGTAGAGGGCGTGCAGCTCTCCCGGGTCGATGTGCGACGTACCGACGGTGAGCGCGCGCAGGAGCGAGCGCGCGCGATGGCCGACGACGAGCGTCGCCGCCACGACCAGAGCGACGGTGGCGAGCCAGGCCCCCCGCGCCAGGCGCGCGCTGCCGCCGATGACTCTCTCGTCGAGCAGCAGCAGTCGCGGCGCGAAGGCCACGACCAGCAGCGCGGCCAGCCCCCAGACGACCAGCTGGATGACCACCAGGCGCGCGATGAGACGACCCGCGAGGCGATTCATCGCTTGCCTCCGCGCGCGTCGCTCCACGCCGGCAGGAGGAGCTTGAAGGTGGACCCCCGTCCGACCTCGCTGTCGACCTGGATCGACCCGTTGTGCATGGCCACGAGCCGCCGGGTGATCGCGAGGCCCAGCCCGGTGCCGCGGCGCCGGCTGCGCTCGGCCTGGGTCTGCTTGTACTCCTGGAAAATTGTCGCCCGCTCCTGCGGACTGATCCCCGGGCCCGTGTCCCTCACGCTCACCCGCGCGAAGCGCCCCTCGCGCCCCACCTCGACGACGACCTCGCCGACGAGCGTGAACTTGATCGCGTTGCCCACCAGGTTGGTCAGCATCTGGCGGACCCGCTTGGGATCGGCGTTGGCGAAGACGCCCTTCTCTCCGTCGATGCGCACGGTGACGGGCCTCGCGCCGACGAGCCCCGCAGCTTCCCGCACGACGCCCCAGGCGATCGCCGCGAGGTCGACGCGCGTGCGCGACAGCTGCAGCTGCCCGCCCTCGAGGGCGCTCAGCTCCAGGATGTCGTTGATGAGATCGAGCAGGTGCTTGCCCGAGATGCGGATCTGCTCGACCTCCTCGCGCGCCTCGGTCGACAGCGGCCCGTCGACCTCCGCGACGAGGACGTCGGCGAAGCCGAGGATCGCGTTGAGGGGGCTGCGGAGCTCGTGGCTGACCGCGGCGAGGAACGCCGCGCGGTCGCGGTCGGCCGCCCGCACGCGCTCCAGATCGCTCTGGTAGCTGGACTGGGCGGCGGCGAAGCGGTCGACCAGGGCATTGAAGGCGACGGTCAGCGCGCCCACCTCGTCCATGGTCCGGACGGGGACGGCCTCGCCCGCCGGCTCGGAGCGGACTTGGACCATCCCGCGTACGCGCTCGGCGACGAAGTCGACGTCCTTGTTGGCGTCGCGCGCGACGGCGTACGCCACCGCCGCGGCCACACCCACGAGGAGCATCGTCAACGCCACCAGGGCGCGGAGGAGCGCGGGCGCCGCCTCCGGCGCGCCCGGCTCGCGCACGAACGCGATGAGTGCGTGCTCCGGGTTGCGATCGAGCAGCTCGGTGGCGAACCGCGCGCGACCCAGGCCGGTGATCGCCTCGCCCGAGCGCTGCTCGACCACGCGCCTCAGGGCGGCGCGATCGGGCACCCCGAGGCTCGCATCGAGCAGGACGTCTCCCGCGCGCGACACGACGAGGAGCTCCGCCCCCGTCTTGCGGGCGGCGCGCTGCATGGCCTCGAGGCGTTCGGCCGGGGGGAGCTGCGCGAGCCGGGCCGTGAGGACGGAGGCCAGGAGCTCTGCGCGCGCCGCCGCGTGATCGTCGCTCGCGGCGGCCAGGTTCGAGACGCCGACCCGACCGATCGCCACGGCGACCGCGAGCCCGACGACGATGACGACCGCCGGCGCCAGCGGGAGCAGCGGCCACGCGCGGCGCGCGCGCGGCGAGGGCGGTCTGCCGGTAACGCTCGCCTCACCCGGAGCGACGCCGGGAGGCACGGGCGTCGGAGGCGCAGACGAGTGCATCGCGCAGGCATCTTAGGCGAAACCTCGCTGTCATCCTTCGCTTCGCTCAGGATGACAGCGGAGCCCACATCGCCCACGCTCCCGAGATCACGACCTCGTCGCGCTCCTTCACCTTGACGCGCAGCGCCGCGCCGTCGCCCACCTGCCACCCCTCGGTGACGAGCGTCTCGCCGGGCCAGACGGGGCGCTTGAACTGGGCCTCGAACGCGCGCAGCCGCGTGGCGTCTCCAGCGCACATCGCCTTCGCGACGTGGCGGACCATGAAGCCGAACGAACAGAGGCCGTGCAGGATGGGCCCTTGCTCGAACCCCACGCTGCGGGCGAACTCCGGGTCGGCGTGGAGGGGGTTACGGTCTCCCGAGAGGCGGTACAAGAGAGCCTGCTCCGGCGACGTCTTCTCCTCGACCGTGAACGTCGGCGGCGCGCCCTCCGGCCTCTCGACCGGCGCGCGCTCCCTCGGCGGAGGCTCGCCGCCGAAGCCGCCCTCACCCCGGAAGAGCATCGCCGAGGTGGTCTCCGCGACCAGGAGGCCGCTCGCGTCCTCCGTCCGCGCGTCGATGAGCACCTGCGCGAGCTTGCGCATGTCGTAGATGCCGCGAATCGTGGCCCGGGTCACCAGCTTGCCCTGCGGCGCCAGCGGCGCGTGCACGGTCACCCGCTCGCCGCTGTGGACCAGCATGCCCAGGTCGCCGCCCGTCCTGGAGAGCAGGTCGAGCATCGGCGCGAACTTCGGGACCACGGCGAAGCTCGGCAGCACCCTGGGGCCGCGGCCCTCGTACAGGTAGTCGAGCTCCTCGCGCCTGGCGCCCACGCCCAGGGCGTAGAGGACGACATCCTTCCACGTGTACTCGAAGGACGCTGGCGCGCCGGGCTTTCCGGCGAGGGACCGCTCGAGGGGCATGGGATGGTAAAAGCACCTCCGTACCGCGCATGTCCAGCTCGACCCCGCTCTCGGACCGCATCCCGCCGCGCCCCGGCGCATGCTCCCCGGAGGAGCTGCTCGACCTCTTCCTCGGGCACGTCCAGAGCCTCGGGCTGTCGCTCTACGGGGCCCAGGAGCAGGCCATCCTCGAGCTGCTCTCCGGCCACAACGTGATCCTGGCGACGCCCACCGGCAGCGGAAAGTCGCTGGTCGCCCTGGCGATGCACTTCTTCGCCGCGAGCGAAGGGCGGCGCAGCTGGTACACGGCGCCCATCAAGGCGCTCGTCAGCGAGAAGTTCTTCGCCCTCTGCCGCGACTTCGGCGCCGACAAGGTCGGCCTCATCACCGGAGACGCGTCGGTCAACCGCGACGCGCCGATCGTCTGCTGCACCGCGGAGATCCTCGCGAACCTCGCGCTGCGCGAAGGCAAGGACGCGCCCGTCGACGACGTCATCATCGACGAGCTCCACTACTACGCCGACAAGGAGCGCGGGGTCGCCTGGCAGATTCCCATGCTCGTCCTGGAGAAGGCGCAGTTTCTCCTGATGAGCGCGACGCCAGGTCCGACCGAGACGTTCGAGAAGTCGCTGACCAAGCTCACCGGCCGTCGGACGCTGACGGTCCGCTCGACCGAGCGCCCCGTACCCCTCGACTTCGAGTACCGCGAGACTCCGCTGCACGAGACCATCGTCGAGCTCTGCCGCGCCGGGCGCGCGCCGGTCTACGTCGTCAACTTCACGCAGCGCGCCGCGGCCGAGACCGCGCAGGACCTGATGAGCATCGATTTCTTGCCCAAGGACAAGAAGCGCGCGCTCGTGGCGGAGCTGGACGCCAGCGGCGTACGTTTCGATACGCCGTACGGCAAGGAGGTCAAGCGATTCCTGGCCCACGGCATCGGCCTTCACCACGCGGGTCTCTTGCCCAAGTACCGGCTGACCGTCGAGAAGCTGGCGCAGAAGGGCATGCTCGCCATCGTGAGCGGGACCGACACGCTGGGCGTCGGGGTGAACATCCCGATCCGCACGGTCCTCTTCACGCGGCTCTGCAAGTACGACGGGGAGAGCACCCGCGTGCTGAGCGTGCGCGACTTTCACCAGATCGCCGGGCGGGCGGGGCGCAAGGGGTTCGACGACCAGGGGTTCGTCGTGGCGCAGGCGCCCGAGCACGTGATCGAGAACGTGCGCCTGGAGCAGAAAGCCGCCGGCGACCCGGTGAAGCTGAAGCGCATCGTGCGGAAGAAGCCCCCGGAGAAGGGGTACGTGCACTGGGACCGGGCCGCGTTCACGCGCCTGGCGGCGTCGCAGCCCGAGCCGCTCGCGTCGCGGTTCCGCGTCTCTCACGGGATGATCCTGAACGTGCTCGAGCGGCCGGACGGCGGCTGCATGGACGTCGCGCGCATCATCTACCGGTCGCACGAGCGACGCCCGCAGAAGCGCATCTTCGCGCGCGAGGCGAAGACGATGTTCGACGCGCTGGTGGCCGGCGGCATCGTCGAGGTCGACCCCTCGTCGCATCGCGTGAATCTCCACGTGGACCTCCAGGACGATTTCTCGATCCATCACGCGCTGTCGCTCTGGCTGGTGGACGCGCTCTCCGCGCTCGACCGCGAGAGCCCCGCGTACGCGCTCGACGTGCTGACGCTCGTGGAGTCGATCCTCGAGGACCCGGACTTCATCCTGCGCCAGCAGCTCGACGCCCTCAAGAAGGTGAAGATGGCCGAGCTCAAGATGGCAGGCGTCGAGTTCGAGCAGCGCGTCGAGGAGCTCGACAGGATGGAGCACCCCAAGCCGCTCCGGGAGCTCGTCTACGGGACCTTCAACGAGTTCGCGCGCGTGCACCCGTGGGTGAGGGGCGACGACGTGCACCCGAAGTCGATCGCGCGCGAGATGGCCGAGCGCTTCATGGATTTCAACGAGTACGTGCGCGAGTACGAGCTCGGGCGCGCCGAAGGCACGCTTCTGCGTTACCTGAGCGACGCCTACAAGGCGCTCGTCCAGACGGTGCCCGCTCTGGCGAAGACGCCGGAGGTGCTCGACGTCGAGGTCTTCCTGCGCGCGATCGTGCGCTCGGTCGACTCGAGCCTCCTCGACGAGTGGGAGAGGATGAAGAACCCGGACCGGGTGGTCGCCGCACCGACCGCGGCCACACTCGAGCCCGCGAAGGACGACATCACGCGCGACGAGCGCGCCTTCACGGTGCTCGTCCGCAACGCCGCGTTCAAGCTGGTGCGGGCGCTGGCGCGGCGCGACTGGGACGCCGCCGCGGCCATGGTGTCCGCCTCCCCCGGGGACGAGCCGTGGAGCGGACCGCGCTTCGAGCGGGCGCTGGCGCCCTTCTTCGAGGAGCACGCGGCCGTCCGCGTCGACCCCAGCGCCCGCGCACCGAGCGCCACGCGCATCACGCCGACCGACCGCGGCACGTGGGACGTCGTTCAGGTGCTCTGCGACGCGGACGGGGACGACGACTGGGCGCTATCTTGCGCCGTCGACCTGGAGGCCTCGGCCCGCGACGGTAGACCCGTACTGATGATGAAAGGCGTCGATCGATGAACCCGAAGCAGGCGAAGGCCCCCCCGGCGCTCGTCGTCCGTCGGTCGCGCATCCAGGGCCGTGGCGTGTACGCCGCACGCGACATCGCGGAGGGCGAGCGCCTCGTCGAGTACACGGGCGCGCGGATGTCCCACCGCGAGGCGGACGAGCGCTACCCGGACGACGATGCGTCCAGCAGGCACCACACCTTCCTCTTCGCGGTCGACGGCCGCACCGCCATCGACGCGAACGAGGGGGGCAACGAGGCGAGGTTCATCAACCACTCGTGCGACCCGAGCTGCGAGGTGAACATCGAGCGGCGCCGCGTCTTCATCGACGCGCTGCGCGACATCCGGCGGGGCGAGGAGCTGACCTACGACTACTGGTACGTGACCGACGAGAGCTACACCATGGCCGACCTGCGCCGCATCTACCCCTGTCGCTGCGGTACGGTGAAATGCCGGGGCACGCTCGCGCGGCCGCCGAAGCGCGCGAAGAAGAAGGCAGCGTCGGGGCGCGCCTCGTGACGCAGGCGTCGCCGGCGGCGCCGGCCCGGGTCGCCTGGCGGGCCGCCTTCGGGCACCGTGATTACAGGTTCTTCCAGGCCGCGCGGCTCTCGTCGATGCTCGGCATGCAGATGCAGAGCGTGGCGATCGGGTGGCAGATCTACGCCATCACCGGCCGGCCGCTGGAGCTCGCGTGGGTGGGGCTCGCGCAGTTCCTGCCGGCCGCCGGGCTATCGCTCGTCACGGGCCACACGGCCGACCGGTTCGACCGGCGCCGGATCCTCCTCTTCTGCCACGCCGCGATGGCCGGGCTGTCGCTCGCCCTCTTCGCCGTCGCGCGCGCCGGCGTGACGCACGTCGGGCCGATCTACGCGGTCCTCGTGGGCGTGGGGGTGGCGCGCGCCTTCGTCGGCCCGGCGAACCAGGCCCTCCTCCCGATGCTGGTACCGGTCGAGGACTTCGGCAACGCCGTGGCCTGGAGCTCGTCGTTCATGCAGAGCGCGATGGTGGCGGGGCCGATGCTCGGCGGTCTGCTGTACGCCGCCCTCGGCGGCCCCGGGCGCGTGTACCTCACCGCAGGTTGCCTCTCGCTCGCGGCGCTGGCGCTCGTCGGTGTCGTCCGCCCCACGGACGGCCGGGTGCTCCGTACGCCGACGACGCGCGCGTCGGTGCTGGCCGGCGTGAAGTACGTCTGGGGCAACCCGATGGTGCTCGGCGCCATCTCGCTCGACCTGTTCGCGGTGCTCCTCGGCGGCGCGACCGCGCTGCTCCCCATCTACGCGCGCGACATCCTGCGGCTCGGGCCCTGGGCCCTCGGCGCGCTGCGCAGCGCGCCCGCGGCCGGGGCGGCGGTCACCGGCGTCGCGCTCGCGGTCTGGCCGATCGAGAGGCGCGCGGGGGCGAAGATGCTCTGGTGCGTCGCGATCTTCGGTGTCGCGACCATCGTGTTCGGGCTCTCGCGTAGCTTCGCGGTGTCCATCGCTGCCCTCGTGATCGCGGGGGCGTCCGACATGGTCAGCGTCTTCGTGCGCTTCGCGCTGCTCCAGCTGGCGACCCCGGACGCGATGCGTGGCCGCGTCAGCGCCGTGAACATGGTCTTCATCGGCGCCAGCAACGAGCTGGGCGAGTTCGAGTCGGGGCTGACCGCGCAGTGGCTCGGAACAATCCCGTCGGTCGTCCTGGGCGGCGTGGGGACCCTCGTCGTCGTGGCGATCTGGGCGTGGCGATTCCCGGAGCTCGGGCGCGTGGACCGCCTGAGCGACGTGCGCGCCGAGAGCTGAGGTGTCGCCCCCGATGAGCCGCGAAGTGAGCGCAGACGCTAGGGTTTTGCTCGCGCCGACGAGCCCGGCCCGCGCAGAGAACGTTTGCCCTGAAAGGCGAATCAGGGTAGCCCAATGCTCGGGACGCGGCAGGTGTTCGCGTTCATCAAGAGAACATTCTTCGCATTTCGATCGGGGAGAGAGTCCATGAGAGCTTCGATACGCTTGGGTACTTGGTCGATCGTCGGCCTGGCGGCCGCGTGCAGCAGCACCACCAACCCGCCCCCCGTTGCCAGCCAGACCGACGCGAGCGCCACCGACGGCGGCGGTCCCGGCCCGGTGATCGACGGCGGAAAAGGCTCGTGCCCCGTCCTGACGCACGTGACCACGGCCACCAAGCTGAGCCTGGACGCCACCTGGCCGGCGAGCCTCGCCGTCTCGCCGGGCAGCGACAAGGTCTACATCTGGCTGCTCTCGAACTACGACATCGACAGCTCGAACAAGGTCACGGGCACGACCATCACTTGCAAGAACCAGACTCCGCCGATCACGCTCAACGCGACGGGCAAGATCGCCGTCGGAGCTCCCTCGTCCGGAACGGCGCAAGTGCAGATCGTGATCCCGACGTCCACCTGGGACAAGGTCAACGCGAACGGCAAGGGCACGAGCTCGGTCACCGGGCAGATCGGCGGCTGGAACGTCGGCAGCTCGCTGTACATCGCGCCGTCGACATCGCACGCCGGCCTGAGCCCCACGAGCACGTTCGCCGACCCGGCGACGACCTGGCCGGCGCCGAACGCGAACGGGACCGCCATCCCCCTGACCGACGTCGCCGACGACGACGGCGACGGGCACCCGGGCATCACGGCCATCCCGAGCAGCGACAGCGGCTTCTACGTTCCGAAGACGGACCTCACGGGCGGCTTGCCTACCGACAGGCTGTACCTCGTGACACGGACCGAGCTTTCTCTCTACGGCACCAGCACGAGCTGCACCGAGGCGAGTGGCACGGCGACCGTCGGCCAGTTCAACAACCACGTCGTCGGCTGCGACATCCCCGGCGCGACCGACGGCGGAGCGGGCACCGACTGCGTCGCGGCGCAGTACGGCTTCATCGACTCGAACACGACCGTGTACGAGGTGACCAGCGGCACCTTCCAGACCAAGGAGCTCTCGACCGACGGCGGCGGCACCTGCGCGGACGTCCTCGCAGCACTGCCCTGACGCGCGATCCACAAAATGCGGGACGGGGTCCCCGCGCCCGTCCCGGCGCGGCTTCCCCGTCGCTGATTGTCCCTCACTTCACGGGGGCCGCCTCGCGGCTACGCCCCCTTGTTCACCACCGTCGCCCCTCCCCCGGTCGCTACGGGCGCGACCGGCGCCCCTGCGGTCGCCCCGCCGTTCGTCGGCCCGACAGGTGCTGCTTAATGGCCGCGATCATCTTGCGATCGC
>PLYU01000079.1 GCA_003153495.1 Myxococcales bacterium
AGAAGCAGCGGCGCAGGAAGGCGTCCGGCAGCTCCTTCTCGTTGTTCGAGGTGATGATGACGACCGGGCGCTGCGTCGCGACCACCTCGTCCCCGGTCTCCGGGATGACGAAGCGCATGCGGTCGATCTCGTGGAGGAGATCGTTCGGGAACTCCAGGTCGGCCTTGTCGACCTCGTCGATGAGCAGCACGAGGCGCTGGCTGGACGCGAAGGCGCGCCCCAGGGGTCCGAGCTTGATGTAGCGGCGGATGTCCTTGACGTCGCCGTCGCCGAAGCGGGCGTCGTAGAGGCGCTGCACCGTGTCGTAGAGGTAGAGGCCATCCTGGGCGCGCGTCGTCGACTTGACGGGCCAGTGAATGAGCTCGAGCCCCAGCGACTCGGTGATGGCCTGGGCCAGCAGGGTCTTTCCGGTGCCCGGCTCGCCCTTGACGAGGAGGGGACGCTCGAGCGCCAGGGCGCAGTCGACGGCCGCTTCGAGCGACTCGTTGGTCAGATAGGTGGGCGTGCCGGCGAACCGGCGGAAGGTGGAGGACACGGAGAAAACACTGATAGCACGCGGCCCCGGGCCGTCAGCGGCACGGCCGGGCCGCTCAGTTCGAGGCTCCACCGCCGCAGCGGGAGTCCCCGGGGGTGCGCGCCACCACCTCGTAGTCGCCGAGGGGAGTCGACCCGGGCACCACGATGCCGCCGGAGAAGCCCCCGTCGTCGCCGGTCGCCAGCGTACCGAGGAGGAGCATGCGGGGGGGCTTCGCGCCGGGATCCCGCAGCCACACTTCCACGGCGACATGGGCGCAGGGCTCGCCGTCGGCATGCACGGCCCCTCGCAGGCGCACCGGGAGGCCGCGATGAGCCTCGGCGTCGGCGACGCCGAGCGTGATGACCGAGGGCGGCCGATCGTCGTGGTCGGCCCCCGACGAGCTGGAGGGACCGGAGGATGGCGCCGCTCCGGAGGCCGAGGCGCCGGGCGCTGCGCTGGACCCGGAGGCGGAGGGCGCACCCGGCGGCCCCGACGAATTCGCACGGGCGCGCGCGTCGGACACCATGTCGTCGCCGCGCTCGGCGTTCTGGGGCCACGAGAAGACGTCGGGGGGCGGCCTGTACACGGCGCGCTCGGGCAGCGCGCTGGAGGCGGGGCTGGTCATGTGCCCGGCGCCTCCGAGGTCGATGCGCCGCCAGATCACGCCGTCGTGGATCTCCACCCAGGCGTGCGCCTCGTTCTGGATGAGGCGCGTCGGGATGCCCAGGCTCTGCGCCGTGATGAGAAACGCGAACGCGCGATGGCGGCAGACCCCCTTCTTCGAGAGCGCGAGGTCGAGGTACACGCTGCCTCGACCCCGCGGGGACTCCTCCGAGTCGGCGAAGCCGCGGAAGTACTGCACCAGCCTGGCCACGGCTTCCCGTGGGCGCTGTCCACGACTCACTCCGACGGCGGCGCGCACCTCGGCGGCGTCGCGCGTCACGTTGTCCGGCAGGGGAGGCACCATGGGGAGCTCGCCCCAGCTCGGGTTTCCCATCTGCCCGCCGAACGCCGCGCGGGGGATGGCGAGCTCCATCACGAGCCGCGCCCGCAGCGCGCTGCGCGCCCCCGTGGCCTGCAGGTACCAGTTCTCCGCGCCGTCGTGCTGCACGCGGAACGCGAGGTCCTCCGCCCCGATGCCGAGACGCGCCCGGACGATGCGCGCCCCCGGACCGACGCTCGGGATGCGCACGACACGGTCAGGAGCGACGTCGACGACGAGGTCTGCGTAGAACGCTTCGTCCTCGATCCCGGGCGAAGCGCCCACCACCACGGGGGTGAGACGCGGATCGCGAACGTAGAGCTGGTAGTCGGCGCGCACGGCGTCGTACGCCTCGAGGCGCTTGAAGGGCGCCGTCGACGGGGTGAACGGCTCGTCGTAGCTCTGGATCTCCGGCCGCTTGGTGTCGCGATCGGGCTGGAAGGTCGAGCGGTCGGTAGCCACCTGGCTGTAGGCCGAGTCGGTGCTCGACGTGGGTGCGCGGGGATCGGGCGCGGAGACGACGCCGCTCGGGGTCTGGATGGCGGCGGGGAGATCGCCGTCGAGCGCGACGTGCATCGCGAGATCTTCGCGCGCATCCGGGGCGATGGGCTCGTGGAGGATGGGGCCTGCGATGCTCGCCGCCGCGGGCTGGCTGAGGACCAGCGCGAGCAGGGGCAGCCAGAGCAGCGCGCGACGCACGACCTCAGGTTAGGCCAACCTCCCGAAGGTCGGTTAGCGGGGCGGCGGGGGCGCCGACCAGCCGCCGGGCTCGTAGAAGTAGACGCCCTCCCGCAGCGAGTACCGGGGCGCACGCCAGATGGCGCCGGGCCGCTCTTCTTCCCAGTGACCGGGGATCCACGTGTACTGCATCCCCGTCCAGTGCCAGTAGCCCGACACCCAGACCACACGTCCACCAGGCGTGGGGGGCCTCGTCTCATGCATGGGCGCGGGGGGAGGACCGCCAACGGCGACCCCGGGGAGCGGGGCGCCGACGGTCTCCACGACGCAGCCGCTGCAGGACAGCACCGCGGCGGCCGCGATGATCGCGGCGAGCGTCTTCCTCATGACCCTTGCCCCCTCATCCCGTTCGCCTCGAAGGACTCACTCGCTCTTGCCCGCGTCCGGGTTAGGGGCGAGCTTACCATCCTCTACGCACGGCGCGACCCGCCCCTTCCAAACCGACGACACCCGACGCGCTCCACGCGCTTGATCCCCATGAACGAGACCCAGCTCCGAGCCGACCTCGCCAAAGTTGCTCCCGCCCTGCGTGCTCGGCTCGACGCCGCGGGCTTCGACGCGGAGCGCCTCGTGACCCTCGCCGCGCCGCTGTGGGCGCGCGCGCGCGGAGATGCGACGGCGGATCGCGACGAGCGCAACCGCGTGCGGGGCGTGGTCGAGGCTCCCCGGGAAGAGGACGTGCGGGATGCGCCGGTGGCGGGCACCGCGGAGCACGAGCGCCTCGCGGGCATCGGGCTGGCGGCCATCCGCCGTGGGGAGCTCGCGCTCTGCGTGATGGCAGGGGGCATGGCGACGCGCATGGGCGGCGTGGTCAAGGCGCTCGTGGAGGCCTTCGACGGACACACCTTCCTCGAGCTCCGCCTGCGCGAGAACGCGTCGTGGTCCGGTCGTGCCGGCCAGCCGGTCCCTCTGTGGCTCATGACGAGCGACGCCACCGAGGCGCCCATCCGGGACGCGCTGGCGAAGGCCGGCGCCCCCGCGCACGTGGCCACGTTCACCCAGGACCTCGGGCTGCGCCTGACGCGCGAAGGGGCCATCTTCTTCGACGAGGAAGGGCACCCGAGCACCTACGCGCCGGGCCACGGCGATCTCCCCGATGCTCTCCGGCGCTCGGGGCTCCTCTCGACCTTCGTCGCCGCCGGCGGCAAGCACGTGTGGATCGCCAACCTCGACAACCTCGGCGCGACCATCGACGCGGCCCTCCTCGGCCAGTTCATCGAGACCGGCGCCGACGTGATGGTCGAAGCGGCCCCCAAGGTCGCCGGCGACAAGGGAGGCATCCCGGTGTGGGCCGACGCCGAGGACGCCGAAGGCCACGTGACACGACGCCTTCAGGTGCTGGAGGAGTTCCGGCTGCCCAAGGGGTTCGACGCGGCCGCGGTGCGCGTCTTCAACACGAACACGTTCCTCGTGCGGGCCGAGGCGGCGCTGCGTACGAAGGTTCGCTGGAACTGGTTCGAGGTGGAGAAGAAGGTGGGCGAGCGCACGGCCGTGCAGTTCGAGCGCCTGCTGCAGGAGCTCACGGCGGCGATGCCGGCGGCGTACGCCCGCGTGCCGCGCGATGGGGCGGTGGCGCGCTTTCTCCCGGTGAAGGACTACGACGAGCTGGCGAAGCGCCAGGACGACATCCGCGCGGTGGCCGCCGCCCGCGGTATGCTCTGACGCGTGACCCGCAAGGTCGTTCCCCTGCGCCCGGACGCCCCCGCCGACGACGGGGCGATGCGACCGCGGACGATCCCACGCGTCATCTCCCATCCCCCGGGTCTCGGCCGCGAGGCCCTCGTCGAGGCGTGCAAGCTGCAGGAGCAGCTCATCGCCCGGTACGAGGCGCGCCTCACGGGCCTGGTCGCCAAGATCCTGCAGGACAAGCTCCCGCCCATCGAGTCGTGGGTCGCCGCCGTGCTCACCTCGCCGGGTCCGGACGACGAGGAGGACCTCGTCGAGATCGCGCCGCGCGAGCAGGCCATCGAGATCGCGCAGCCTTGGCCATCGATCGACCGATGCCTCCGCGAGCCGCCGCTGCCCGACCGGCTCGACGTCATCGTCGAAGCTCAGCAGGTCATCGGGCTGGTCTCCATCGACGTCGACCCGGCGCTTCCGGTGACGCGCAAGCAGGCCGAGGCCGCGAACCTCCCCGCCCACCTCCTCTTTGCCAAGGGCGAAGCGTTCGCGTCCGTGGGCGAAGAGCCGGCGGACGGCAAGACCCTCCAGTCGGCGTACGAGGCCCACCGCGAGCTCGTCGAGGAGAACTCGGACGATCTCCTGGACCGCCTGCGGCACAACGGCGTCCGCACGCCGCTCGGGGACTGCGTCGGGGTGATCCTGGCGCTGGGCCCCGAGGGGAACGCGGTGTCGGTCGAAACGCGCGAGCGGGCCGCCAAGCTGCTGGCCGACAAGCCCTTCCTCGCCCGCAAGCTCGCGCGCAAAGGTTCGCCGGGAAAGCTCGCCGACGGACGGGAGATCATCGCCATCCCGATCGTCGTGTGGGCCAAGGGCCACGTGTCGGTGCAGACGCGCGAGGTAGTCGAGGCGGGCTAGCTGGTCCGGTGTCGCTGCCGCACGCGACCTGAGCAGCACCCGTCTCAATCGACGCACGAGAGGACCGGGCCGCCTGGCTGGCTCGGGATTCGAGTTAGCGTGGGACCCGTGGGGCGTAGGTCGGCGGCCGCCGTGCGGGTCGGGTTGCTCCTGGGAGGCGCGCTTGCGTGCTTCGCAGGTTGCGCCGCGGTCACGGGGCTCGACAGCATCCAGGAGTGCTCCACGTGCTTCGAGGATGACGGCGGTAGCCGGTCGCAGGACGGCACCGTGGGCGCGGGCGCGGACGGTCGGGGCGAGGCCACGCCGGGAGGCGACTCGACGCTCGACGCCTCGACCGGCGACGCGGACGGGAACGACGCGGGCTCCACCCGCGACAGCGCGAGCGCCGACGCCCCGGAGACGCAGCCGGACGGCGCGGCGAAGGACGCGGCGAACCTCGACGCGCCCGGGCCGGGGGACGGATCGAGCGACGCGACGCCCCCGGTCGACGCCGCGGATGCGGGCGGATCGTGCAACCCCACGACGTGCATCGGGGGATGCTGCCAGGGGATCAACTGTGTCGCGGGCACGCTGGACAACGCGTGCGGCAAGACCGGGGGCGCCTGCCTCAACTGCACGTCCCTCGGCGACACGTGCGTGGGCGGCGCGTGCCAGGCGCCGAGCAGCAACTGCCCGACCACCTGCTCGGGCTGCTGCGACACGAACAACGCCTGCCATGCCACCTACAGCGCCAAGTACTGCCCGACCTCGGACGGTGGCACCTTCAAGACGGGCCTCGGGTGCGAGGACTGCGTCGCCGAGGGCTATCCGTTCTGCATCCAGGACTTCGTGGTGTGGATCTGCTCACCGATCCCGTGATGGGTGGGCCACACGACACGGACTCCCGAAAGTCGTCCAGCCGGCATATCCTCCCCCCCCCGCCCCGTGCACTTCGCGATCGCCCACGAGTTCGACATCCCCCTCGACGCCCTCGAGCTGGCGGTCATCTCGCCCAACCTGGTCGACAAGTTCGGGGCCACGGTGCACAAGCTCGGGGTGGGGATCGAGAAGGTCACCGAGCGCAGTCGGTCACTCAAGAACGGCACCCTCGAGCGCGTGTGGCACTACCAGGCCCACATCAAGCTCCCCAAGTTCGCGCGCGGCTACGTGACCCCCGACATGACCGCGTGGGACGAGCAGACCATCTACGAGATGGGCAAGCACCGCGGGCGATGGACCATCGTCCCCAACGTGAAGCCCGAGTGGCGCAAGTACTTCTCGGCCACGGGGACATACGCCATCGAGCCGCTGGGCGACGGGCGCTCGCGCCGCGTGGTGCAGGGCGATCTCGAGCTTCGCGTGCGAGTGGTGCGCCAGGTGGCCGAGCGCCTGATGCTGGGCGAGATCAAGAAGGCGTTCGAGGCCGAGGCCGCGACGCTCCGGGACATCGCGACTTTGATCTGAAGGCGAGGCAATGCGAATGCGGCTGACGAGCGCTCTGGGCGCGGCTGGGGCGGGGATCGTGGGGCTTCTCGCGGCGGGGGACGCGCTCGCGGCCCCCATGCCGACCAGCGCAGAGCACGTCGCCGCGCCGGGCCACAGCGTGGTGTCCGACGACACGGCCGAGGCGGTGGTCCTCGACCCCGCGAACCTCGCGTGGCTGCCGGCGCCCGAGCTGCGCTGGACGTGGGTCGACTGCCCGGACGGAGCGGTCAAGGTGGGCTGCGGCCACGCTTGGGAGATCGCGACTCCCCTCTTCTTCGACCTGTCGACGGCCCTGCGGGTCGACCTCGTTCAGCCCCCGTGGGGCGCGGACGCGAGCTCGGGCGCGGGCTTCCCGTACCGCGGCTTCGACTACGCCTGGCTCACCTGGGGGCTGGCGGCGAAGCTGTCCGAGCGCGTCTCCTTCGGCGTCTCGCTCGCGCGCTCGTACTCGCAGAATGCCTACGTCGACGGGCTGTTCGGGCTCAGCGCGGCGCTCTCGTGGAGGCCGAGCACGCACTTCGGCTTCGCGGCCGTCGCCCGCGACTTCAACCGGCCGAGCCCCGATTTCGTCCCGTCGCTCTCGCGCCCCGGAGAGAGCCTGCCCATCCTCGACGCGCGCTACACGCTCGGCATGGCGCTGCGCCCGACCGGGCGACGCGACGTCGAGCTCGGCGTCGAGGTGCAGTACTGGCAAGGCTCCGACCAGTTCACGCCGCGCGCGACGCTCGGCGTGGACATCCCCGGCGTGGGACGCGCGTTCGGGAGCGCCGAGGCGGCGCACCTGCCGAACGACCAGCGGCGAGGCGTCGTGGGCACCGCGGGGCTCGAGGTGCACGTCGCGGGCCTCAGCGCAGGCGGCGGCGCGCTCTTCGGCAACGGTCTCGGGGGCAACGGGACGGTCGCGGGGTACGCGACCGCCTCGGTGGCCGGCTACACGGAGCCCGGCGTCCCGCGCCCCGAGCACGCCGCCTGGATCCGCATCGAGACGACGCCGTCGACGCGCGCGCACGTCGCGCTGCTGCGCAGCCTCTGGCGGCTGGCCCGCGACCCGGAGGTGAGCGCCGTGACGCTCGTCATGCGGACGGAGCCGGCCAGCTCGCTCGCCCACGCCGAGGAGCTCGCAGACGCGATCCGTGTGCTGCGCGCGTACGGCAAGAAGGTCCTCTGCTCGTGGGAGGACGCCGGGCCGAAGGCGATCTTCGCCTGCGCGAGCGCCGATCGCATCGTGGTCAGCCCCGGCGGCGGGGTGCGTTACAGCGGCCTGAAGGCGCAGTTCGTCTACCTCAAGGGGCTGCTCGACAAGATCGGCGTCCGGGCCGAGATCGTGCGCATCGGCCCGCACAAGACCATGCCCGAGCAGCTCACCAGCGAGCACGCGGAGCCCGTCGCGCGGGAAGACCACATCGACATGCTCCGACAGGCGGAGGCTGTGTTCGTGAGAAACCTGTCCTTGTACCGCCACATGACCGAGGAGCGCGTGCGCGAGGTGACGCTCGAGGGGCCGTTCGTCGCCGCGGAGGCGCGCGAGGCGGGCCTCGTCGACGGCGTCGCGTTCGACGACGAGCTGGAGCGCGCCACGCAGGAGCTGGTCGGCCGGCGCGTGCCGTACGTGAAGTACGAGGACGAGACGAAGGCCCCCCGCGCCTTCGGCGCCCCCGGCAAGGTGGCGATCCTCTACCTCGACGGCGACATCATCGACGGCCGGTCGAGCCACATCCCGCTGGTCGACCTGAGCCTCGTGGGCTCGTACTCGATGGCCGACACCATCCGCGAGCTGCGCGACGACGCGGGCGTGCGCGCCGTCGTGCTCCGCATCGAGAGCGGCGGCGGCTCGTCGCTCGCCAGCGACGTGATGTGGCGCGAGCTGATGCTCCTCGGGCAGAAGAAGCCCCTCGTCGTCTCGATGGGCTCGATCGCGGCGAGCGGGGGCTACTACGTCGCGAGCGCGAGCAAGAACATCTTCGCGCTGCCGCTTACGCTCACGGGTTCGATCGGCGTCTTCTACGGCAAGGCGGACGTCAGCGGCCTGCTCGACAAGCTCGGAATCACCGTCGACACGTACAAGACCGCGCCGCACGCGGACGCAGAGTCGCTCTTCCGGGGCTTCACGCCCGACGAGGAGCGCGAGCTTCACCACAAGGTCGATCAGTTCTACGACGCGTTCCTGGACCGGGTGAGCCAGGGGCGCGGGATGCCCCGCGAGCAGATCGACGCGGTGGGCCGCGGCCGGGTGTGGATGGGCCAGCAGGCCATCGAGAAGCACCTGGTCGACCACCTGGGCGGGCTGCGCGAGGCCCTCGACGCAGCCCGCGCCGCCGCGAGCCTGCCGGACGACGCGCCGATCGTGGAGCTGCCGCGGGAGCACGACACGCTGCTGCAGAAGGCCCTCGCGCTGGCCGGTGTCGGGATCGAGGCGGACGGCGTGGCCGCCGCCGTCGAGAAGCTGCCTGCCCCGCTCAGGAGCCTGGCCCACGCGGTGGCGCCGCTCGTCGTCTACCGCGCCGACGAGCCGCTCGCGCGCATCGAGTGGGTCGACGCGGAGGCGTGGGCGGAGTGAGGTGCCGCCACCCCCTGTGTCATCCCGAGCGAAGCGAGGGACCCCCCGGCTGCCTCCCGCGATAGCCGGGCGCGGGTGGCTGGCTCGCCCGGTCCCCGAGCGCGCCGTTTCACGGCCACGCCCGAACTGCGCACGCGGGAGACGCCGGGGGGGTCCCTCGCTTCGCTCGGGATGACAACTATGGCGGCGGCGCGAGCTGGGCGGCGAGTTGGAGGCGCGAGCTCACCCCGAGCTTGCGGTAGATGGACGGGCGATCTTTCTTCACGAGGGCGTGCGGGGCGCGTGAACGCGTGGAGTCTCGCGTAGTTCGGGCGCGAGGGTCACGTGCTCGGGCGCGCGGAATCTATCCGCGCGGGTGCGGATCATGTGCTGACGCGTTGGTTGCGATCCGCGCAGCCGCTGTAGCGATCCGCGGACGTGCGGATCGTTTCCCCGGCATCGCGGGAGACAACCGCGGGCCTGCTGTACGCATCCTCACGACTGCGGATCGCTTGCTCGCGAGTGCGGTTGCGATCCGCACGAGCGCTATAGCGATCCGCAGACGCGCGGATCGTTGCCGCGGACCCGCGGATCGCATCCGCGCCAGTGAGGAAGCGATCCGCGCGACCGCTGAAGAGAACAGCGGGCGTGAGGCGCGCTTCCTCACCCGCGCGGATCGCTTCCGCGGGGGCCCGGAGCGCGTCCCCGGGGCCCCGGAGCGAGACAGCGCGCCCCGTCCGCGGTCACGCGCGCGCCCGCCGCGTACGACGCGGTGCTCGTCGAGCGAGCGAAACCGTGGGCGGGGCACCGGCACGGCCCCGGATCTGTCCCGCGGAGCCGAGCCACTCGGACCTGGAGGAGATGCTCGTCGGTCAGGGCCGGGAGTGGGCGCGCCTGATGCTCGAGGAGAATCTTCGACTTCGTGCGCAGCTCGAGCGCGAGACCGCCGTCGTCGGTGCCGACGGGGTGGAGCGCGGGTCGTCGCGCGCCAGCGAGCGGCACCTGGAAATGCTGCTCGGACGTGTGCCGGCGGGGACAAGACCGTACGGCCGGCAGGGCGGTCAAGGGGTCAGCGGTCGGGCCCGAGGGCGGCTGCCAGCGCGGGAGGAGCCTCGACGCTCACCAGGAGCTGTCGCAGGCTGACCGGAAAGCCCATCACGTAGGCTCGCTGCCGGGGCTCGAGATCGATCGCGAGGAGGCCTTCGCCCGCTCCGTTCACCAGCCAGCGCCCGGCCCACCCGTGGACGCCCCGGGTGAGGGGGACTCGCTTGCCGAGAGGGGATGTCCCGGCGACGCGCGAGCGCTCGAACGCCGCCCGGAACGCCCAGCCCATCCGCACGGTGACGTGGGTCCCCGTGACCTCGACGTACGAGTCGGACGGATGGATGAACAGGGCCCTCGAGAGGAGCGCGTAGGACGCGTCGAACGTGATGGGGAACCGGGTGGACGTGCTCATCTGCGGCCACGGAGCGTAGCGTCTCCCGCATGGAACCGAGCAGGCGTTCTGCGCCACGCCGTGCGAATTGCGACGGCGCCGTGGAGCGCGACGGTCTCAGATCGGCGGCACGGGCGGCGCGGGTGGCGGGGGCGGCGTCGGCAGGTCCACCGGCTCCCGGTCCTTGACCTGTTCGCCGATAGATGGGATGAACCGGCGCTCGAGGCCCGTCCCATCGCGCGAGCGAAAAGAGTGACTGACCTCCCGCCGGCAGCCGAGGCTACCGACGCCCCGACGTGCTCAAGGCACAAATCGAGAGGGGCCCAAGGGAGGTCAGTCATGCGCAGCGTAGGATTGGATCTGGGAGCCCGCCACATCGCTTATTGCGAGGTGTCGGACGGAGTGGTGGTGCGTCGAGCAAGCGTTCGTCGGCTGGGGGAGCTGGAGGCGATGCTCGGTCCCGAGTCGCCGGCGGCGCAGGTGGCTTTCGAGGCGAGCCGCGAGGGCTGGCACGTGCACGACGTGCTGACGGGCTGGGGCAAACAGCCGGTGATGCTGGACACGACCCGGGTGCAGCAGATTGGTGTGGGTCAGCACGGTCGCAAGAACGACGCGCTGGACGCCGAGGCGATGGCGCTCGCGCTGGACGCGGGGCGTGTGCCCGTGGCGCACGTGCTTTCCCCGGAACGACGGGCGTTGCGGGCCAAGCTGAGCGTGCGGGGGGAGCTGGTGGAAATGCGGGCTCGGCAGGTCACGCTCCTGCGCGGACTGGCCCGCGCGGCGGGCGTGCTGGTGGCCAGCTCGAGCACCGACCACTTTCTGCAAAATCTGCAGGAGGCGCCCCTCGACCCGGCGACGCGCGCGTTGATGTCGCCGCTGGTGGCGACGCTCACGGTGGCGCAGGAGCAGCTGGCCGCCGTCGACAAGGAGATCGCGCAGGTGGCCAAGGCGGATCCGATCATTCGGCTGTGCGCGACGGCCCCGGGGGTGGCCCTCATCGTGTCGGCGACCTTCGTGTCAGTGATCGACGAGGCCAAGCGGTTTCGCAACGCGCACGCCGTCTCCGCCTACTTGGGCCTGGTGCCGGGCGAGAATACGACCGGCGGCAAGCGCCGCCTGGGAAGCATCACCAAGCACGGCAACACGCACGCCCGCTCGATGCTGGTGCAGTCGGCCTGGCAGATCCTGCGCGCGGGTGACGCCGACGACCCGCTGCGTCGCTGGGCCGACGCCCTGGCCAAGACACGCGGCAAGAGAATCGCCGCCGTGGCGCTGGCACGCCGACTCGCCGGGGTGCTCTGGGCGATGTGGCGCGACGGCACCGTGTACGACCCCGGCCTGCAAGCGCGCGAGAGCGCCAGGGGCTTGCAAACTCACGCCCAGAGCCAAGAGCTTCGTGCCCAGGCCATGGTGCGGGTGGCCAAGAAGATTCAGCGCCGCGAACGTACGCCGAGCCGTACATCGCGCGCCAAGACGTCGAGGGCCAGCGCAATGTAAACGCGCCTTCCTCGCCGATGCGCCCCTGAGCGCGACGCTGAGAGCACCCATCTGGAAGCGATGACCGCGCGCGTCTTGGAGATGCGAGCCGACGACCCCGTGTCGGAGGCCCGAACATCGTCCGGCAAATTGCGGCTCGCTCCGCTTCTCGCACCCCACACTGCGTCTCGGACCTCGCGAGCCTCAGGCCGTCCGATGAACGCGAAGAGTCAATCGAGAGGTAGCTCGTAGCTTCGCACCCTGGGCCCCGTGTCACGACCAACCCGCGACCCTCACGTCGCACAGGAGAGATCCATGCTCGACCCCCATCGCACCGCTTCACGACCCCAGAAAAAGAAGAAAAACACCTCCTCCCCCTTGATCGAAGCGCCGGTACAGAGTCAAGACGCATCGGGGACCTTCGCGTACGAGAACGCCATAGAAGAGGCGGCGCACGAGCGGGACCCGGCCGTTGTCCGCTGCGTCGTCGGTGCATTCGAGCGCCCGGCGCGATGGCGAGGTGTCGGTCGGCCTGCGGGTGCGAGAGCGACGTCCTACGCCACCGCCGCCGCGAACGCCGTGAACAGATCGCCCGGCAGCGGGTGCGCGAGGCGCCAGGTGACGGCCATGGGCAGCTCGGACTCGTGCTTCACGTACGACGCGGGGCCGAGGAAGTAAAAGGCGCGGTCATCGCTGCGAAGGCGCGCGAAGAGCATGATGCTCGTGCCGAGCGCGGCGTGCTGGCGGTAGCGCAGGCCCGTGTCGCTGTCGGCGCGCGTGACGGACTGACTCTCCCAGTGGATGAGGTCACGGCTGATCGCGTAATCGCGGTAGCGCGTGGTGGGGGAGAACTGGCCGGTGGTCTTGTCGAGGGTGAAGGCGAGGAGGTCGGCTCGGGCTTCCTTCGCCCAGTAGACGCCGGTCTGCCAGGGGGCGACCTTGGCGCGGTCGCCGACGCCGAACGCCGCGAGGATCTCGAGGCGGGTGTAGCGGGCGTGGACCTGGAGGGGGACGTCGGGGTGCGTCGCTAGCGACGAGGGAAGGTGCTCGATGCGGGTCGCGAGGGCGTCGAGCAGAGCGCGAAGCTCTGACCGAACCTGAGGGTGGCTCCAGAGGAGAACGCTGCCGTCAGCCAGGCCGGTGTCCTTCGTGACCGCTTGGTCGACCATGGGGGCCACGAGCATCCGCAAGAGGCGCCGCTCTCGCGGGGCGAGCTGGCGGGGGTCTGGAGGCGCTTCGCGCGCGAGCAGATCGCGATACGCGTCGATCCGGACCATGTCGTCGACGTGCAGGAGGCGCCCGCAGGCCCGCCGCAGCGTGACCTCGTGCGCGCCGGACGGCGCGACGGCGAGGCCGGCGTCGGCGCGGAGGTCGGACCAGCTCTTGTTGCCGCCGTAGACATCGTCGAGCTCGAGTCCTGAGTCTTCGAGGTATCTTCCCAGCGAGTAACTCGGGTCGCCCTTGCCGTGCTCGCGCAAGTCGGCGACCTTCTCGGGCCATCGCGAGGGCACTGCGTCGCGGATGCTGCGGAGCACGATCTCGCTGGCGACCCGGTCTAGCTCCATGTGGCAGCCCGCGGGGAGGAACGGGAAGCCATGCTCCACCTGGTCCGCGACGTCCTTGCGGCTGCCGCCGAGCAGCGCGCGCAAGCGCCGATCGAAGCGGAAGCCCTTGTGGTGGTGTCCGACGAAGTCGAGCACCATGCAGACCGATTTGTCCTTGTGACGACGAAGGCCGCGCCCAAGCTGCTGAAGGAAGAGAGTGGGGCTGTCCGTCGGGCGCAGCATCAGCAACGTGTCCACCGCCGGGACGTCGACGCCTTCGTTGAACAAGTCGACCGAGAAAACGACGTTGACCCTACGCGCAGCCAGATCGAGGAGCGCCTGTCGCCTCTCGGCGTCGGGTGTGTCGGCCCAGATGGCCGTCGCCACGACGCCGGCCTGGCGGAACACGTGGGCCATGAACCGGGCGTGCTCGACGCTCACGCAGAAGCCGAGCGCGCGCATCTGCGAAGGGTCGTCGACGCGTCGCGCGATCTCCTTGAGGACGAGCTTGGCCCAGACGTCGGTGGCGGTGAGCAAGTTGGAGAGCTTGTCGACGTCGTAGCCGCGGCCGCGTTGCCAGGGGATGTCGCGCAGGTCCAGGCCGTCGTGGACGCCGTAGTAGGCGAAGGGTACGAGGCGGTGCTGGTCGATCGCGTCCCAGAGCCGCAGCTCGGCGGCGATGCGGCCCTCGAACCAGTCGAGGATCGGCAGGCCGTCGCTTCGTTCGGGGGTCGCGGTGAGGCCGAGTAGCTCGCGCGGGCGCACGTGGTCGAGCAGGGCGCGGTACGACGAGGCGGCGGCGTGGTGGAACTCGTCGATGATGACGACGTCGAAGTGGGCGGCGGCGAGGTGGGCGAGCCCGGCGGCGTTGAGGCTCTGGATGGAGGCGAAGACGTGCTCGAAAGCGCTCGGGCGCTGACCGCCGACCCAGAGCTCGCCGAACGAGTGGTCGCGCAGGGCCTGGCGGAAGGTGGCGAGGCTCTGGGCGAGAATCTCTCCGCGGTGGGCGACGAACAGGAGCCGGGCTCGCGGGAGGTCTTCGCGCAGCCGCGCGTAGTCGAGCGCGGCCATGACGGTCTTGCCGGTGCCGGTCGCCGAGACGAGGAGGTTCTTGTGGTGGCCCTGCTGGCGAGAGAGAGCGATCTGTTCGAGGAGCCGCTCCTGAAAGGGCTCGGGGCGAAGCTCGGTCGGGCTGAGGAAGACGATGGGCCCGGCGCCGCGCGCGGCCTGGGTGCGCTCGTCGAACTGCGCGCGATCGTACGGGACGAAGTCGCCGCTGTTCCAGTAGCTCTCGAAGACGGCGGCGACCTTCTCGATGACGCTGAGGTTGCGCGCCCCCGAGACGCGGACGTTCCACTCGAGACCGGTCACCTGGGCGGAGTGCGTGAGGTTGGAGGACCCGATGTACGCGGTGGAGAAGCCCGATTCGCGGTGAAAGAGCCAGGCCTTGGCGTGCAGGCGCGTGGTGGTCGTGTCGTAGGAGACGCGCACCTCGGCGCCGAGTTCGACGAGGTCGTCGAGGGCGCGGGCCTCGGTGGAACCGGTGTAGGTGGTCGTTAGGACACGCACGCCGCGGCCTGCCGCGCAGTGAGCGCGGAGCGCCGCGAGCATGGGGGCGATCCCGCTGCGGCGGATGAAGGCCATCACGACGTCGATGCGATCGGCGGAGTGGATCTCGGTCAGGACCTGGTTGCCGACGCGAGGCTCGCCGGGGGCGTTGGTGAGGAGGGTGGTGTCGAGCAGAGGGATGAGAGGCTCGGCGATCGATTCGGGCCGGCCGTCGGGGAGGCGGCCGAGGACCGCGCGAAGGATTTCGGCGGGCTCGATCGGAAGCTCTCCGACGAGCTCCGGCCGAGAGGTCTCGCGGACGATGATCTCGATCAGGGTGCGCGCGAGCGAAGTGCCTACCGCCGTGCGCTTGTCGTCGTCGAGAGACGCTACGGCGCGCTCGACGATCCGCGAAAGATGGAGGGCGATGCGATCAGCGGCTTCCGCGGAGCGGAGGGCGGCGCGGCGAGGTTCGAGGGCGGCGTCGAGGTCGAGGAGCTGGGCGTCCAGGGCCTCGGTGACGATGATCTCGTAGAGGCCGCGTTGGTGTTGCGCCATCGGGGGGGCAGTGTAGGGGATTGGGGGCTCTGCAAGCTTCGGCATCGCGCACGCCGGTCTCGCCCCGCCAGCCCGGTGCTCGTCGGATCACGCTACCCCCACCTTCGATGAAGAGCCCCTAATCCTTTGCGGATTTAGCCTGATCTAGCCGGCAAGACGTTGGGGATCACGACAGCTAGCCTGCCGCCGGCGGCGCGAGCTGCGCGACCAGCTGCAGGCGCGAGCTCACCCCGAGCTTGCGGTAGATGCTCGCCACCTGGTTCGCGACGGTCCGCACGCTGCGGCCGCGGAGCGCGGCGATTCCGGCGTTGCTCAGGCCGGCGAAGAGGTGATCGAGCACCTCGAGCTCGGACCGGGTGAGGTTGGCCAGCGACGCCTGGCTCGCGGGAGGCACCGGCACGTCCCCGGAGCGCTCGCCGCCACGCTCCTCCGCGGGTCGCTTCTGCTCGTAACGCCGGTAGGAGGCGACGAGCGCCACGCGCGAGCAGACGCCGACCTTGCGCGCCGCGCTGGCGAGGTGCCGCGCGACCATCCCCGCAGAAACCCCGAGGTGCAAGGCGATGACCTTGTGGCAGTGTCCGCGGGCGGCGCGGTCGACGGCCTGCTGCTCGCGCTGGGTGAGCGAGTGCCACGGGAGGCTGTCCGGTGACGTGTCCATGCGAAATACCCTACCCCCCGCCTGGCATCTGGCTGCAAGAGACGGACCGATTCCACGCCCACCAGTGTCAGCGGTGGGCGCTCGTGATACCCCCGAGAACGCTGGCCTCTTCCCCCGCAGTTCTGCGGGTCGAGGGCTCCCACCCGCGCTCGGGCGTGCGGGATTGGCGCTCGAACGTGCGCGCGGCCGCGCCCGCCCAGGTGTGCCAGAATGCGCAGCGGGCATGACACGACAGGCGCGCCAGCACTGGCTCATCAAGAGCGAGCCGTACAAGTACCCGTTCGAGCAGCTCGTTCGCGACGGACGGACGACCTGGGACGGTGTGCGCAACTTCGAGGCGCGCAACAACCTCCGCGCGATGAAGAAGGGCGAAGCGTGCCTCTTCTATCACTCGAACGAGGGCAAGGCCGTCGTCGGCCTCGCGCGGGTCTCGCGGGAGGCCTTCCCGGAGCCGCAGGCCGAGGGCGACTGGAGCGCCGTCGAGATCGAGCCCGTGAAGGCCCTCGCGCGCCCCGTGACTCTGGACGAGCTGCGGGCCCACCGCGTGCTCGCCAGGATGATGATGCTCCGCAGGCCGCGACTGTCGGTCGTTCCGGTCAGCGACGAGGAGCTCGAGGCCGTGCTCGATCTCGCCAAGAAGCGACCCTGAATCGAGGAGACGCGACGATGGAACTGCCCGACGACGACACCCTTCGCTGGATCGTGACCACGTTCGCGCACCTGCGGGCCGGCCACGGCGCGACCATCGGGTCGCCGCCGCTGCTCCAGCCGACGTCGGAGTTCTTTCCCGACGAGTTCCGGCCCGACGCGACGAGCATCGAGAGACTGCTGCGGAGGATGATCGGCTACGGACCGCTCGCGGACGGGCTCGCGGTCGAGCTCGAGCTGCTCGAGCCGGAGGGCGGTCACGCGGGGGGCTGCGGGGCAGCGGCGTGCGGTCCCGGCGGCGCGGCCCGGGCGCGCGGCGCAGGGGCAGAGCGGCTCGGTGACGGTTACCGGGTCCAGCTCGCCGTCACCGACGCGGGGCACGCCGACCTGCTCGCCACGTCGCTCGGGCGCTCGGTCGGCGCGCTCGTGCTGCACGAGGCGGGCGAGGAGGTCGACGCGGACGCCAGCGAGATCGCGGCGGTGGTGTGCGGCTTCGGCGTGCTCCTCGCCAACGGCGCCGCCGTGTGGGCCAAGTCCTGCGGCGGGCTGCGGATGACGCAGGCGACGGTCCTCCCGGTCGAGCCGCTCGCCGTGGCGCTGGCGCTCTTCGTCGCGCTGCACGGCGGCAAGGCGTCCGAGGCCCGAAAGCACCTCGGCGCGACGCAGCGCGAGGCGTTCGAGCTCGCCGAGGACTGGGTCGAATCCAACCCGCAGCTCGTCGAGGCGCTGCGCGAGCGGCCGGAGATGCTCGCCGCGGGGGTCTTCGACCTCGAGCCGGTGCGCGGGCTGCTGGGGCGGTGGCTGCACGGGCGGCGCAAGGAGAAGGCGATGCGTGCGGCGCCGGCGCGGCCCGCGGCCCCCGCGATGAGCGACGAGCGGCGGCGGCGGCTCGAGGAGGCGCGGGCGCTGGTCGACGAGGTGATGGGGGAGACGAAGGGGTAGAGGGGGGCGGGTCGCCGCACGACCGTCCCGGGCGCGCGCGCTCACCCCAGGCCGACTACGAATGCAAGGGCACGAGAGAGTCCGAGCATTGTTTCATCGTCGAGAACGCCGACGCGAGAACCGATCTTGTCACGTCGCAGAGTGAACCACCTTGTCGGCCATGACCTGCGACCGTCGCTGCAATCCGTTGCGCGCGGAAGGCTCGACGGAGAGGCGCAGAAGCGGGGCATCCACGAGGGCTGAGGTCACGAGGCACACGACGACGGACGCGTGCGTGTCGTTCAGGAGGTCGGTCTGGACGACGACGGCCGGGCGCGGCTTGCCGTAGTCACCCGAGACGGCCACCGTGACGATGTCCCCCCGCTTCATTGCCAGCCTTCGAGATCCGCGAGCGATTCGATGTCCCGGAGCGCATCTGCGTCGCCGAGACTTCGGGAGACGAGCAAGGATTGGCGGCGCACCTCCCGCCGGAACTTGGACGAGCTCGAGTCAGGAACCCAGATCTGCACCTGTCGCATGCCGGCCGCCCGCATACGCGCCCGGTACGCTCGCATCTTGGCGCTGGGGCTCTTCTTCTCGCGCTTCAGGCGCTTCTTGGGATGCGGCGAGGGGCCGCGCGGCCGGCTCTCCATACATCCGGATGGTAACTAGTTACCGGATGCGCGCAAGAGCCGGCGGCCCTTGGCGCGAGCCGGAATCGGAAGGCCCGGTCAGGGCCAGCGCTGCTGCGCCGAAGGTGGCACAGAGAACGATCGCGTCGACGCCCGCGCGGGGGCGCCGTCATGGCGCGCATCATACGGCAAACGGCCGCGCTCTTGCTCGCCCTCGGCGCCGGGCGATACCCTCAGCCCCCCGCCCGCAGCACCAGGATCGTCACCTCGGGCGCCGCGCCCAGGCGCATCGGCGGCCCTGTCGTCCCCAGCCCCGGGTGCACGTAGAGCACGGCGTTGCCGCGCCGGTAGAACCCGAGGCTGTACGGGTACGCGAAGTTCGCCAGGTTGGCGGCGCGCGCGAAGAACGGCACGGCGATCTGCCCGCCGTGCGTGTGACCGCTGAGCACGAGGTCCGCGCCGGCGTCCGCCGCCTCGTCGAAGCGCTTCGGGTCGTGCGCGAGCAGCACGGCGGCGACGCCGGGGGGCCGGTGCCTCATGGCGGCGGCGACGTCGTCGCGACGAGTCCACGTGTCGTCGATCGCGGCGAGCCACAGGCGGGCGCCGCCCCGCTCGATGAGCACCCCCTCGTTGCGCAGGACGCCGACCCCGCTCGCCCGCAGCCTGGACACGAGCGGCTCGCCGTCGCCGAAGTAGTCGTGGTTGCCCATCGACGCGAAGACGCCCATCTTCGCGCGCAGAGCGCCGATGACCGCCGCGACGTCGTCGTAGAAGTCCCCGCCGCTCGTCACCATGTCGCCGGTGACCACCGCCAGATCCGGCTCGCGGAGGTTCGCGGCGCGCGACCACGCCAGGCCCCACGACCGCGGCGTCATCGTGCCAACGTGAAGGTCCGACAGGTGCGCGACGCGCAGGCCGTCGAGGCGCGCGTCGAGCCCGGGCAGGCGCACCTCGCGCTCGACGACGCGGTACCAGCGCCGCCGGACGAGCACGCCGTAGCCGCACACGACGAGACCCGCGGCGTAGGTGTACGCGTACGCGCGCACCGGCAGGTGCGGCGACGCCCCGTGTGCGAGGTCGACCGCGACGGCGACGAGGGTGGCGACGACCGCCGGGATGAGCGTCCAGACCGCCGCGCACCAGTGGATGAAATAGGGGATGTCGACCAGGCGCACGACCAGCCCGTGACGCCGCCGGTCGGGCATCCCGGCGCGGGCGCGACCCACGAAGAGCACGACGCCCGCGGCGGCGTACGCCCAGCCGAGCAGCGCGGGGGACCCCACCCCGGCCCACCGGGCGAGCTCGGCGACGGCGAGCGCCACCGGCAGGTGCATCAGCACGGTGATGCCCAGCAGCCCCACGAGGAAGCGGGACATGCGGGCGCGGCGCCGCACGTGCGCGGACGCGCGGTCGACGCCGGGCTGGACGCTCGAGGTGGTCAGACGACTCGCCTCAGACGCCGAGGAGCTTGAGCAGCGTCTCCTTGTTGGTCACGCCGACGTGACGCGCGGCTTCCTTGCCGTCCTTGAAGACGACCACGGTCGGCACGCCACGGATCCCGAACTTGGAGGCGACGCCGGGCGAGTCGTCGATGTCGAGCTTGCCGACCTTGACCTTGCCCTTGTACTCGTCGGCCACCTTCTCGACGACGGGGGCCAGCACCTTGCAGGGGCCGCACCAGACCGCGCTGAAATCGAGGAGGAACGGCACCTGGGACTTGAGAACCTCACCATCGAAGTTCAGATCGTTGATTTCGAGAACGTTCGCACCGGCCATGGCGTTTGCTTCTCCGCTGTGGACTACCCTGTATAGGGCTCCGATGCCCTCCTGTCGATCGGGGTTGCTCAGTCCCCGGCCCGCGCGTCGGCGTCGGCCATCGCCGGGCGGGGGCGCGGCTGGGCGGCGAAGCGCTCGAGCGCGCGGGCCAGGTCGTCGGTCGGGACGGTCGCCCGCGCCGACAGGGCGCTGCCATGGACCTCGCTCGTCAGGGTGTCGAGCAGGGGCCCCAGCCCGACGAGGCGCGCCCCGAAGTCCCGCGACAGCGCGGCGCGCTTGCGCATGATGAGCTTCTCCACCTCGCCGCAGGCCGCGGGGGCCTCGCAGCGCAGCTCGACGGCGACCTCGGTGGTCGACCCGGCCGCGCCCGTGGCGACGGCGAGCCCCGCCTGCTCGACCGCGAGCACGCCGGCGAACGCGTCGCTCCCGCCCGCCGGCACCTCGGAGCCCAGCTCGCTCTTGAGCCGCTGGCGGAGCGCAGCGGGAAGGAGCGCCGTGAGCAGGAGCGCGCGCGGGGGCGCGCCGTCGGTCGTCAGCGAAGCTCGAAGCGCGCCGTGCTCGGGGGGCGGGCCCCCCCCCTTCCCGTCGGCCGCATCGATCATGGCGTCGAGCCACGGCCCGCGCCCGACCAGGCCGAGGCCCCCGTCGCGGTAGGCCAGCCGCACGTGCCCATAGGTCGTGTCCTCGACGACCGTGAAGGTGCCGCGCGACGTCGTGGTCGCCGTGTCCCCGCGCGCGCGGATGACCTTCTGCGCGCAGGAGGCCAGCTCGTCCTTCGTGAAGTCGCCCGAGAATGCCAGGCCCGGCTCCCCGCCGGCCTCGGGTGACGCGACCATCAGCTGGCGGAGGCGCCCGAGCGGGTCGAACCCGCACGCCTCGGAGAGACGGGCGAGTTCTCCGGCGCGCGCCCCCTCGGCGGCCCCGAGCAGCGGCTGCGCGAGCGGCGATGGGCCCAGCGCCGCGAGATCCATCGTCACGATCAGCCAGGCGTCGCGCGGGGCCGCGGCGAACACGCTGGGCTCGTGCCGCGGAGCCCAGCGCCGGACCGCGAGCGCCACGGCCCCGACCACCAGGAGCCCTGCGGCGCCCAGGAGAACCGGTCGGAGAGCACGCATGACGCCGCCACCCTAGCACCCCGCCCCCCCTCGAAAACTTGGCCCCTGCCGGGCCCCGGCCGCATCGTCGGAGAGCCCGAAAGTACGATCGAGGAGGGCTGACGATGAAGGACGAATCGACCGCTGCCGAGCAGACCACGTCGGACGAGGACCGCGACTACCGGGGTCCCGAGCGCCGTCGCCACCGCGTCTACGTCACGCGCAACACCGAGTACCACTTCCGCGACGGCTTCTGCGTGGCCGTCCGCGACCGGCGCACCGGGGAGTTCCTGCACGGTCACCTGGCGCTCACGCGCCGCATCCAGGGGGGCCTCAGCTTCCACGGCAACGGCTCGATCGTGCCGAACGCGGGCGACCCGCGGCCGGGCGAGTCGCTCTACTTCGCGACCGAGGGGCGGGACCTCCTGACGAGCCCACTCGAGAGCGTGGAGCGCCCGGCCAGGGATCTCGTGGGCGCATACCCGGGGCGCACGCGCAAGAGCGGATGAAGCGCGCAGGCCGGCCGCGCGCAAAGACCGTTCGCGCGGAGCCGGCAGTCGGCGTAATTTGCTGAGGGAATGCTTGCCATCCCAGCGCGCTCCGAGCTTCGCCAGAAGCCGCTCGACACGTCACGCCTGGTGCTCGCGCCGGTCGAGGCCTCCGACGCGGCGGATCTGTGGAACGCCGTCGAGACGTCGCGGGCCCACCTCGAGAAGTGGCTCCCGTGGGTGCCGTTCAACACCGACATGGACGCGAGCTGGCGCTACTGCGAGGCGAGCGCGATCGACTGGGACCACGGGCGCGCCCTGAGGCTGGCGATCCGCGAGCGGAGCACGCAGCGGTTCCTCGGGGTGGTCGGGCTCGAGTCGCTCGCGCACCTCCATCAGAGCGCCGAGCTCGGCTACTGGCTGCGAGCGGACGGCATCCGGCGCGGGTTCATGACCGAGGCCGCGCGGGCGACGATCCTCTGGGCGTTCAAGCGACTGAACACCCATCGCGTCCGGGTCGCGGCGGCCACCGACAACTTCGCGTCGCTGGGCGTCATCCGCCGGGTCGGGTTCCGGTTCGAGGGGATCGCGCGCGAGGCCGAGCGCTGCCAGGGGCGGTGGCTGGACCACGCCGTGTTCGCGCTGATCTCGAGCGATCCGCCCTCGCCGGCGTAGCAACTGCGGGAGGAGAGCCCGCGAGCACGGGGGCCGCTGGGCTCAGCGCGACAGGCGACCGAGGAAGGCCCAGATCGGGTCGGTGTTCTTCGCCGGGGCGGACCAGACTGGAGCTTATCGACGAGCGGCGACCAGCTGGACCGTAGCGCTCGGACCTCCGTGGAAGGTGCCCTCGTGGATCTCCCGCTCCACCTCGCGTCCGAGCTCGATCGTCAGCGGCGCGAGCTCCTCTTTCAGCCCGGCCAGCGTCATCAGCATGGCCGCGTCGCGTGGACCGCCCGTCCCGAACGCCAGCTGCCGCGGGGTGTACGCCTCGAGGATGTAGACGCCCGCCGGCCGGAGAGCGCGCGGAACCCAGGCGTGGACGTGCTTTCGAACGGACGGCGGCAGGTGCGCGAAGATCGCGACGATGCCCGTGAAGGCGTCGACCTCCGGCTCGTACGTGGCCAGATCGGCCTGGACCGTCGCGAGCTTCACGTGCCGCTCGCGCGCGAGACGCTCCGCTTTGCGGAGCCCCTCGACGGAGAAGTCGACGGCGGTGACCTCGTGCCCGAGGCCCGCCAGGAAGACCGCGTTGCGCCCTTCGCCCTCGGCGAGGCACAGGACTCGCCCGGGCGCGATCCGGTGCGCTTCCGCGCGAAGGAACTCGTTCGGCTCGCGCCCGTACGCGTACTCGTCGGCGCGGTAACGATCGTCCCAGAACTGCGAGCTCACGGAGCTGATGATAGGCCTCGTCGCGGGGCGGCTCAACTACGCTCCACGGGAGCGCGCCGCCGAGACTTCGAGCCCCCGTCGCATTTTCGGGCTTTGACCGGTAGAGAGGACGGCGATGCCTGGTCGTCTGAAGTTCAGCTACTGGTCCGATCCGCTCTGCGTCTGGGCCCTCGTTGCGCAGCAGAAGCTGGAACGCGTCCTCGCCGAGCTCGGCGAGCACATTCGCATCGACTACCGCGTCGTTCCCGTCTTCGGGAGCGTCCGGTGGCGGTTCGCGCAGGGGCCGTGGGCAAAGGACGGGGTGGATGGCCGCGTCCTCGCGACGCGCAAGATTGCCGAGCAAGGTGGACGCACCGACGTGAGTGGCGAGTGCTGGCGGCGAGCGATGCCTTCGTCATCCTGGGCGCCCGCGGCAGCCATCAAGGCCGTGTTCGCGCTCGAGGACGGACGCGGCGAGGAGCTCGGTCCGACCTACCAGCGCACCCTTCGCGAACGCTTCTTCGTGGGCGAGTCGAACATCGCGCTGCGCAGCGTGCAGCTCGAGGTCGCGGAGGAGCTCGGATTGCCACGAGAGGCGCTCGAGCAGCGACTCGACGACGGCAGCGCACTCGCCGCTGTTTGTGAGGACCACGCGGAGAAGGAGCGTCTGCGCCTTCAGGGCTCGCCGACGTACGTGTTCGACGGCGGCCGCGCCATGCTCTACGGCAACTTCGACTACGGCATCTTGCGGAGCACGGTCGAGGAGCTGGTGCGCGGCGCCGGACCGGGTGGTTCCGCATGCTGAGCCGCGTCGGCCCGACGGCGCCCCTCGTTTGCAATTTGCGAGGCTCTCGCGAGAGGACGAAAGACACCAGCCTCCTCGGAGCCAGTCGCGTGCCGGGGAATGTCCTCAGGCAGAGCCCCCGCGGGCCTTGGCATCGAGCCTTCGCATCCCCCGCAGCCAGCGCTCGTAGTCGGACGCCTTCCGCTCGAAGTACGTCGCGACCTCCGGGTGGGGCAGGACGAGGAAGCGCTCCGCGCGGATCCCCTCGATCGCGGCCTCCGCCACGGCCTCGGGCTCGAGGGCGCCCTCCAGCAGGAACGAGGGGGCGGCCCCGTCGCTCAGCATGGCCGTCCGCACGCCCTGCGGGCACAGACACGACACGCGCAGGCCTCGATCGCCGTAGGTGATCGAGAGCCACTCGGCAAGCGCGAGCGCAGCGTGCTTGGTCACGGCGTAGGGCGCGGAGCCGATCTGGGTGAGCAGCCCCGCCGCCGAGACGGTCGCCACGAAGTAGCCCTCGCCCCGCGCGAGCATGGCCGGCAGCAGGGCGCGCGCCGCGTACACGTGGGACATCACGTTGACGTCGTAGATGCGGCGCCAGTCGGCGTCGCTCACCTCTTCGCCCCCCGGCACGAAGATGCCCGCGTTCGAGCAGATCACGTCGACCTTGCCGTACGCCTCGATCGCGCGCGCGACGAGCCGCTGGACGTCTCCCTCGACGCCCACGTTGGCCTGAACGCCGAGGCCTCCGACGAGCTTCGCCACGGCGTCGGCGCCTGCGCCGTCGATGTCGCTGACGACGACTCCGCGGGTGCCCTCGCGCGCCAGCCGGACCGCGAGCGCGCGCCCGATGCCGCCCGCCGCGCCGGTGACCACGACCACTCTGCCGGACAGGTCCATGCGGGGATTCTAGGCGATGGGCGCCGGGAGGTCCGGTCGAGCTGATCGTTGCTCGAAGGATGACCACTCGTTGACTAATCAACCATCTCGACGCACATTCGGAGGACCCCAGAAAGGGGAGGTCACCATGCCCGCTCTGCAAGAGTTCCTCGGAATCCGTCGCGCCGTCGCCCTCTGGGAGAGCCGCGCCGACGCCGAGCTCGGCGCCGTCCACGGGATCGGTCTGTCCGACTTCGCGGCCCTCCACCACCTGGCCGAGTCGCCCGGCCGCCGCCTGCGCCGGGTCGATCTCGCCCGGCGGCTCGCGCTCACGCCGTCGGGCGTCACGCGGCTGCTCGGTCCCCTGGAGCGGCGGGGCATCGTCACCCGCGAGGAGGACGGCCACGACGCCCGCGCCACCTACGCGGTGCTCACGCCGGCCGGCGAGACCCTGGTGACCCACGCGACCGCCACGGTCAGCGCGATCGCCGAGTCGATCCTCGGCTCGCTCAACGACCGCGACCGCGCGGCGTTCGCGAAGCTGGCGTCGCTCTAGTCGAACTGCGAGACGAGCGCGCGTACCCTCGCGATCCCCTCGACGCTCCGCGCGCCGTACCAGCACAGGTCCTTGCCGCTGACCTGAACGACCGCGCCCCGCCGCGCGGCTGGCACGTCGAGCGCCCGGAACACGGCGGCGTCCTGCTCGGAGAACGGGTGCGGCTCGTCGAGCAGGACGATGAGCTCCGGCGCGCGCGCGACGACCTCGTCGAGGGTGACGCGGGGGTAGCGGACGTCGCGCTCGCCGACGCGCTCCGGCGGCAGCGGCGCGGCCTTGCCGACGTCGGCGACGAGCGCATAGCGGCGCTCGCGGTCGGCGAAGACGTTCCGGGCGCCGCATACGTCGAGCATGTCGCTGATGAACGTGTCCTGGTGGATCGTCATCAGCGGCTCCATCCAGATCGGGCAGAACACCGGCACCCGCTTCTCGCCGGCGCCGCGGGCCGCCATCGCCGCGCGGTGCTCGCCGTAGCCGCGGCCCAGAAGGTCCCGGACGCGCTCGTCCCCCGAGACGCCGAGGATGCGCGCGAGCTTCGCCAGGTGCCCGAGCCCGTCCGCCACGCACCGGGGGAACGCGACGTAGACGCGCACGCCACGCTGCGCGAGCGCCTCGAGGTCGCCGCGGGTGTTCTCTTCCTGGTTCGCGAGCACCAGGTCGGGCGAGAGGGCGACGATGTCGTCGAGCCTCGGGTTCTTCGTCCCGCCGACGCTCGGGAGGTTGCGCACGACGTCCGCGGGCAGGTCGCAGTAGTCGGTCCGGCCGATGAGCGCCGCCGCGCACCCGAGCGCCGCGACGTTCAGCGTGTCGCTCGGCACGAGCGAGACGACGCGGCGCGGCGGCGCGGGGAAGTCGAGCGCTCGCTTGCGATCGTCGAGCACCCGGACCCGCGCAGGCACGGCGCTACTCCGTACCTTCGAAGACGTCGTCCGGCGGGGGCGCAGGCGCGGGCGGGCCCCCGTCGGCGTGCGGGCCGATCCTCGCGGCGCACCGGCCGAACGCGCGGTCGTCGCATGGCGCGGGCGCCGCGGCGAGGCAGGCGATCACGGCCTCGCCCTCGCGCTCGACGAGCCGGTCGAGCACGAGGTTGCACCCGCGCGCGCACTCGCCCGAGGTGCAGGCGCGAGCGCGCGTCGCGCACGCCTTCGCGCACGTCTCCTCGGGGCCTCGCGGAGACGACTGCGCGTTGCAGGCGAGCGCCAGCGCGACGACTGCGGCGAGCGCGGCGCGAATCACGGGCCCACCCATAGTGCAGGCGGGAACGGTCGACAACGCTCAGAGGCAGGTTCATGCCAGCGGTGCCCAGAGGGTGCAGCGGTCAGCGCGGGCGGCGCTTGAGGCCGGGCGAGGGCGTGTGCTCGTAGGTTCGTTTGCGCGGGGGCAGGTCCGGGGCCTCGGTCGACGGCGGGCGGGGAGGCTCGTGGGTGCGCGCGGGCGACTGGGGGCGCGCGGGCGAGTGTGGGCGAGAGCGCGGGTCCGGACGAGAGCGTGAGTCCGGGCGAGAGCGCGGGTCCGGG
>PLYU01000233.1 GCA_003153495.1 Myxococcales bacterium
CTATCTTACGGCCTTTCGTGCTCAACGACCCCACCCCCCCTTCACGGATTCACTTCCGGGCTCGCTGGTGGGGCCCGAAGACGAGCTGGCGCGCGCCGCTCTCGCTCGTCCCCAGGCTCGCCGCGATCCGCGCGACCACCAGGTCCACCAGGCGGCCTCGCGGAGGACGCGCCACGCGCGCCAGGTCCCCGGCCCAGACCCGCGCGTCCTGCGGGAACGCCATGCCCGCGACGACCGCCGCGAAGTCCCGCTCCACGGCCGCGTCGACGCGCTTGCGGCCTTCGAGCCAGCGCTTCGCACACAGCGCGCCGCGCGTCAGCGAGTGAAACAGCGCCACCGCCGCCACCCAGGGCTCCCCCTCCACCTCGCCGCGCAGGACGCCTTCGAGGTGCTCGATCCGGCCGCGGATCACCTCGAGCGGGAGCTCGTCGAGCTCGCGCAGCGAGCCCGGGAACCGAGCGGCCAGGCGGGCCATTCGCTCGCGCGCCTCCGAGGCCACCTCCGCCGGCCCGCGGTGCACGATGCGCATGTCGAGCATCTCGGAGTACTTGGCACGAAGCTCCTCGAGAGCCTCGCGGGTCACGGCAGTCGCCCCGTCCACCCTGCGAGGGTACGCCATGGGGCCGACTTTCTCCGCTTACCTCCCGGCGCGGGCGCAGGCTAGTCTCTGCCGCCGTCCGACATGCGCAACGTCCTTCTCGCTGTGGTCCTCTTCGCGCTGTTCGCTTGCGGCGGCCACGGCGCCGCCCCGGCCGGCCCGCCCAGGGTCGACTTCGATCACGACCCGCTCGTGCTCGTCCCGGGCTCGGCGGTCGCCCTCGCCAGCGTCGACGCGCGCCCGCCGCCGGACGCCAGCGCGGCCGGACAGCCGGCGGGGTCGCCCGCGGCCTCCACTGTCGTGGGCGCGATCGCCGACTGGTTCGTCCCGCTCGCCGACGACGCGGCCTTCCAGGCGTCCCGCGACGTGGATCGGGTGCTGCTCGCCGCCTACCAGACCGGCGGGGTAGAGCTCGCCGCGGTCTTCAGCGGGCGCTTCGACGCGGCCCGGATCGCGGCGGCGACCCGGTCGCGCTACGGCATCCCGGTCGCCCGCGGCACCTACGCGGGCTTCGCGACCTACTCGGTCGGCTCGGTGACCTTCGCGCCGCTGACGGCGGGCACGCTCGTCGCGGGCATGGGCGACGGGCTGCGCCGCGTGCTCGAGCGGGTCCGGGACGGCAAGCTGGAGCGCTCGGTCCCGCCCTGGGTCGCCGAGACGGTCGAGACGAAGGGGGCGCAGGTGGCCGTCGCCGCCGACTTCGCCTCGCAGCCGATCGCCGCGGCCACGGTCGGCGCCATTCAGCTTCCATGGCTCGAGGGCGTGCGCGTGGCCCGCATCCTCGGCAACTTCGCGCCGCCCGGGGTGAACGTCGCCGGCACGGTGACCTACGGGAACCCGCAGCAGGCCGGGGCGGCCGCCGACGGGATCAAGGTCGCCAACGGCTGGCTCGACCGCCTCGGACCGCTGCTCGGAGGGATCAAGCTGCAGGGCTTCACGGTGAGCACCAGCGGCAGCGACGTCCTCTGCAAGTTCGCCGTCGACGACCACTCGCTCGGCGCCGCGCTCGCGCTCGCCAAGCGCTTCTTGCCCACTCCGACCCAATGACCACGCTCGTCGTCCACCCCGCCACGCGGCCGCTCGTCGGCAGCATCCCGGTCCCCTCCGACAAGAGCATCGGGCACCGCGNNCGCACGGCGAGGACAACGTCTCGACCGCGAGCTGCCTGCGCGCCATGGGCGTCGACATCGTGGAGCCCGGCCCGGAGGAGCTCGTCGTGCGCGGCGTGGGCCTCGACGGCCTCCGCGCGCCCGAGCGGGACCTCGACTGCGGGAACTCCGGTACGACCATGCGGCTGTCGTGCGGCATCCTCGCCGCGCAGCGGTTCCGCGCCACGCTGGTCGGCGACCAGAGCCTCTCGCGGCGACCCATGATGCGCGTCGCCGGGCCGCTGCGCTCGCGCGGGGCGGTCATCGAGGGGCGAGCGCACCCGACGCGTCAGGGCGAGATCGTCGCCCCGCTGGTGATCGGGCCCCTGCCCGGGGGTCGTCGGCTCGCGCCGCTCGAGCTCGAGAGCGCCGTCTCGAGCGCGCAGGTCAAGAGCGCGATCTTGCTGTCCGGCCTGTACGCCGTGGGGATCACGCGCTTCAAGGAGCCCACGGTCTCGCGCGATCACACCGAGCGGATGCTCGGCGCGCTCGGCGTCCCCATCCGCACGGTGGGCCCGGTCGTCGAGATCGACCCGACGGGCTGGGACCGGCGCATGCCGGCGTTCGACGTGACGATCCCCGGCGACGTCTCTGCGGCCGCGTTCCTGCTCGTCGCCGCGCAGATCGTCGAAGGGTCGCGCGTGACGACGCGCGGCGTCGGCATCAACCCCACGCGGACCGGTCTCCTCGAGATCGCGCGCGACATGGGAGCAGGCCTGGCGATCGAGCCGCAGGGCGAGCGGGGCGGCGAGCCGGTCGCGGAGCTTCACGCGTGGTACGCGCCGCTGCGCGCGATCTCGATCGGGGGAGAGACCGTGCCGCGCGCGATCGACGNNCAAGGAGAGCGATCGCATCGCGACCATGGCGACGGTGCTCAGGGCCTTCGGCGTCGAGTGCTCCGAGCAGCCGGACGGCCTCGACGTGGAGGGCAGCGATGGGCCCCTCGACGCCGCGGACATCGACAGCCGGGGCGACCATCGCATCGCGATGACCGCCGCCGTGCTGGCCCTGGCCGCGCGCTCCCCGACCCGGGTGCGCGACGCCGCATGCATCGCGACCAGCTACCCCAAGTTCGTCGCGACGCTCCGGGCGCTCGGGGCCCGCATCGACGTCGAGGGCTGAAGGGCGGCGATGAGCGACCCGCCCCGATCCCGGCCGATCATCGCCATCGACGGCCCNNGCGCCGGCAAGAGCACCGTCGCGCGGCGCCTCGCCGACGCGCTCTCTTTCGTGCTCGTCGACACGGGGGCGATGTATCGCGCCGTCGCCCTCGCAGCGCAGCGAGCCGGCGTCGCCTGGACGGACGGACGTGCCCTCGGGGAGCTCGCGCGGGCGCTCGTCGCCCGCCGCGCGCTGTCGTTCGACCGCGACCCTCGGCTCGGCGTGCGGGTGCGTCTCGACAGGGCGGACGTGACCGACGCCATCCGCACGCCGGACGTCGGCATGGGCGCCAGCACCGTGTCCGCGCACCCGCAGGTCCGCGAGGCCCTCCTGGAGATGCAGCGTCAGGCAGGCCGGGCGGGCGGAGTCGTCCTCGAGGGGCGCGACATCGGCACGGTGGTCTTCCCCGACGCCGACGTGAAGTTCTTCTTGACCGCCCGCGCGGAGGTACGCGCCCGGCGCCGGTTCGAAGAGCTGGCGGCCAGGGGCTCGACCGCGTCGTTCGAGGAGACGCTCGACGACGTGCGCAAGCGCGACGAGCAGGACACGACGCGCGCCGTCGCGCCGCTGCGCCAGGCCCCCGACGCGACGCGGGTCGACAGCTCGAACGCGTCGGTGGACGACATCGTGCGGCGCATGACCGAGCAGGTCCGCAAGGGACCCTGGGAGTGAGGCTTGCGGCCCGCGCGGTCGCGCTCGGCGCGCTTCTGACGCTGTCCGGTTGCGCTGGCGCGCCCGCCGCGGTCACGGCTCGCGATGGCGCCGAGCCGCGGTGGCAGGACGTCTTCGACACCACGCCGCAGGCGCTCCTGGTTTTCCGGCCGAAGGCCCTCCGCAGAGACAGGCTCTACGGGCCGCTGCTTCGACGCACGATCGAGGCCGCGCGCGAGCAAAGCCGGGTGCTGTGGGCGACCCCGCTCGGAGCCATGGAGGACGCCGACGAGATCATCGCGAGCTTCCCGCCGCTGCGCGCCACCTCCAGCGGAGACGCCGACCCGCGGCCCGGCGAGTACGTGGTGGTCGTCCGCGGCGTGCGCGCCGACCTGGATCCCGTGCGACTCGTCGACGCCGACGGGCGCCCCGTCTGGACCGCAGGGCCCGGCGGGGCCGTTCCCGAGCTCCTCCGCGAGAGCGACGAGCGAGGCAAACCCGTGGACGCGTCGCTGTTCGAGCTGCCCGGCCGCACCTGGGTCATCGCCGCCGGCGAGGCGAGGCCACGCGCTCGAGAGGCGTTCGCGCACCCGATGAACCGCCCGGTGTTTCAGCTCGATCCGGACGCCCTGGCAGCCGTCCGGTTCGATGGGCCTTCCCTCGTCGCGTACCTCCACGAGCGCGTCGAGCGCTCGCCCGGGACGGGCTTGATCGTAGCCCTCGGGCACCGACTGAGATCGGCGACGGTCGAGCTGCCGCCGGCGATGCAGGGCCCCGACGCCAGAGGGACGATCCGGGCGACACTATCCTACCTCGACGAAGAGTCGGCGGGCGTCGCGGAGATCGCCGCGGCCGACGCGGCAGGCGCGCTGTCCCGGGCGAAACCGTCGCCGCTGTCGTGGCTGGGAGCCGCCACCGTCCAGCGCGCCGGTGCGAACCTGATCGTCACGGTCGACCTGCCGAAACCCCTCCTGGTCGGGCTCTTGCACGCCGATCCCCTTTGACAGCCGGGATCGAGCGGGCTACATGGCCCCGTTCCCCAATAAATCCATGTCAAACCAAACCACGACAGCCCTGAGCTCCGCAGGCAAACCGCCGGAGCAGACTGCAAGCAACGCCGACAGCTTCGCCAGTCTATTCGAAGCCAGCATCAGCGCTGGTGACTTCGGCAAAGAAGGCGAGATCGTCAAAGGAACGATCGTCGCCGTGCAACGCGACAACGTCGTCATCGACATAGGCGGAAAGAGCGAGGGCATCATCGCGCTCAGCGAATTCGCCGACGCGCAGGGCCAGACCACCATCAAGGCCGGCGACGAGATCGACGTCTACATCGAGAGCCGCGAGAACGACGACGGCCTGGTCACCCTCTCCAAGGAGAAGGCGGACCGGATGAAGGTCTGGGACGAGATCTCCGCCGCGTGCGAGCGCGAGGAGCTCATCGAAGGGACCATCAGCCAGCGCGTGAAGGGCGGCCTGTCGGTCACCATCCGCGGAGGCGTGAAGGCGTTCCTCCCCGGCTCCCAGGTCGACCTTCGCCCCATCCGCAACTTGGACAAGCTGATCGGCCAGACCTACCAGTTCAAGGTCATCAAGTTCAACAAGAAGCGGGGCAACATCGTCCTCAGCCGGCGCGTGCTTCTCGAGAGGGACCGCGACGAGCAGAAGACCAAGACGCTCGAGACCCTCGAGGAGGGCAAGGTCGTCAAGGGCGTGATCAAGAACATCACCGACTACGGCGCGTTCGTCGACCTCGGCGGCATCGACGGCCTGCTCCACATCACGGACATGAGCTGGGGGCGCGTGAACCACCCCTCCGAGATCTTCCAGGTGGGAGACGAGGTGACGGTCCGCGTCCTCAAGTACAACCCCGAGACCGAGCGCGTCTCGCTCGGCCTCAAGCAGACGCAGGACGACCCGTGGAGCCACGCCGAAGAGGCGTTCCCGCCGGGCAAGAAGGTCCGCGGCAAGGTCCAGTCGATCACCGACTATGGCGCGTTCGTCGAGCTCGAGCCCGGGGTCGAGGGCCTCATCCACGTCAGCGAGATGTCGTGGACCAAGAAGGTCAAGCACCCGAGCAAGGTCCTCGAGATCGGTCAGGAGCTCGAGTGCCAGGTGCTCGAGGTCGACGCGAAGAGCAAGCGCATCAGCCTCGGGCTGAAGCAGCTCGAGCCCGATCCCTGGACCGTCTTCACCGAGAAGTACAAGCCGGGCGACAAGATCTCCGGCAAGGTCCGCAGCATCACCGACTACGGCGTCTTCATCGGCATCGAAGAGGGCGTCGACGGGATGGTCCACAAGAGCGACATCTCGTGGACGGCGAAGATCAACGGCCCGAGCGACCTCTACAAGAAGGGCGACGACGTCGAGGCCATCATTCTCAGCATCAACCATGACGAGAAGAAGGTCAGCCTCGGCGTCAAGCAGCTCTGGGACGATCCGTGGCCCTCGCTGTTCAACGACCTGTCCGCTGGCACCACCGTCAAGTGCAAGGTGCTCAGCATCGTCGACTACGGCGTCTTCGTGCAGGTGCGCGGCGGCATCGACGGCCTCATCGCTCAGAGCGACTTCGTCGCCCAGAAGGACGAGAGCGGCGAGGACAAGCCGGTCAACGTCGGCGACGAGATCCAGGCCGAGATCGCCAACATCGACACGCAGGAGCGCCGCATCACGCTGAGCATGCGCAAGGGCGACAGCTCGACGGCTCCGAGCGACGCCAAGGCTGCGACGAAGCCCTCCAGGTCCCCCAAGAAGTCCGCGGCGGCAGAGGCCGCGGCGGGCGGGACCATCGGAGAGCTCATCAAGCAGAAGCTCGGCACCAAGCTGGCGGCATCGATCGGCGACACGAAGAAGGACGACGACGCAAAGGACGAGTAGTCGGTCGTGACCGAGCGGCTCTGGGCCCCCTGGCGGATGGAGTACATCCAAGGTCCGAAGGGGGGCCCTTGCGTCTTCTGCGACCTCGCCGCGAGCCCGCCGGAGAGCTACCGGGAGAAGCTCGTCCTCGTGGTCCAGCCGTACGCGATCGTCTGCCTCAACAAGTACCCGTTCGCCGCGTCGCACCTGCTCGTCGCGCCGCGCCGCCACGTCAGCGACCTCGGCGACCTGCCGGCGGACGAGTACGACGCGGTCATGCGGCTTCTGCGTGACACCGTCTCGCGCCTCCGGGCGGTGGCGAGCGCCGAGGGGCTGAACGTCGGGCTCAACCTCGGGAAGGCCGCGGGGGCCGGGATCGAGGAGCACCTGCACGCGCACGTCGTCCCGCGCTGGACGGGGGACCAGAACTTCATGCCCGTCGTCGCCGACGTCCGCGTGATGCCAGAGCACCTCGACCGCTCGTGGCAGCGCCTCGTGCCGGCCTTCTCCGACCTTCCCGGGCAGCACCCTCCCGCCGCGTGATCCCAGCGATGGCCGAGCCCCGCAAGCGCCGCTGGCACAGGCCCCTGCTGTTCTCGGTGACCTCCGCCGTGACCGTCGCCGTGGTGGTCGCGGCGCGCGAGGTGATGCTTCCGTTCGTGCTGGCCCTGGTCATCGCCTACGTGCTGACTCCCCTCGTAGCCGTGGTCGAGCGACGGGGGGTCAGGCGCAGCCTGGCAGTGATCCTCGTCTACGCCGTCGTGCTCGGCGCGCTGGCCGGGTTCGCGCGAGGCGTGGCGCCCCGGATCGCCTTCGAGTTCAGGGCCCTGCAGGGCGAGCTCCCCGCCCTCGCCAGCGAGGTCAAGGAGCGATGGGTCCCGACCATCGCGGACCGGATGCGAGCGCTCGGGGTCCTTCCTTCCGCGCCCGAGGCCGCCGAGCCGCCGGAGACGGCCCCGAGCGGCGCCTTCATCGCACGGACGCTCCCGGACGGGACGATCGCCATCGACGTCGGCAGCGGCGTGAGCGTCGTCGAGACGCAGAGCGGCTGGCGCGTGAGCCCGGCGCACGAAGGACGAGACGTCCCCTTCGACGCCAACCGCCTCGTGGCGGACGCGATAGGGCGCACCTTCGTCTACGCGCAGCACAACTCGCTCGAGATCGCCCGGGCCGTCCGTGACCTGCTCGCCGGGGTCGCGCGGGGCGTCTTCGTCTTCTTCATCACGCTGATGCTCGCGGCGTACGTGATGCTCACGCGCGAGCGCGTGCTCGCCTTCTTCCGCTCGCTGGTGCGCCCGGGCGCGCAGCAGAGCTTCGACGCCCTGCTCGCCCGGATGGACGGCGGGCTCTCCGGGGTCGTTCGCGGCCAGCTCGTCATCTGCGGCATCAACGGCGTCGCGAGCGCGATAGGCTTCGCCATCGTGGGCCTCAAGTACTGGCCGGTCATGGCGCTCGTGGCCGCCGTCTTCTCGCTCATCCCCATCTTCGGCTCGATCGCCAGCGCGGTCCCGGCCGTCGCGATCGCCCTCACCCAGGGCGTCGGCACGGCCGCGTTCGTCCTGGCCTGGATCGTCGGGATTCACCAGGTCGAAGCCAACCTGCTCAACCCGAAGATCATGGGGGACGCCGCCAAGATTCACCCCGTCCTGGTGATCTTCGCGCTCCTCGCGGGGGAGCACTTCTTCCACGTCGCCGGCGCCCTGCTCGCGGTGCCGACGATGTCGATCGCGCAGAGCGTCTTCCTGCACCTGCTCGCCGAGGCCAACGGGGCCGACCCGGAGCTCGCGGGCGAGGCCCAGCCCTGACAGCCCCTGACCAGCCCTGAGGCTCACTGGCTCGTGTTGAGGTGGCACGCGGCATCGCAGCTGAGACTCCCGTCGCACTGCTCGCCGAACTGCGTCTGGACTCGCCCGTCGCCGCAGTAAGGCGCGAACGTGCAGCTCGACGTGCAGACGCCGGGGCCGTAGGCCGCCGCGAGCGGGACGTTGCTCGCGCCGTTGTCGCACACCTCCGGCCCGTTCTTGATGCCGTCCCCGCAGTAGGACGCGAGCGTGCAGTTCGGGTTGCACGTCCCGTAGCTGCCGTCGTTGACGCCGTTGTCGCACTGCTCGCCGGGGTCCTTGACCCCGTTGCCGCACGCGAAGCGGCAGTGCACGTCGCACGGGTCGTTGAGCGCGCCGTTGCCGGAGCCGTCGTCGCACTGCTCCGGCGGGTCGATGACGCCGTTGCCGCACGTCGGCAGCGGCACGAACGACTTGCAGTCGTGCGTGCACGACCCGGGCAGGCCGCTGTTGACGCCGTCGTCGCACGTCTCGCCGTACTGCCCGTCCACGTTCTTGTCGCCGCAGTAAGGCGCCGGCAGGCAGCGGTTGGTGCACAGGCCGCTGCCGTACGCCGCGGCGCTGTTGGCCGCCCCGAGGTCGCACAGCTCCGGCGGGTTCTGCACCTTGCCGTCGCCGCAGTACCCGGCGAAGGTGCAGTCCCTGTTGCACGTGCCGTAGCTGCCGTCGTTCTTGCCGTCGTCGCACTGCTCGGCGCCGTTCTTGATCCCGTCGCCACAGTACGGGCCCATCGTGCAGTTCCCGTTGCAGCCTCCGTAGCCGCCGACGTTCTTCGAGGCGCCGTTGTCGCACTGCTCGGGCGCCTCGACGACGCCGTCCCCGCACTTCAGCTTGCAGGTGGCCGTGCACTTGTCGCCCGACGCCCCGTTGTTGATGCCGTCGTCGCACTGCTCACCGGCGCTCGCTTGCACGATCGAGTCGCCGCAGCGCGGGCCCAGCGTGCACTGGCCCGTGCAGTGGCCGTAGCCGCTGGCGTTCAGCGTCCCCTCGTCGCACTGCTCGCCGTTCGAGACGACCCCGTCGCCGCAGTAGGGCGCGATCTTGCAGCCGGGCCCGCAGCCGTGTCCGTAGATGAGCGTGTTCGTCCCGTCGTCGCACTGCTCGGGGGGGGTCTGGACCACGGCGTCGCCGCAGCGCGGCCCCAGCGTGCACTGGCTCGTGCAGTGGCCGTAGCCGCTGCCGTTGAGCGCCCCTTCGTCGCACTGCTCCGCGCCTGCCACGATGCCGTCCCCGCAGGTGGTGGAGCACTGAGTGACCGTGTGCGTGAAGCCGCTGAGCGTCAGCTGGTATGTCGACGCGCAGGTGTGGCGCTCCGCCTGGAACATGTCAATCGAGTACCAGCCGCCGTCGGCAAGACCCAGCGTGGCCGCCTCGGCGGCGTTGAGCGTGACGCTCGCGGGCGTCGCCCCGTGTACGCCCCCCAGGTCGATGACCAGCTGGCCGTTGATGAACCCGTAGACATCGTCGTCGCCGGTGAAGTCGAACGTCGCCACCGGCGCGCTCGCCAGGTACGTGAACGGATAGTGAAGCTCGCTCGTGAACGAGAAGTTGTGCCCGGTGCTGCCGTCGCAATCGGAGCCCGTCTGCGGACTCGGCCCTGCATTCCAGCCGAGGCCGTCGAGCGGGTAGAACTTCTGGTTGTTGAACTGATAGACGCTCGAGCCCGCGCCCTGCTGCGCGAGCGTCAGCGTCGTCGGATTGTTCGACGCATCGAGGTACACCAGCTTGTCGTAAGGGTTCGCGCTCCCGGCTCCGGCGCAGCCCTTCTCGTGGTACCACCAGCAGAAATTGGTCGCGCCGTGGAGCGCTTGCGGCGACCCATCGGAGTTCCATACGGGCTCGCTGTCCGCCCCCAGCTGCGCCTTCACCAGACCGGTTACCAGGCCCGGGACGGCGAAATCGAAATCCGGGTGACCCAGGCCGGGTGACGTCGTCCCCGCGTAGAGCATGTCGCGGTAGAGGACCGGGATGACGAGCGTCGCCGCCGGGGGTTGATTGACTGCCGGACACGTCCAGCCCGGCTCGATCATGCACGTCGAGCTACAGCCGTCGCCCGAGAACGTGTTCCCGTCGTCACACTGCTCCTGCGGGAACTTCAGCCCGTCGCCGCACACGGCCGTGCACGTGCCGCCGTGGCACTGCGGCTCCAGCGTGCACGTCGGAGAGCAGCCGTCGTAGGGGATGAGATTGCCGTCGTCGCACTGCTCGAACCCCTCCTTGACGCCGTCCCCACAGTGGGTCGCATGGCAGACGGACTTCGGCGGCACTCCCGTCCTCACGCACGCGAAGCCCGGCTCGAGCTTGCACGTGGAGCTACAGCCGTCGTTCGAAGTGGTGTTGCCGTCGTCGCACTGCTCGTTGCCCGCGATGATCCCGTCGCCGCACTTCCTGGGCACGCACTTGGCGTCGGGCGTCGGGCACTGCCAGCCCGCCTCGATCTGACACGTCGACGAGCACCCGTCGCCGCTCACCGTGTTGCCGTCGTCGCAGGTCTCGGCCCCGGCGACCTTGCCGTCCCCGCAGACGACCGTCGAGACGCACGCCGCGCCCGGGGTCGGGCAGGTGTAGTTCGGCTCGATCTGACAGAGCGCGCTGCACCCGTCGCCGCTGACGGCATTCCCGTCGTCGCAGTGCTCGCCCAGGCTGACCTGCACGATCCCGTCGCCGCAGAACCCGATCTTCTGGCAGAGCGCTCCCGGGGTCGGGCACGTATACCCCGACTCGACCTGGCACGTGGACGAGCAGCCGTCTCCGCTGACCGTGTTGCCGTCGTCGCACTGCTCGACGCCGGCGACAACGCCATCGCCGCACACGTTCTGGATCTTGGTGCACGGTCCGCCGCTGCCGTTGACGCTCGGGCAGGTGTAGCCGCTCTCGGTCTGGCAGGTCGACGAGCAGCCATCGCCGCTGGCCGTGTTGCCGTCGTCGCAGGTCTCGCCCGGATCGATGTGACCGTTGCCGCAGACCCAGATATTCACGCACGGCGCGCCCGCCGTGGGACACGCGTAGCCCGACTCGAGCTTGCAGAGCCCCGAGCAGCCGTCGCCCGGCGTGGTGTTCCCGTCGTCGCACGTCTCGCCGAGGCTGGCCTCGACGACGCCGTCGCCGCAGTACTGCAGCTTCTGGCAGGGGCTCCCCGGCTTGGGGCACGTCCAGTTCTTCTCGATCTGGCACGTCGCGCTGCATCCGTCCCCGGACCTCGTGTTGCCGTCGTCGCACTGCTCGCCGGCGTTCACAGTCCCGTCGCCGCAGACGCTCGTGGCCACCTTCGTGCACGGCTTGCCGGGCACCGAGCACGCGTAGCCCGTCTCGACCTGACAGCTCGACGAGCATCCGTCGCCGCTCGTCGCGTTGCCGTCGTCGCACGCCTCCGTCCCCTCGATGATGCCGTCTCCGCACGTCTGGGCGCGGACGCAGGGCTGGCCCGGCGTGGGGCAGGCGAACCCCGGCTCCAGCCGGCAGACTCCCGAGCATCCGTCCCCCGGGGTCGCGTTCCCGTCGTCGCACTGCTCGCCCGGATCGAGGACGCCGTCGCCGCAGACGCCGGCGCTGCCCTGCCCGTCCTGCGGGGTGACGAGGCCAGGGCCGTCGCCCATCGTGGAGATGGTGGGCGCGTCATACCCGCCGTCGTCGGTGGGGCTCGAAGCGTCGTCACTGCCGGCGGCTGGCGGGAGCGTGCTGCTCGCCCCGCAGGCCACCACGGCGATCGACGTGCTGCATAGGAGACCGAAGAGCAGCGGCCGCAACGTACGAGTGACCATGGACATCCCTCCGGATCGCCTCACGACGCGCCCGATGGCGCGCTCGAATGACGATCCCCCGCAGGACATAGCATATCCGTCCGCGCGCCTGGCGCGCGCCGGCGCGATCCCGTTTGGTGGACGCGCCCCCCAGAGTCACCCGGGCCGACACACATCGGGATTTCGTGTCAGTGAAAGTCGCGGCTCATCGCCGGGAGGTCGTACAGAGCCAGCCGCTCGAGCCGGTCCGGGACGACGTACACGACGGCGTCCTGCCGCTCGACCTTGCCGTGCGCGACGAGCATGGAGCTGGTCGTCGCCACGTGACGCCACCGCTCGAAGGTGGCCTTCCAGAGGATCAAGTTCACGAATCCCGTCTCGTCCTCGAGCGTGACGAAGACCACGCCGCTCGCCGTCTGGGGCCTCTGCCGGCAGATGACCAGCCCCGCCGTGCTCACCCGGGCGCCGTGCGGCAACGAGGCCAGGTCGGACGCGCTCCTGTAGTGAGCGGGCAGCCGCGGGCGAACGACCTTCATCGCGTGATCGCCGACGGTGACGCCGGTCGCCGCGTAGTCGAGCACGAGCTGCTCGGCCCGCGACAGCGCGGGGAGCTCGGGCATCGGATCGCCCAGCTCGACGCCCGCCAGCAGGTCCCGCTCGCGCGGCGCGCGTACCTTCCACATGGCCTCGCGCCGCCCGAGGCCGAAGCCGGTGAGCGTCCCCGCCACCGCGAGCGCCTCGACCTCGCGTTTGTCGAGCCGAGCGCGGGCCGCGAGATCGTCGGTCCCCGCGAACATCCTCTCGCGCCGGGCCCGCTCGACGCGCCGCCCTGCCTCCTCGCCCAGGCCCTTCACGAGCCTCAGACCGAGGCGCAGGGCGAGCGATTCGCCCTCCCCCTCGAGCGTGCAGTCCCAGTCGCTCGCGTCCACGCGCGCGGGGAGGACCTCGACGCCGTGCCGCTCGGCGTCCTTCACGATCGACCCCGGCGAGTAGAACCCCATCGGCTGGCTGTTGACGAGCGCCGCGGCGAACGCGGCCGGATGATGCACCTTGAGCCACGCGCTCGCGTAGACGAGCAGCGCGAAGCTCGCCGCGTGGCTCTCGGGGAAGCCGTACTCGCCGAACCCCTCGATCGAGCGGTACAGGCGCTCCCCGAGCTCGCGTGCGATCCCGCTGCGCTCGAAGCCGTCGAGCAGGCGCGCGCGGTGCCGCTCGAGCTTCCCGGTTCGCTTCCACGCGGCCATGTCGCGCCGGAGCTGATCGGCTTCGCCGCCCGAGTAACCGGCCCCCACGATCGCGAGCTGCATCACCTGCTCCTGGAAGAGCGGCACCCCGAGCGTCCGCTCGAGGATCGGCGCGAGCGACGGGTGCGGCAGCGTCGCCGCCTCCTGCCCGGTGCGGCGCCTCAGGTACGGGTGCACCATGCCCCCCTGGATCGGCCCGGGGCGCACGATCGCCACCTCGACGACCAGATCGTAGAAGCGCCGCGGCTCGAGGCGCGGCAGCATCGCCATCTGCGCGCGGCTCTCGATCTGGAAGACGCCCACCGTATCGGCCGCGCACAGCGCGTCGTACACGCGAGGGTCCTCCGCCGGAATGCTGGCCAGCCGGTCGATCGCGCTCGCGCTTGTCAAGCCCGGCGCACGCGGGAGGCTTCCGGGGGCTCCTTCGCTCCGCTCAGGATGACAGGCGGACACGAGGTCCAGAGCCTTGCGGATCGCGGTGAGGATTCCCAGGCCCAGGACGTCGATCTTGAAGAAGCCGAGGGTATCCAGGTCGTCCTTGTCCCACGGGATGACCGTTCGCTTCGGCATCGTCGCCGGCTCCAGCGGCGCGACGTCCACCAGGGGCCCCGCGCTCAGGACGAAGCCGCCGACGTGGATCGACAGGTGCCTCGGATACCCCTGGATGGCGTGCGCCATCGCGAGGGTCTGGCGCACGCGCGCGTCGTCCGGGTCGAGCCCGCAGGCCGCCACGCGCTCCGCGGAGACACCGCCAATCTCGTCCCACCAGGACACGAGCCCGCCGAGACGGTCCACCTGCTCGAGCGAGAAGCCGAAGACCTTGCCCACCTCGCGGAGCGCGCTCTTGCCTCGGTAACAGACTAGCTCGCTCACCATCGCCGCGCGGTCGCGCCCGTACTCGTCGTAGATGGCCTGGATCACCTCTTCGCGGCGCTCGTGCTCGAAGTCGACGTCGATGTCCGGGGGCTCGCGGCGCTCGGCCGACAGGAACCGCTCGAAGAGCATGCTGCTGCGAGCCGGGTCGACCGCGGTGATGCCCAGGCAGAAGCAGACGGCGCTGTTGGCGGCGCTGCCCCGCCCCTGGCAGAGGATGTCGCGGTCACGTGCCATGTTCACGATCGAGTGCACGCTCAGGAAATACGGAGCGACCTCGAGCTTCTCGACGAGCAATAGCTCCCTGTCGATCTGCGTCCGCACCTCGTCCGGCAGACCCGGCGGGTAGCGCACCCGGGCCCCTTCGTACGTGAGCCTGCGCAGCCGCTCGTCCGCCGTCTCGCCGTCCTTCTCCGGGACGGCCCGCCCGCCCGTCGGGAACCGGTACTCGAGCTCGCGCAGCGAGAAGCGGCAGGCGTCGGCCACGACGCTCGACCGCTCGAGCCAGCCGGGTCGCTCGGCGAACAGACGAGCCATCTCGGCTTGCGGTTTCAGGTGCGCCTCGGAGTTGGGCAAGAGCGCGCGCCCCGCGTCGTCGAGCGTCACCCCTTCGCGGATGCAGTGGAGGACGTCGAGCACCGGCCTGTCCTCGCGTCGCGCGAAGAGGACACGGTTGGTCGCGCACACGGGGATCGAGAGGCCCCGGGCGAGCGACTCGGCGCGCGCGAGCCGCACGGCGTCCTCCCCGTCGAGGTGGCGCCACGCCGCGACCGAGAGGCGCTCGCCGAACGCCTCCTTCAGCGTGGCGACGCTCGACGCGCTCAGCGGCGGCGCGAGGCACCACAGCCCTCCCGAGAGCGCGCAGACGCGGTCGAGCGTCACGCCGGCGAACTGGTTGCGCGGCACGTCCTCGTCTTCCCTCCTCGGCTGCCCCTTCGGGTGGCGCTCGTGGCTCTCGGTGAGCAGCCGGCAGAGACTGCCGTACCCCTCGAGCGTCGCCACGTGCAGCCAGACGCTCCGGAGGGGGCAGTCGTCGAGCGCCACCTCGCAGCCGACCACGAGGCGAACGCCCGTCTCCTCGGCGGCCTCGAGCGCGCGCACCATGCCGTAAAGGCCGTCGCAGTCGGCAACACCGATGGCGCCGTACCCGAGCTCCGCCGCTCGCGACACCAGTGTCTTCGGCGAGCCGGCGCCCCGGAGGAAAGAGAACTGAGTGCGGGCGGCGAGCTCGACGAACATTCAATCGATCCAGCCTCGCAGCCATCCCCCGTCGTCGAGCTCGATGCGCTCGACCCATGCCAGCGAGGAGGAGATCCAGACGGAGCACAGATCGCGCGTCAGGCGAGCCCGGCGCCACCATTCGACGGCCTCGAATCGCGCGAGGAGCTCGGCGTCCGCGAGAGACTCGAGCGGCACCCGGACGGCCGGAACGATGCGCGACGGCTCGAGCGCGGACGCGACGAGCGCACGCCGGGAGGTCGCCTGGCGGGCGCCGAACGGCGCGAGCCGCATGCGCTCGTCGGGGGCCCACGTGTCGACCAGAGCGAGGGTGCCGATGCGCTCCTCGCCGAGCTCGGCGACCAGCTCCGCCACCAGGCGCGGCAGGGCTCGTTCGGCCTTCGGCTCCGGCTCGAGCAGGTCGAGCGTGCGCCCCGCGGCGCGCGCGAGCTCGGAGGCGCGCAGCGTCACGGCGAGCACGGGGGCCTTCAGCGCGTGGTGCTCGAGCCTGGCGCGCAGGACTGCGAGTAGATCCGCCGCGCGAGCGATCGGGACCGGCAGCGCGATCTCGAGAGTCGACACGTGCGGCGCATCCTCGCAGAGCGCGCGGTCGAGCGCGAGCACGATCTCGACGCGCCCCGCGGCCACGCCCCGCCCCTCGAGCCGCGCCGAGAGCCGGTCGCAGAGCGCCTTCGAGACGAACGCGAGCGCCTCGACCGAGCTCGTCGCCCATTCGAGGTCGATGCGCTCTTCGGGGACCTCGGGGGGGCGCCACACATCGAGCGGTGCGCGGTCCTCCCCGTCGAGGAGCTGGCTCACGTCGTGCGCGCGCGCTCCCAGCCGGGCTCCGAGCGAGCGCCGCGGGAGCTTCTGCAGGTCGCCGCACGTGGTGAGCCCCAGGTCGTCCAGCCAGCCTCGGACGTCGTCGTCGAGGGCGAGCGCCGCGACGGGGAGGACGCGCATCGCCGCGGCCCCCTTCCCTTCCCGCACCACGAACGGCCCGCGACGTCGCGCCGGGGCGAAGCGCGCGACTGCCGCTGCGATGCGCGGCCCGTCCGCGACGGCCACGCGGCACGCGTGACCCAGCGCGCGAACGCGCGCGTC
>PLYU01000320.1 GCA_003153495.1 Myxococcales bacterium
CCGCGCGGCGATCGCCGCGGGCAGCGCGCGCACCGCCGCGTCGGCGCACGCGCGCGCCTCCGCGACTCGCCCCTCCGCGAGCTGCTGCGTCCCCAGGGCTAGCCAGGCCTCTCCCCACGACGGACGCGCCCGGGTGACGCGCTCGAGCAGTCCGAGGCTCTCCGGGCCGGGCGAGAGGGCGCGCGCCAGCTCGTAGAGCGCGTCGGGGCTGTCGGGGTCGAGCCGGACCGCCTCGCGCAGCTCCGCGACGCCGTCGGCGTCCTTGCCCTCGGCGCGCAGGACGCGGCCGAGAGCGACCCTCCCCTCCGCCGCCGACGGCCGCAGCGCCACCGCCTCGCGCAGCGACGCCTCCGCCTTCGACGCGTCCAGCGACAGCTCGTACGCGCGCCCCTCGGCCACCCTGGCCTCGTAGCAGCGCGGGTTGGCGGCGAGCGCCGCCGCGGTCTCTTCCAGCGCCAGCGCCGCGCGCTGGTGGAGCAAGTGCACGTCGGCCGCGCAGGCGTGCCCCGCGGCGCCGTCCACCTTGCCCAGGTCCTTGCACGTGGCCATGGCCTGCGGGTAGTCGCGCCGGTCCAGGTGCGCGCGCGCCACTTCCCGGAGCAGGCCGGGGAGCACGTCGCGCCGGGACGCGGCAGCGGCCACGCCCGCGCGAAGCTCCGCGAGCGCGGGGCCCGCCTGCCCCGCCTGGCGAAGGGCCCTGCCGAGCGCGAGCGCAGCCGCTGGATCCCCGGGGCTCTTACGGGCCGCGGCGCGGAGGCCTTCCAGCCCCGAATCCTCAGCCAACGCGCGCGATTCCACGGCGAAGAAGCACACCAGCAGGGCTGCGAAGGGGCTGACTCTCATCGCGTAACGATCGACGCAGTTCGTAGCACATTGCCTCATCTGTGCTTGAACCGGGCTGCGCCTTGTGGTCCCTTGCTGCCTCGCCTCGGCGCAAGCTGAAGAGGGGTACCCGTGAACCAATTGACCGACCTCATTGTTTTCAACGACAAGAAGCTCGCCGCACATTACGCGTCCGGCAAGATCCCGATGACGACGCTGTTCGAAGCGTACCTCGACGGCGACATCGACATCCCCGACATGGACGCGTTTCTCGACGCGCGCCGCGATCTCGTCAAGTTTACCCTGACCAAGAAGAACTTCGAGTTCTTCTTCACGCGCTTCATCCCCGAGGTCGCCATCCACTCGAAGGCGCAGGATCAGCGCATCGTCCGCGAGCACTACGACCGCGGCGACGACTTCTTCGAGGCCTTCCTCGGTGACCGCATGGTCTACACCAGCGGCATCTTCACCGACGAGCGCGAGACGATCGAGCAGGCGCAGGACAACAAGCTCGACCTGGTGTGCCGCAAGCTGATGGTCCGGCCGGGCGACGAGATGCTCGACATCGGCTGCGGCTGGGGGACCCTGGCCATGCACGCGGCGAAGAACTTCGGCGTGAAGTCGACGGGCATCACGATCAGCAAGAACCAGACGGCGTTCGGCAACGCGCGCATCGCGAAGGCCGGCCTGTCGGACCGCTCGCGCATCGAGTGCCTCGACTACCGCGACATCCCGAAGCGCCAGTTCGACCGCATCTCGAGCCTCGAGATGGTCGAGCACGTGGGCGTGAAGAACTTCTCGAAGTTCTGCAGCCTCGTCTACGACCGCCTGAAGGACGACGGGATCTTCCTGCTCCAGTGGACGGGCCTGCGCCGCGGCGCCCAGCTGGGCGTGCCGGTCATCGGCCTGCGCCCGGAGGACCTCATCTGGGGCCTCTTCATGAGCAAGTACATCTTCCCGGGCGCCGACGCCTCTCTCCCGCTGGGCGACGTCGCCAAGGGCCTCGAGAAAGCCGGCTTCGAGATCCACTCGGTGGAGAACGTGAGCATCCACTACGCGGTCACGATCAAGAAGTGGCACGAGAACTGGCAGCGCAACCGCGCCGCCATCCTCTCGGCCTACGGCGAGCGCTGGTACCGCCTGTGGCACCTGTTCCTCGGCTGGTCATGGCGCATCGCGGTGCAGGGCACCGGTCAGTGCTTCCAGATCGTCGCGCACAAGAACCTCGACGCGTTCGATCGCAAGATCTTCATCGGCCGCGCTCTCGACGGCTCGCGCATCGGCCCCGAGCCGCAGAAGGATCGCGCCCCCATCGCCGCCAAGAACGGCAACGGCACCGCCCACGCGGAGTGAAGGCTCTCGGCCTGTCATCCTTCGCTTCGCTCAGGATGACAGGGGGGAGAGTTTCGCGATCGCCCAGGCGGCCGCGTCGCGAACGGTGGCGGCGTTGTGACTCGACGCCGCCAGCCGCAGCGCGGGTAGCGCGTCGGGGTCGGCGCGGTTGCCGAGGACGATGGCCGCGTTGCGGGCGAGGCCTGCGCGGCCCGCGCGCTTGAGCGGCGTGCCCTCGGAGAGGACGCGCCAGCCCGGCTCGTCGGGCGCCAGGAGGTCCTCGAGCCTCAGGCGCGACCATCGCTCGAGCGGCGCGAACGGATCGCCGTCCTCGTCCCAGAGCGGGGCGCGCGCGCCGGTGCCGGCGTTGAACGGGCAGACGGTCTGGCAGTCGTCGCAGCCAAACAGGTGCGAGCCGACGGCCTCGCGCAGGTCGGAGGCGATGGCGCTCCGGTGCTCGATCGTGAGGTACGAGACGCACCGCCGCGGGTCGAGCACGAAGGGGGCCGCGAACGCGCCCGTCGGACACGCGCTCAGGCAGCGCGTGCACACGCCGCAGCGCTCGGTCATCGCTACGTCGGCGGAGAGCTCGAGGGTCGTCACGACCTCCCCCAGCAGCACCATCGAGCCGACGCCCGGCACGATGAGCATCCCGTTCTTGCCTACGAACCCGAGCCCGGCGCGCGCGGCCCAGGCGCGCTCGAGCACCGGAGCGTCGTCGCAGAGCGGCCGGGCGCGCACGGCGTGCTCGCGCGTCCCGAGAGACCGCACGTACGCGGCCAGGCGGCGGATCCGCTGGCGCAAGAACTTGTGGTAGTCGCGTCCGCGCGCGTACGCCGCGATCGAGCCGCCCAGGTCGGAGCGTCCCGCGGCCTCGGCCGTCGCGGGCCCGTACCGGCGCGCGACGCACACGACGCTCCTCGCGCCGCGGAGGATCTCGTCTCCGTCCACGCGGGCCCGTGCGTCTCTGTGCCGCGCCAGCCACTCCATCTCGCCGTACATCCCCGACTCGACGAACGCCTCGTAACGCTCCACGTCTCGATCGAGGCTCACGTCGGCGCGCGCGATCCCGACCGCCTCGAAACCAAGCTCGTGCGCCTTCGCGCGGACGATCCGGGCGAGCTTCTCGTGATCGGAATGATCGGGAAATGAGACGCGAGCGTGCGGCATGACGAGCTTCGGATTCCGCTATGATGCCATCGAATGACGCCCGGCGACGAGGAGCAGCGATGGCCCGGCTGAGCGGCGACGCGCTGAGCGACGGCGCCCCGCTCGAGGCGACCCAGGACGCCCTTTTCGGCGGCAGCCTCGTTCTCTTCCAGCCGCGACGCGGCGCCGGCTACCGCACGAACGTCGACGCCCTCTTGCTCGCCGGCTTCGCCGCCGCGCTCCCGCTGCCCGCGCCGTCTCCCGGCCCCGCCGCCGAGCGAACCACGCCGCGGCCGGCCCCCATCGCGTTCGACCTGGGCGCCGGCGTCGGGGCGGTGGGGCTCGCTCTGCTGCGCTTCGGCGTGGCGAAGCGCGTCGTCTTCGTCGAGATCGACGAGCTTCCGGCCGCCATGGCGAGGCGCAACCTCGACGCCAACGGGTGGACCGGTCGGGGCGAGGTCGTCCGCGGCGACGTCCGCGACGTCGCTCGCGCGCGGCGCGGCGAGGCGGCGCTCGTCGTTTGCAATCCGCCTTACATAGCGCCGGGCCGCGGCCGCACCCCCGTGGGACAGGCCCGCGCCCGCAGCGGCGACCTCGCGGCGTTCGTCGAGGCCGCCCGCCAGGTGGCCGGCCGCAGGGCTCGCGTCTGCTTCGTCTACCCGGCCCAGGAGCTTGGCGCGCTCACCTCGACCCTCGCCGACGAGGGGCTCTTCGCCAAGCGCATGCGCTTCGTCCACGGGACGCCCGAGGCGCCTGCGCGCATCGTCCTGGTCGAGGCGCGGGCTGGGCGCGCGGGGGGATTGCACGTGATGCCGCCGCTGGTCGAGCGCGGCGCGCGTGGTTACACGCCGGAGATGGTGGCGCTGCTGGCGCGGGGGTGACGCCGCGCGGTGGGGTACCGTGCTTACCCTCTGTCATCCCGAGCGGAGCGAGGGATGACAAATAGGGGGCGGCCGCGGCCCTCTTCGGACGAGACATCAAGTAGCCACGCTCGGTAGTCGCAACGCGCGGCGCCTCAACGCGCCCCGAGCAACCGGTCGAGCGCGATCGCGCACGCCGACCGGACGCTGAGGTGGTTGTAATCCCCCCGCGAGGGCCGGATCGGCTCGAGCAACGCGTCGGCCGCTTCGACCACCGCCGGCGCGAGGCCCCACCCCGTCCCGAACACGACGAGGACCGCCTTGCCCTCCCCCTCCAGCCGCGCCCGGGCGGACGCGAAAGAGAGCACCGGCCCCAGCGCCCGCGCCGCGGTGAGCCACACCTCGACCTGCTCGCGACCGCCGAGCGCGGCGATCGCCGCGTCCAGAGAGTCGACCACGCGGAGGACGCCGAGCGCCTCGCGTCGGTCGGGGATCCTGCGGCCGCTCGAGCCGTCGATCCAGTGATCGCGGATGCGAGTGACCAGCTCGCGCTGGGCCGCGATGGGGTGCGCCACGAAGTAGTCGGTGCACCCGTAGGTCCGCGAGCTGCGGGCGAGGTCGTGGACGTCGAGGTTGGTCACCGCCGTGGTGACCACGGCCCCCTGCCCGTCGAGCACCGGATGGTGCACGAGGGCGACGGCGCAGCGCCTCACGAGCCGCCCTGCTCGCGCCGGAAGCGCTCCAGCAGGTCCGGCCGCCGCTCGCGCGTCCGCTCGACCGCCTGCTCGCGCCGCCAGGTGGCGATCTCCTTGTGATGGCCGCCCTGCAGCACGTCCGGGACGCGCGCCCCCCGGAACTCGACCGGCCGCGTGTAGTGCGGGTACTCGAGCAGGCCGCCCGTACTTGGGCCGTGCGACTCCTCGACCGTCGACGCCGCGTTGCCGAGCACCCCGGGCAGCAGGCGGGCGCAGGCGTCGACCACGGCCATCGCGGCGACCTCGCCGCCCGTCATCACGAAGTCGCCCAGGGAAAGCTCCTCGTCCACGTGGGCGCGGACGCGCTCGTCGAACCCCTCGTAGCGACCGCACACGAGCATCACGGCCTCGCGAGCCGCGAGCTCGTGGACCTTGCGCTGGTCGAGCACCCTGCCCTGAGGGGTGAGCAGGACGCGCCGCGCGCGCACGCCCCCCGGCGCGTCGGCGTCGAGCGACTCCATCGCGGCGACGAGGACATCGACGCGCATGACCATGCCGCTGCCGCCGCCGTAGGGGGTGTCGTCGACGCTCCGGTGCTTGCCCAGGCCAAAGTCCCGGGGGCTGCGCAGGCGAACGGCCAGCGCTCCGGTCGACGCCGCCCGCGCGACGAAGCTCGTCGCCAGGAACCCTTCGAACATCTCGGGGAACAGGGTCACCAGATCGACGCGCACGGCCTGGACCTCCCCCTCAATCTCTCTCGACCCCGTCCATCGTCGCGAGCGTGACGAGGCCGGCGGCGAGATCCATGCGACGGACGACCGTGTCAACCAGCGGCACCTCCCACGGGCGGCCGCCGTCGGTCGCGTCGACGAGCAGCACGCTGGTGGTGGGGTATTCGCGCAGCTCGCGGACTCGCCCGACCTCCCGCGCCGCCCCGTCCGGCTCGTCGACGACCACGCGCGCGCCTTCGACGTCGCACGCGTAGAACTCTCCCCCGTCGAGCGGCGGGAAGTCCCCGCGGCGCGCGCAGACCGTCGCGCCGCGCAGCTCCTCGGCCCGGTCGCGGCCGTCGACCGAGTGGAGCTTCATCAGGATGGCGTCGTTCGCCCGGCGCGCGGCGTCGACGCTGACCTCGTGCTCCTCGCCGCCCTTCAGCCGCAGCAGGACCTCGTCGAGGCCAAGAAGCAGGTCGCTGTCGCTGTTGTACAGCCGCAGCCGCACCTCGCCGCGTACTCCGTGCGGGCGCGCGACCTCGGCCAGCGGAACCCACGCGTCGTCCGCGAGCATGGCTCGCTTCTACCCTTCCCTGCCTTGCCCGCTCAATCGACGATGTCGAGGTGCGCCCGGCGCCCCAGCTTCGTCGACACCGCGGTCAGGATCGTGCGCATCGACTGGGCCGTGCGCCCCTCCTTGCCGATGACCTTGCCGACGTCGTCCTCCGCCACGCGGAGCTCGATGACCGTGTTCTGCTCACCGGGGATCTCGGTGACCTCTACCTGCTCGGGGTGATCGACCAGCTCGACGGCGATCGCGTGGATCAGCTCCTTCATCGGCATCGACTGCTCCGCTCCGCCAGCGGTCACTTGAGCTCTACCGGAGCCGCCGTGCGCGCCTGGCGCTTGAGCAGGCGATCGAGCGTCGCCGACGGGAGGGCGCCCACGCTGCGCCAGTAGGTGAGGCGGGCCTGGTCGATCGCAAAGTGGTTGGGCTCGAGCCGCGGGTCGAACGTGCCGATGTTCTCGAGAAACTTGCCGCCGCGGGCGGCGCGGTGGTCGGCGACGACGATGCGATAGAAGGGGCGCTTCTTGGCGCCGGCGCGAGAAAGACGAATGTGTACGGCCATGGGTAGGAAACCTCTGCGAGGGCGCGAAACGTACGAGCAGCGGCCCCGCCCGTCAAGGCCACGTTTCGCCGGTCCGCTCAGCCGTTCACGCTCATCACCCGGGTCAGCTTCATGACCAGGGGCAGGTGAAGCAGCATCCCGTAGACGTGGAGGCGCCCCGAGCGCATCGCCGCCACGACGGTCCGCAGGGCCTCCGCGCCCTCTCGATCGCGCGGGTGCGGGATGGGGAGGCCGAGGCGGGTGGCGAGCGGCATGTTCGAGAGGGCGAGGATCGCCTCGGACGGACCCCGGATGGTCACGTCGGGAATGCCCACGATTCCGTCGTGAATCGCCAGGTTGCCGCCGCCCTCGAAGCGCATGGTCAGCGCCACGTCGATGTCGTCGGCGACGATGGCCACCGTGCCGTCCAGCGCGTCGAAATCGCGGCGCTTGCAGGGGCTCGACTCCAGGTTCTGGCGGACCAGGGTCCCGAGCATCGTGGCGAGCCCGTTCTCGCCCGCGCCGGGGGCGAGCGTCACGCGAGATCCCGCCTCGAACCCCGGCCGCGGTGTCACAGTCATCACTGTCACTTGAGGACGTTCCCCGCCGCGTCGCGCATCTGAGGGGCCGGCAGCCCGAGCTTCTCCAGGCCCGGCTGGATCCTCGCCTTCGGGCCCACGACCACAACGATGGCGTCGGTGGGGTCGTAGAACCGCCTGGCCAGCGCGTCGAGCTCGGGCTTGTTCGCGCCCTCGCGCTTCTCGCTCGCCTTCGCCTCCCAGTCCGGAGGAAGACCGAGCGAGGCGTCCGCGGCGAGGCGTCCCGCGATCCCCTCGACCTGCTCGTAGAGGCTGACTATCTCGCCGCGCGACTGAGAGCGCGTCCGCTCGACCTCTTCGCGAGTCATGCCGTCCCTCGAGAACTCCCGCAGGTCGGCCAGCATGGCGCCGAGGGCATCCGCCGTCTTGTCCGTCACCACGTTCGCCCACGCGACCACCTGGCCGGGCCCGCGCGATAGCGAGAAGCGCGAGCGGGCACCGTAGGTGTACCCGCGCCGCTCGCGGAGGTCCTGGTTGAGCCGTGAGGTGAAGCTGCCACCGATGGCGTCGTTCACGCGCCAGAGCGCCGGCTCTTCCGGGTCCGACGCGGCGACCCCCGGCCGGAGCGCGGCGACCACGGCCTGGGGCGCGTCCGGGCGGTCGACCAGCACGAGCTTCGGCCACGGTCCCTTCGGCCCATCGGGCACCACCGGCGGCGCGGGCGGCGTGGACGGAGCACGCCAGGAGCCGAGCGCCGCGTCGATCACCGCCGCGAGCTGGTCCCTGGTGACGTCGCCCGCGCAGACGAGCGTAGCCCGGTCGGGACGCCACGCATCGGCGTAGAAGCGCTTGATGTCGTCGAGCTTGATCGCCTTCGCGCTCTCCAGGAGCCCGTCCCACGGGTGACCGTAGGGATGGTCCGCGCCGAAGAGCGCAGCGCGGTAAACGACGCGAGCCGTGGCGTCCGGGTCCTTCTCGCGCTCGAGCAGCTCGTTGTACCAGAGCTCCTTCACGCGCTTCAGCTCGGCGGGCTCGAAGCGCGGGCGGGCGACCACGTCGCCGAAGATGGCGAAGGCGCGGTCGAGGTTGCGCCTCAGAACCGTGAGCGAGACGAAGCTGGCGTCGGCGTTGGCGTCCGTCGCCAGGCGGGCGCCGAGGTCGTCGAGCGCTCGCGCCAGGTCGATCGCCCCGCGCTTGCCGGCGCCCTCGTCGAGCATGTCGGCGGTCGCGTGCGCCAGCCCGGCCTTGCCCTTCGGGTCGCTCGCCGCGCCCGTCGGGACGGTCATCTCGCACGATACCAGGGGGACCTGATGCCGCTCGATCAGCCAGACCGTGACACCGCTCGCGCTGAACACGTGCGGCGACGGGGGCAGAAACGGGGGCGCGACCTTCGTCTCCGGGCGAGGGCCCAGGGGATCGGGGGGCGACGGCGCGACCGCGGGGGCCGCGACCGCGGCGGGCGCGATGGGCGGCTGCGACGGCTGCGCCCCGCCCCGACAGGACGCGACGGACGCCGCAGCCACCAGGACCGACCAGTATCGACGCTTCATCACTTGGCGCCCTTCCTCGGAACGATGGTCAGGACGACGACCGCGTCCGGCGACAGCACCCTCTTCGCGACTGCCAGGAGGTCCTGCGCCGTCCCGCGCCGGTACCGGTCGAGATCGCGCTGCACGTAGCTCGGGTCGCCGACCTCCGCCTGGTACATGTTGAGGATCGACGCCCGCTCCTCCAGGTTCTGCAGGCGGTCGACGAACTCCATCTCATAGGCGTTCTTGGCCCGCTCGAGCTCCTCGGCCGTCACGTGCTCGGCGCGCACGGCGGCCACCTGGTCGAAGAGCGCCTTCTCGACCCGGGCGGGGTCGACCCCCGGCCTCACCAGCGCGTCGACGACGAACTCCGACCCGAGGACCCGCGACTGCTGCCGGGCAGACACGTCCTGGGCGATCTTCTGGTCGTACACGAGCGACTTGTACAGGCGGCTCGCCTTCCCTTGCGCCAGCACGCTCGCCAGGAGATCCAGCTCGGCGTCGCCGGGCGAGAAGTGCCGCGGCGACTGCCACGCGAGCGTGACCTTCGTCAGCTGGACGTCGTCGGACGCCGTGCCGCGCACGACCCCCGTGACGGTCGTCTTCTGGTCGCTGAAGCCAGGGGCCCCCGGATCGGCCGGCTTGCCGTGGCTGGGGATCGACCCGAACCAGCGCTCGACGGCGGCCCGGGCCTGCTGCGGGTCGAAGTCTCCGGCGACCACCAGCGAGGCGTTGGACGGGTCGTACCAGGTGGCGAAGAACTGCTTCACGTCGGCCACGTCGGCCGCCTCGAGGTCCTCGTGCGAGCCGATGACCGGGTGGTGGTACGGGTGGCTGTCGGGCCAGAGAAGCCGGGGCAGCTCGAGCTCCTCGATGCCGTAGGGGCGGTTTTCGATGCTCTGGCGCCGCTCGTTCCTGACGACGTCGCGCTGCAGGTCGAGCTTGTCCTGGTCGATGAGCGGCCCCAGGTCGCGCATCCGGTCGGCTTCGAGCCACAGCAGCAGCGGCAGCGCCGTCGCCGGGGTGATGTCGAAGTAGTCGGTGCGGTCCTCCGCCGTCCAGGCGTTGTTCCGCCCGCCCGCTTCCTCCATCCAGCCGTCGAACGCCTTGGGCGGCGCGCGGCGCGTCCCCATGAACATGAGATGCTCGAAGAGGTGCGCGAAGCCGGTGAGACCGGGCCGCTCCATCCTCGAGCCGACGCCGTACGAGACGTTGACGACGACCTGCGGCACGGTGTGGTCCTCGCTCAGAATGACCACCATGCCGTTGGGGAGGGTCGTCTTCGCGAACGGGATGCTCAGGTCCTGGGCGAGCGCCGGGGGCGAGGCCAGTGCGAGAGCGGCGACCGAGGCGAGCCCGGAGACAAGCGCGTGACGGAACATGCGCACGACGTACTAGCCGGCCTGGCGCCGGGGGAGCAAGGCGGCCGGCCGGGTGCGGGTGCCCGTAAGGTGCCGGCGGGGCCGTGCGTGTGCGATGCTGGTGCCGCGAAGCCCATGGACCGGGACTTGAGGACGGGCGGCCGCTGGACGCCCCTGCAGCGGCTGAAGAACGACCTGGTGTGGGCCCTCGCCACGGCGGCGCTCGCCGCGACCCGCCCGCTCCCGTCTTCGGTGCTGAGGACCGTCGGACGCGCCCTCGGCCTGCTGGCGCACGGCGTCGCGCGAGCGGCCCGCATCACGACGCTCGACAACGTGGCGCGCGTCTTCCCCGACCTCGACGCGCGCGGGCAGCTCGCGTTCGCGCGCGATTGCTTCGCCACGCTGGGAGAGATGCTGGGGGACACCGTCGCCCTTCTGCACGGCCGCGGAGCCCTGCTGCCGCTCGCCCCCGAGGCGCGCGCGGTGCTCGACGAGGCCCGCCGCGAGGGGCGCGGCGTCGTCTTCGCATCGGCCCACCTCGGCCCCTGGGAGCGGGTCGCCGCATCGCTCGTGGCCGCGGGCATCCCGCTGGTGACCCTGGCGCGCGAGAGCTACGACCCACGATTCTCCCGACTCTACGAGCGCCTGCGCGGGGGCGCGGGCGTGCGGGTCGTCTGGCGCGCCACGCCGGGCGCCGCCGCCCGCATCGTACGGACGCTGCGCGGCGGCGGAGTGCTCGGCGTACCCATGGACCTGCGCTCCCGGGTCCCCAGCTGCGAGGCGCCGTTCCTCGGGCACGCTGCCCCCACGGCGGTCGGGCCCGCCCGCATCGCGCTCATGACGCGCGCGGCCGTCGTCGTCGGGACGATCGCCCCACCGGGCCCGGGGGCGGCCGGCCTGCGCGTGACCGCGACGCGCATTCCCACCGACGGGCTGGGCCGCGACCGCGCGGCGGCAGAGGCCCTGACGGCGCGCATCAACGCCGAGCTGTCCCGGCGGATCCTGGCGGTCCCGCACGCCTGGGTCTGGCCCCACGAGCGTTGGACGACACGCCAGGTGACGGGGATATGATGCGAGAGAGGAGTCCGGTGCCCGACGCGCCCTTTACCCCCGAGGAAGAGCGCGCGCTGGCCGAGAACGTAGAGCTCGACATGGACCTGCGACGCAAGGTCCTGACGATGCACCGCAACCTCGACCGCCTCGACTTCTACGCACTGCTCGGCGTCGACCGCACCACGGACCGCAAGGGCATAAAGCGCGCTTACTACGACCTGGCGGCGCGGTTTCACCCGGACCGCCATTTCCGCAAGAACCTGGGGTCGTTCAAGCTCCGGACGGAGATGATCTTCGCGCGTCTGACGCTGGCGCACGACGCGCTCGCCCACGAGCAGAAGCGCGCCGAGTACGACGCGTACCTCAAAGAGAAGCGCAAGGCGCGCACCATCGAAGAGCTGATGAGCGACGCGGTTGCCGAGGTGCAGCGGGCGAAGGACGCCATCGAGCGCGAGGTCCGCGGCGAGCTCTCGACCATCGCGCCCGCTCCGGCGCCGATCCGTCGCATGACGCCGCCAGCAGGCCCCCAGGGGATCGCCGGTCCGCCGGGGATGCCGCGAAGCGCGACGCCGGTGGGCGTGCCCGTGCGACCCGGCCCCCCGGCCACGCCGCGCCCGAC
>PLYU01000028.1 GCA_003153495.1 Myxococcales bacterium
CGCGGATTTGCACGTCGCTCTACAGACAACCCGCGCGAAGCGCTGAAGGGGCTACCGCTCACGACCGAGACGCTCGACGACACCGGCGTCTACCTGTCCTCGAGCCACACGACGTACCGGCTCCGCAAGCTGTACGCGGGCATGGACGGGCGCGAGGTGCGCGTCGCGTTCGAGTCGGCGGGCGATACGTACCTCTACGACACGGGGCCGTTCGCGCCAACGACGGGGAGCGTCAGTCTGGCCGACGTCGAGCTGGAGGCGGCCGTCGGCACGGTCAGCCCCGAGGGTCCCTCTGCGGTCGCTCCCGCCGCTCTGACCCTGCGGGCGAGCGCGGGGCGCGCTCACCTCCATCACAGCGCGCTGGTAGATCCGCTCGGCAACGCCACGGACGCCATCGACGCGGGGTGCGTCGACTGCTCGACCCCCGACGAAATCATCACGAAGCACACGACGCCGGGTCTGCTGCCCGGTGCACCGGGCGGCGATCCCACCGGTTGGATGTGGCGGACGGCCGAGAGCTACGTCGTGGGCTCGGCCAACACGGGGCCGCGCGACCACCTGCATTTCCAATACGACGCCGGCGGCAACCCGGTGCAGACCAACGCCGATGTGACCGGTGCCCTGCCTCTGGACCGCTTCTTCGCTCCCAACCCACCTTCGGGCACCAACACGAGGCTCGCCCCCACCCTCGCGAATGCGACGACGACCGACGGGTCGATTCTCGTCGACGCACGCAAGTACGACCTTCTCGGCGTCCTGGTTCAGGAGTCAACGGCCAACGGTCACTGCCGGAGCGTCATCCCCGACGCCTCGTACGAGGAGCTCCCGGTGAGCGAGACGGCATATGTCGGTCCCGGTCTGCTGGCCAGCGGGTGCGGGAACGTTCCCCTCAGCACCACCGTGACGGACTACGACCGAGCCTTCGGTCTGGTGAAGTCGGTCGTCGATCTGCACGGCGAGCTCACCACCGCGATTTACGACGGCTTCGGGCGCATCACCTCGCTGTCGAAGCCCGACCCGGCGAACGTCGGCCGCGCGTCATCCGTGCCGTCGATGACGTTTCAGTACGTCCTTCCGTCGGATCCGACCCAAACGCCGTACACGGCGATCATCACGAACGTGCAGGTCGGTCCCGATGCCAGTACGTCGCTCTATCGGCAGTCCGCGGCGGCCGTCGACGGCTTCGGCCGCACGATCGGGACGGCGGAGCAGGCCGATGCAGGCGATCCGGCTCCGTGGATCGTTCACGGAGCCGTGCGGTACGACGCCAAGGGCGCCGTTGCGCGGGCGTACGAGCCGTGGTTCTCGCAGGCGATCCCTCCGTCGATCCCCTTCGCGCCGCCGGCGAGCTACTCCGAGCGGAGGTATGACGCCTTCGGGCGACCGACGCAGACCTATGGCCTCGATGGCGCGCAGACGCTCGCTACCGTCTACCACGCGCTCTCGGAGGACCACTGGGACGCCGCCGACCTCGAGCCGGGCGGCCAGCACGCGGGCACGCCAGCGACCGTGGCTCGTGATGGGCACGGGCGGGCCACGGTCGTCACCGAGCGGGTTCACAACGGGGGCGCGATCGAAACTCACGACGTGAAGACGCAGTATCTGCCGACCGGAGAGCCCGTCGTGATCACGCGCTCGCGCGCGGGATCGCCCGACGTGGTGCGGTGGCTCCGGTACGACTCGCTCGGTCGCATGGTGCTCAACGTCGACCCGGACACGTCGACGGGCTACGTGGCGCCTCCGGCTCCCTCGGCGACATCCTATTCACCCCCCCCGACCTTGAAGGCCTGGCGTTACGTCTACGACGCCAGCGGCGACCTGGTGGGCACGAGCGACGCGCGCGGCTGCGGCGCCAACTACTGGTACGACGCCGGCGGGCGCATCGTCGCGGAAGACTTCTCGCCCTGCCAGCCGCCCCCGGCCCAGCAGCCGTACTCGGCTCCCACGCTCGTGAACGGGCTTCCCTCGGGAGACAAGACCGAGGCGTTCTACCTATACGATCAGCTTCCCTCCGCCGTGCCCGCAGGCTGCGCGATCGATCCGTCGCTCCTCAATGGCCGTCTCGTCGCTGTCTCGGACCGAGGCGCGAATACGATCACGGGATACGACGGACGCGGCCGGGTGACTTGCATCGGGCGACAGGTCGCTAGTGCCCAGGGGCCGAGCGACTACCTGTCGAGTCGCTATGCGCCGACCTGGAACACGAAGGCGACCACGTACGACGGCGCCGACCGTCCGGTGACCACCTCCACCGGCGCCACCGACCCGGCCGTGCTCGGCGTGGGGGGGGAGAGCGTCGTGACGACGCACTACTCGGCGACCCGCGGTACGGTGCAAAGCGTCGATTCCAGCTACGGACCCCTGGTCCGGTCTGTCGCGCGGGACGCCGACGGCCTCGTGAGCACCATGGTCTACGGGGACGCTGCGGGGACCACGAGCGCCTCCGCCTACGACCAGCGGCGCCGCCTGTCCAGCGTCCAGACGTACCGCGGGCCGCCCGCACTCTGGTCGACGCCGACGGCGACGTACTCGCCGGAGTCGGCGGGCTCGCCGCCGACGCTGCAACTCCTCCTGGAGGATGTCGACTATGCGTACGACGCGGTCGACAACCCCGTCGAGATGGACGACTGGCGCAATCCTGCGGAGTGGCCGGCGGGCGCGCAGCCGGTGTCGCGCAAGCTCGGCTATGACGATCTCTACCGCGCCACGCGGATCGACTACGTCTACCCGGGCGGCTCCGACCCGTGGACGAGCCCCTTCTACGCCGAGAACACCGGGGCGCAGACCGATCCCCGCTTCGCTCGCCCGAACCCGCACTCGAGCGCGACCTCCCGGGCTCTCGAGCAGGTCATCCGGTACGACTGGCTCGGGAACACGACATCGACCGACGACGACGCGCACCTCTTCTACGATCGCTCGCTGGCCACGGTGACCAACGGCACGGCGAGCGCCGGTCCCTACCAGCTCACCGGTGCGGCCAAGACGCCCGGAGTGAGCAGCAATGCGGTGACGACCCTCTACGACGCGGCCGGAAATCTCACGGGCCTGGGCGTCAACCGGTCCGGCCCGGCGTGTCTCCCGTCCGGCGCGATCTGCTCGCACCAGTTCGCCTACGACTGGGACGAGGTGGGTCGGCTGGTGCGTGCGCGCCGGTGGAACGTGTTCCCCGCCACCGCGAGCGCCGCGCTCCCGACGACGCAACCCGACGCGGACCTGCAGTACGTATACGATGCGAGCGACGAGCGCGTGCTGAAGGTGGAGGGCGCTCCCCCGCCGGCGTGCGTTCCGAGCACGTGCGCGCAGCAGGGCGCCAACTGCGGGACCGTGTCCGACGGCTGCGGGGGCTCGCTGGCCTGCGGCAGCTGTGGGACCGGGCAGCAGTGCGGCGGCAACGTGTGCCAGCCGTGCGGTTGTCCGGCCAACTGGTGCGGCCTGGACGGGTGCGGGCACGCCTGCCCCGCGTGCCCGAGCGGTCAGACCTGCAACGCGGCCTCCCAGTGCACGACCACGTGCACCAATCCGTCGAGCTGCGCCCTGCAGGGCGCCACCTGCGGGACGGTCAACGACGGCTGCGGCAACATTCTGCCGTGCGGCACGTGTCCGACGACGACCAAGCCGAAAAACGCGTGCGTCTCGAACCAGTGTGTCTGCACCCCGAACACCTGCGCCTCTCTGGGATACGCCTGCGGCACCGCCAGCGACGGGTGCGGGGGAACTCTGAACTGCGGTACGTGCCCCACGACGACGAAGCCGAACAATGCGTGCGTTTCGAACCAGTGCGTCTGCCAGCCGTCGCTGTGTCCACCGACTCAGAATTGCGGCTCGGTGCCGGACGGCTGCGGCGGCACGGCCCTTTGCGGAAGCTGCACGAGCCCGCAGGCGTGCAACGGCACCACCTGTGTCTGCGTGTCCAACCCGGCGAGTTGCGCAGGGAAGTGCGCCGGTAGCGATAACTGCGGTGCCCCCTGTCCGAACACGTGTCCCGGCGGTTATGCCTGCCAGAGCGACGGCATCACGTGCTGCACCGGTACCGAGGTCCCGACTTGCCAGCATGCCTCGCTCTCGCTGCCCCGGCGTGGCGGGTCGAGACGCAACATGCTCGCGAGCACGGTCGACACCGTGTGCTCGATGTTCGAGGGCGAAGCGCAGGCCGCCACCGGGACGTTCACCCCCGTGCGTGCGAGCAACGTGCAGGCGCCCAGCGGGCCGTCCAGCGTGCTCGTCACCGCGTACGTGTTCGACTCGCTCGAGCTGCGCCGAGCCGTGCCGAGCGGATCGGACTACACCCGCGCTCCGCTCGTCGAGGTTCCGTACCTCTTCGCGAACGGCGTGCGCCTGGCGCGGGTCCACGCGCCGTACACCGCGCTGCCCTCGCCGTCCGGTCAGACGCCCAGCGTGCTCCTGGAGCTGCCTGATCACCTCGGCTCCTCGAGCATCGTCATCGACCAGGCCTCTAGCGAGCTGGTCGAGCGCGGAACGTACCTCGCCTACGGGCAGGCGGAGAGTGACTACCGGCCGGCGCGGTGGGCGAGCTATCGCGATGACTACCGGTTCACGGGGAAGGAAGAGGACGTCCAGGTCGGGCTGACGTACTTCGGGAAGAGGTACCTGTCGCCGTATCTGGGGAGGTGGGTCAGTGCGGATCCGCTGGCGGTGCACGGGCATGGGCAAGGGGATCTCAACCTATACGCGTACGTGCATGGAGCGCTGTTGAAAGCGACCGACCCGACCGGTCTTGACGAGCTTCCAGGCGGTGCCCCCGAGCCTGGGCAAGCGACTAACTCCAACGGAGAGCATGGGGCCGACGGGTTCTTTCGGGTTTCTGAAGCTCCTGACACAACCACGCGGGAAGGCGGATCCACCGCGCCTTCGATTCCCACCGTCAACGTGGAAGACCTCCCACGCGCGGCACCCGCCAAGGCGCCGCAATTCGGTCCGGCAAGTCCTTTCAGTTGGCAAGGGCCCCCACAGCTTGGGCTGTCCAAGGCTGACTTCGATGCTGCCGCTCGTACGCTGGGTACGGACGCACGTTCAATCGAGGCGGTGGGCAAGACCGAGTCACCGACGAACCAAGGTTTCGCAAAGGACGGTGTACGGCTTTTGTTCGAACGTCACTATTTTTCGAACTCCACGGGTGGACGATACGATACGTCCAATCCAGATCTGTCTAACCCTGTCCCCGGCGGCTATGGAATGTATGCCGATCAATGGCCCAAACTACTCCAAGCGGCTACACTGGATGAGTCGGCGGCCATCCGATCTGCCTCGTGGGGGCGCTTTCAGATCATGGGAGAAAGCTATTCGCGTGTTGGGTACTCTTCACCTGCCGATTTCGCGGTTGCGATGATGAGTACCGAGAGGTCGCATCTCGATGCATTGGTCAAGTTCATTCTCAACAGACCGGGCGCAACACGGTCTCTTCAGCAACACGATTGGAGAGCTTTTGCGCTAAGGTACAACGGCTCAGCCTGCTGTAAGCCCAAGTTGGGACCTAAGGACCCCGAACCATATGACGTGCGCCTGCAATTGAACTATGATTCTCTAGCTCCGTAGCACACGAACCGCATGAGTCCGTCACACAGATGGCGTGAATCGGTCCAGGTACTGTTGGCTGCGAGCCACCTCCTCGGCCAATGTGGATGCTCTCGCGCACGCGAGCAAGCCGGTATGTCTCAGCGCGAAGTGCCGTCTCAGGCGCAGCACGCAGGCACCTCGCGAGAGGTTGAGGCGTCCGTCGTTGACGCGGGTGCGTCCGGTTCGTGTCCGGACTCTCTCTACGGAAGATGGGAGGATGCGCCAAGGACCGAAATTGGGTTTGGAGCCCTCGAGCTGAACCGATATACTAATGAATATAGCACGTATTTGCATGGCAGAGTAGAAGAGTTCGGGAAATTTGAATGTCGCGAACATGATGTCATTCTCCTGGGGTACTTGGGTCGCGATCAAACGATCCACTCGGTAGACGTGAAAGAAGATGCGATGCGCGCTGTCTTTGATGGACATCGCCTGACTATGCGTCGCAGCCACTAGTCTAGCAGGCTGCTGAAAAACGACCGGTCATGGGGTTACTTTGAGAGGCGGCGACACGCGTAGACCCATGGCGCCCGCCAGGTCGCCCAGCTCGGTAGCTAGGTCCTGGGACACGGACACGTCGTACTCGTGGAGCTGGGTGCAGAGGTTCTCCAGCGCGATCCCCGGCTCTCCAGCTTCGACGAGGCTCCGCATGTCGTGAAGCTGTTCGTCGGGTAGCGAGCCGCTCGCTCGGGCGAGTGCGCGTAAGAGTCGTTCCTCTACGTCCCGCAGATCGGGTCGCACCATGCTGCGAGGCTAGCAAGATGCCGGAACGAGCCCGAGGGGGATCGACATCGGCGGGATGGACCTTACCTTCGCTGTAACCGTCCGGGCAACTCCGTGGCCGGACGGTTACCCTTCGCTGCACGATGCGCGGAGAGAACACCAAGCAGTCCTCGATGCTGATGCTTATGTCGCCGGAGACGCGGGTTCCGGCGACGCATCCGCTGCGGGCGATCAAGAAGCTGGCGGACGCGGCGCTCTCGAAGCTGTCGCCCGCAGTGTCTGGAATTGATGCGACATATGCCAAATAGCTAAGACTTGGCTAAGTTGGTGTGCTGGCTACTTCGAGGATCGTGAGTGAAAACGAGGTGATTCACGCGACGCGCCACGGTAGACCACGTTCCAGCAGGAGCATAACCTCGGAGGAAGATCCGCGAAGGAGTGTTCCGTCAACTGCGCCTCGCGCAGGCCTCGCTCGCGCGAGGCCCCAAGGTTGTCCTGATCGCCCGAGCACCGCGAAGTGAAGTCCGTTTTCGTTGGGCTCCGCGGGGGGCCGGTGCTACCCCCTGCGTTCGTGAGGTCTCCGCGTCTCCCTGCTGTCCTCGCACGCGCGACGGCCTTGCTCATGGCGAGCCTGGCGTCGGCGTGCGGGTCCTCAGGCTCGGGCGCGCCTTCTTCACCGGGTGGAAACGACGCGGCGCACGGGGCGAGCAGCGACGGCGCCGTGGCTGACGACACCGCGGTCGCCGACGCGGGCGTATCGGACGCGCTCGCGAGGATGCCGGCGCAGGACGCGGCAGCCTCCGAGGCGTCCGTCGTGGACGGCTCGCTCGACGCCGGGGGCGTGGACGCACGTACCCTGGACGCCGCGTCGGACTCGGGCGACGCGGGCTCCGCAGACTCGGGCGCCACCGGGTGCGGAGCCGGCGGAGGGCCTGCTGCGAGCGTCACGGTCGGGGGAGTGGCGTACAGCCTGAACTGGCACGACGAGTTCGACGGCACCACCCTCGACTCGTCGCACTGGAGCGCGACCGCGACGTGGTGCTGCGGCCAGGGCACCAACGTTCCCCAGAACGCCTACCTCTCCGGCGGGTGCCTCGAGCTCAAGGCCGCGAAGTCCGGCAGCAGCTACACGAGCGGCTGGGTCGACACCCAGGGCAAGTACACCTTCACGCGCGGGTACGTGGAGATCCGCGCCCGCCTCCCCAAGGGCCAGGGAATGTGGCCTGCGCTCTGGATGGACGAAGTGTCGGGCAACCCGTTCGCCGAGTTCGACATCCTGGAGATGCTCGGCAACGACTCGACCACGATCTACGAGACCAACCACACCTGGCCGCAGGGCGGGGGCTCGGGGACGCAGGTCCACCAGTGCACCGACCACGGGCCCGACTTCTCGGCGGGCTTCCACGTCTTCGGCTTCCTGATCGAGGCGACGAAGATCACCTGGTACGTCGACGGCACCCAGACGTGCAGCACGACCCAGGGGATCAACACGAACCCGGTGTTCCTCATGATGAACACCGCCGTCGGCGGCGTCGGGTCCTGGCCGGGAGCGCCCAACTCGAGCACCGTCTTCCCGAACACGATGGACGTCGACTACGTGCGCGTCTACGAGTAGCGCGCGCCCCGCAAGCGCCTCGTCACGGCTTGCGGCACGCGTAGAAGAAGCCGAGGGCGAAGAGCTCGTGCATACTCGAGCGCCAGAAGTCGGGCCCGGGGCCAGGGCAAACCATTTGTGAGCGCCTTCGGTCCTGACCATCGTGAGGCGCACCGATTGATGGCGGCCGCGTTCCAGTGGCACCACGAAGTCCCCGAAGGAGTGTTCCGTCAACTGCGCGCGCACGCCTTGCTCGCGCGAGGCCCCAAGGTTGTCTTGATCGCCCGGCGGCGCGCGCACGTCACTTCACGCAGAGGCGGCCGCCGGTGATCCCGGATGTCTCCATGGCCTGGTATGCCGACCCGTCGTACTTGACGCGCCAGGCGGACGTCCCCGGCGTCGCCTCGTCCGACGTCCACGTGTCCCACTGGTACTCGAAGTTGCATTGCCCGAAGGCGCAGCGCTGGTCGTCGTACGTTGCCTGGGTCGTGGTGGTGCCGGCGGCGAGGGCCTGGGCCTCCGCCTTCGTAGGCAGGCGCATGCCCGCGGTGACGCAGCTGGCCTTCTCGGTGGCCCAGTAGCCGCCGTCGCTGCAGCCGGTGCGCATCCAGGTGAGCCCCGTGGTCGTGTCGAGCACCAGGCCGGTGCCGGTGGCGCTCGTGCCCGGATCGACGACCTGGAAGCGCGGGCCGACGCAGCACGTCGCGCCGGCGCCGCAGAGGGGCGCTCCGACCAGCGTCTGGCCGGCCCCGCATGCCCCCGCCTCCACGTCCGCCGTTGCATCCGCCGTGGCGTCGGCGACTTGCGGCGGCCAATGCGTTGATTCCAAGACGGACCCGAACAACTGTGGTGGGTGCGGGACAACGTGTGCAACGGGAGCGAGCTGCCAAAGCGGCATCTGTGTGTGCCCCATCGGCGAGATCGTGTCTAGCGGAGTGTGCTGTTGGGCGGGAAGCACAGTGTGTAGCGGCGGCTGCGTGAACGAACAGAGCGATCCGAGTAACTGCGGTGGTTGTGGGACGAAGTGCCCATCGGGACAGACCTGTCAGAGCGGGAGCTGCTCTGGCAGCAGCGATGGAAGTGCCGAAAGCAGCGGAAGCGTTTGCGCCTCGGCGTGCCCGGGCGGGTGCTGCGACAACTCGGGCAACTGCCAGATCCAGGGCGACACGAGGTGCGGAACGAACGGCGCTACCTGCGTCGACTGCACGCAGACCGGCCAGACGTGCTCCGGAAGTGTCTGCGGTGGCGGTAGCTCCGCCACCGACTCTTCGTTCGCAAGGAGCCGCTTTCGGTCCAGGCCCAGGTCCGCCATCCGGGACCGGTCTGGCTCGATCGCGTCGAGACCGGCTCCTTGGCCCGGTACGGGTTCGGTGCCGAGGTGAAGCGCGCGGTCGAGCAGCGCCGCGAAGCCCTGCGTCGGCTCGGCGTCGAGCCGGACGACCCGAACCGCTCGGCAAAGCTCCAGGAGATCCAACGGCGGCAGCTTGGAGGGGAGATGGCTGCCCACTCCCGCCAGGCATTCCTTCCAGAAGGTGGGCAACGCGGTGAGCCTCCGTCAACCACAGCTCGAGCTCACCCCCTTCGACCGATCGCGGCTCGTCGAGGTCGCGCTGCGCCTGCGCCCACTGTTCCCGACCGGCGACCGCGCGCGCTTCGAGGCACGAGCAGGCCCAGAGATCCTCGGCGTGCTCGCCGACTCCGTGACCAAGGGGTTCGCGGGCGACGTCGGCATCGTGCCGAGCCAGTTTCTCAGACAGCTCGTGACCATCTTCGACCTGGTTGAGCAGGACGACACCTTCGACGTCGGCAGCGCGCTCGACTTCCAGCCGCGCGACCTCACGCCGGAGGAGGAGGCGCGCCGCGGTGGCAAGCCTCCGCAGGCGGACGTCGCAGCCGAACCCGACGACGGCAAGTCGTACGCGGCGCCCGTGCTCGACTGGTGAGGCGTGCATGAGCACCTTCGCTCGCTTCCCAGCCCAGCTACAGCAAGCGATCGTCTCCAGGCTCGGCTGGACGTCACGACACCTACGGCTAGTGCAGGAGCTCGCGGGCGAGGCCATCCTCGACGGGAAGAACGTCGTGGTTCTCGCTCCGACAGCCGGCGGGAAGACCGAGGCCGCGATCTTCCCGGCCCTCGCGGGCCTCCTCGAGCGTCCGGTCGAGTCGGTCGGCGCGATCTACGTCGCACCGATCAAGGCCCTCCTGAACAACCAGGAGGATCGCCTCGGCACGTACACAGAGATGATCGGGCTGCGTCGGTTCGTCTGGCACGGCGATGCGGGGGTCGCCGACAAGCGCCGCTTCCTGAAGGACCCCGGCGAGCTGCTCATGACGACGCCTGAGTCGCTCGAGGTGATGCTCATCTCGCCGCGGGTCCCGGTCGCGGAGATGTTCGCCGACCTGCGTATTGTGGTCATCGACGAGGTCCATGCCCTCGCCGGGACGGATCGCGGGGCGCACCTGATGAGCGTGCTCGAGCGCGTGATCCGGTCGACGATGAACGACGTTCAGCGCGTCGGCCTGAGCGCCACGATCGGCAACCCCGTAGCCATCCTCGGCTTCGACCTGTGCCAGCGCATCCGGCAGGTGCTCGTCGAGGAGGGCGGCAGCTCGGTCGCGCGCGCGCGCGTCCCCGTCACCGCTCGACGCCGCGGCCTGATCGAAGCGCTCCGAGCTTACCGCCTGCCGCCACCGGAATGGCCGCCGCCTCCACCGCCTGAGAAGT
>PLYU01000077.1 GCA_003153495.1 Myxococcales bacterium
TCTTTGCGAAAGTAGGGCTAGAACAGCGTGGAGAGGAGCTTCTTCTGCAGCTGGTCGAAGGCGCCGCCGATCAGCACGTCGTAGACCTTGGCCTCGAACTCCTCGCGGGGCACGTCGCGCCTGACCTTCCAGGTCTCCGCGCCGCGCCAGGCCTTGACCGAGAGCGCGAGCGGCGCGCCCTCGGGAACCCCGAAGCGCGCGCCGAACTCGATGACCCACCCCGCGAAGACCGTGGACGGCTTCTGGCACACCGTGTTCGCGCGCGCCCACTCGAGCGTGTAGTCGACGACCAGCGCGGGGACGCCCGCCGGCGCAGGCGCGTCGGCGTCGAGCGGCTCGCCCGCGCGCACCAGGAGGACGTCGGCCGGGAAGACGCCGGCGAAGGCCTCGGCGACCGCCTGCCCCACGCGGTCTTCGTACGGGCGCAGCGCGCTCGCCGAGACGTACTTCGAGGGAAGGGCGTCCGGTCCGGGGTAGAGGGGGTGTTTCTGCACGCTCCGGTCAGCGTCGTTCACCGACCTGGAGGGCTCGAGGCGGAACCGCACGGCGCACGCCGGGCCGATCTTCTCGGCCGACGCCACGAGGCGCTGCATGAACGCGTCGGACGCCGGGTCGGGTCGCGCGGCCTTTCTCCAGCCCGCGAGCGCGGCCAGGTAGAGAGCGTGGCGCGCGGCGTCGAGCTCGGGCCCGACCTTGTGGCCCGGGTGCTTGCGGGCGAGCTCGTCGAGCGCGGTGACCGTGCCCACCTGCCGTGCCTTCTCGAGCTCGCCGAGCATGGCGTGGCGGAGCGCGGCGTCGACCTCCGGGCCGATCTTCGAACCGGGATGCGAGGCGACGAACGCCTCGATGGCCTCGACCGTCCCCTGCGCGCGCGCCTCTCGGAGCTCGGCCCGCGGCAACAGCAGGTCGCGGACGTCGCCCGAGTGCTGCCCGCCCTGCGCGAGGTACCGCCGGAACCCGTCCGCGGTCGACGACTCGACGACCGAGCGGTACATCGCCTCGTCGCTGCTCCTGTTGCGCATCGTGGCGAGCGCCGGCCCGACCGCCGCGCCGACCAGCAGCGCGATGACCCAGTCGAACCGCTTCGCCACCGGGACGGCGGGCCGCATGCTCTCGGTCGGCCCGATGGGGCTGGACAGGGCGCGGTCGTGCAGCGGATCGAGCTCGGCGAGCACGTGCGGGTCCTCGTCGGCGATGGCCTGCGCGAACTCCTCGCGCACCGACGCGAGCGACGCCACGGCCTTCTCGGCCTCGACCCTCGACGCCGGGATCACGACGCGCGAGCCGTCGCGCATCCGCAGGGCGAGGCCGCTCACGGGCTCGGAGACCCTCTCGACGGCCTCCGCGTCGGCGACGGCCCAGACGCGCATGCGCGCGCTCGTCGCCTCGATGAGGCTGGCCGGGAACAGGTAGGTCCCGGGGCGCCACGGCAGGGTGTCGAGCGCGCGCAGGATCCCCGCGGCGCGCACGACGCCGTAGGAGACGGCGGCGACGAGCGCGCCGTCGACCGCCAGCATCTTGCCCCCGTGGAGCGCCAGGGGGCTGCTCGCGTCCCCCCAGCCGGCCTCGAACAGAGCGACCGCCAGCACGACGAGCACCGCGCTCGCTCCCAGGGAGACCCAGGCCGCCTTGCGCGACGCGGGCGCCGAGAGGAGCGGGGCCGGCGGCGCCCTCCTGCGCGTCGTCGCCGCGAACCGCTCCTGCACCGGGCGGGGCAGGTGGTAGAAATTGATCTTCCTGGGCGAGGACCCCACCGACCCGGCATTCTACCGGAGAAGCGGGGCCGTTCGGGCAATTGTTCGGCCCGCGAGCAAAGGCAGGTTTGACGCGGTCCTGGCGGACCCTATAGAACCCCTCGCGATGAGCCCGACGGCAATGCTCACCCTATTGTTCGCGGCCCTCGCGATGTTCGCGTGGTCCGCGAGTCGACGATTCCGGCTGCTGCTGATCGGCCAGCCGGCCTCGCGTCTCGACCACCTCGCGGCGCGCTTGCAGGGGACGTGGAGGTTCGCGTTCCGGCAAGAGAAGATGGATTACTACAATCCGGCCGGGATCGCGCACAAGCTCATCTTCTCGGGCTTCGTGCTGCTCCTCTTCCGGACGCTCGTCCTCTGGGGACGCGGCTTCTACGCGCCGTTCAACCTCTGGGTGCTGGGCCCGAGCACGCTGCTCGGTCAGGGCTACGAGCTCGTCAAAGACTGCATGGGCGTGCTCGTCATCTGCGGCACGCTGGTCTTCTTCTACTACCGCATCGTCGTCAAGCCGAAGCGGATGGCCCTCTCGCTCGAGGGGCTGCTCATCCTCGGCATCATCTTCACGATGATGGTCGCCGACATGACCTACGACGGCGCGTCGCTCGTGCTGGCCACCAAGCAGCAGATCTTCTGCAACCTGCCGTCGCACGCGGGCACGGCCGACCAGTGCGCGGTGATCGCCACCATCACGGCGCCGCTCGAGGGCGAGCGGTGGGAGGGCGCGTGGTCGGCGTGGCCGGGGCCCGCGGGGTCGTTCTTCGCGATGCTGCTGCAGGGGCAGGCCCCGGGGGTGCTCATCGCGTTCGCGCGGGTCGGGTTCTGGGTCCACTCCGCGCTCGTGCTCGTGTTCCTGAACCTCCTGCCGCACTCGAAGCACTTCCACGTCATCACGGCGATCCCCAACGTCTTCCTGCGCAGCCTGACTCCCGCGGGCCGCCTCCCGCCGATGGCGGAGAACGCCGAGAAGCTGATGGAGAAGTTCGGCGCCGCCGGCGAGGCGGAGGACCCTCTCTCTCTGCCCATCGGCGCGGCGCGCATCGAGCATTTCTCGTGGAAGGCCATCCTCGACTTCTACACATGCACCGAGTGCGGGCGCTGCTCGGACAACTGCCCGGCGCACCGGACCGGGAAGATCCTCAGCCCCAAGCACCTGACCCTGGCGCTGCGCGACCACCTGTACGGTCGCGAGGAAGAGCTCACCTCGCTGCCGGCGGGCGGCAAGCCGGCCCCCGTCAACCTGGTGCCGGACGTGATTCACCCGGACGTGCTCTGGGCGTGCACCACGTGCCGGGCCTGCGAGGAGCAGTGCCCGGTGCTCATCTCGTACGTCGACAAGATCATCGACATGCGCAGGAACCTGGTCATGGTCAGAAGCGAGTTCCCGCACGAGCTCGCGCGCCCGTTCCAGGCGATGGAGACCAACGGCAACCCGTGGAACCTGTCGCGCATGGACCGCGCGGGGTGGGCCGACGGGCTCGGCATCCCGATGATGAGCGAGAAGCCGAAGGCGCCGGTCCTCTTTTGGGTCGGCTGCTCGGCGAGCTACGACGAGCGCGCCAAGAAGATCGCGCGCGCCACGGCGAAGCTGCTCAAGCAGGCCGGCGTGGACTTCGCGATCCTGGGGCGGGAAGAGAACTGCACGGGCGACCCCGCGCGGCGCGCGGGCAACGAGATGCTCTTCGCGACGCTCGCCGAGGGTAACGCGGCGACGATCAACGGGTACAAGGAGCAGGGCGGCGCGCGCACGGTGGTGACGACATGCCCGCACTGCTTCAACACGCTCAAGAACGAGTATCCGGACTTCGGCCTGAAGGTGGAGGTCGTGCACCACACCGATTACCTGCTCGGGCTCGTCGCCGAGGGCAAGCTGGTGCCGAAGAAGCCCGTCGAGGGGCGCGTCGTCTATCACGACTCGTGCTACCTCGGCCGCTACAACGGCGTCTACGACCCGCCGCGCGAGATCCTGAGGCGCATCCCCGGGGTCGAGCTCGTCGAGCCGGAGTACTGGACCAAGCAGCGTGGCCTCTGCTGCGGCGCCGGCGGCGCGCAGATGTTCATGGAGGAGCAGAACACCGACCGCGTGAACGTCAAGCGCACGCTGCAGCTCCTGGACACGGGCGCGAAGACGATCGCCAGCGCGTGCCCCTTCTGCATGACGATGCTGACCGACGGCATCAAGAGCAAGAGCCTCGAGGACCAGGTCCAGCAGCTCGACGTCGTCGAGCTGCTCGAGCGCTCGTGCGATACCACCGAGGCGGCCGTGCAGGCGCCGCCACCCGGCGAGCCGGCGGCCGCGAGCGTCGAGGCGAGCGCGACCTGAGGGACCTGGGCCGCGCCTGTCACGGGCGGGAGGTCTCAGTCCTCTCGCACGAGGACGAAGTAGTGGTCGAGGGCCTTCTCGCCCCTGTACGCCGCTCCGATGGTGACGTTCTTCGCGACGCGCCGCATGAAGTCGCGAGTGCGGTGATAGACGAAGCGCTGCAGGCCCTGCGTGTTGGGCACGACGGGCGGCCAGCGGTCCGCGACCTTCCCGTCGGGTACCTGGAAGTAGTCGACGACGACTGCGCCGCGCGCCTCCCACTCGGCATTCGGCGCCGTCGGGACCGCAACGAAGTACCCGGGGCCCACCAGCGACTGCGACGGAGCGTCGTTGTAGCCGAACAGGCGCACGCTCTTGTCGTCGGGTCGGCAGAAGCACTTGACGAACAGCTTGTGTCGGCCAGGCAGCGGCAACGTGTTCCGTCCGCGGTGACGGACGGGTTCTAGAACCCGACGCTCGGGTGGCACGAAATCTTCGAGCGAAAGGGGAAGGGACGCGGCGGCCTTGCGGAACAGCGCTCGCTGCGCGCCGCGATCCAGCGCGAGAACCACCTCGAGACGGGCGGCCGGCGACTCGGCGTCGAGGGCAGCCGCAATCTCTGCGATCGCCGCGGACTCCCGCGAAACGAGCGATCCTAGATCCCGGGCGTTCACTGAATCCCCCGGGCCATGGGTCGAGGTTCACTCAAACGGGAAAGATGCGTACGGCTTCTCGAAGTGGCGCTGCGCATCAGAGGCACGTCTCGGTTCCCCCGACGACGGCCGTCGCGCGGGGGGTCAGCACCAGGGGCGCACGCGGCTGCTGCGCGAAATCGAACGCGCCGAAGAGGTCGTTGGCCTGCGCGTCCTGAGCCGCGGGATCGAGGTCGTGGAGCGTCGTCGTCGCGCCGAAGACGCGTTCGATGAAACGGGCGATCGAGGCCTGCTCGGACACTTCTTTGAACACGAAGCCTGGCCTGGCGTACGGCGAGATGACGAGCAGCGGCAGGCGAAACCCGAGGCCATAGGGAGCGGACGACGTTCCGCCGTACTGCCTCGGCGGCGGAACGTGGTCGGACCATCCGCCGAAGTCGTCCATCGTGAAGAGGATGGCGGTGTCCTTCCAGTACGTGCTCTGCATGAGCTGATTGACGTACTTGACCGTCCAGCCCTCGCCCGCGCACACCCCCGCGAGCGGCGTCGTGTTCCCGGGGATGGAGACGTCGGGGTGCTCGCTGTACTGATCCTGGTCGACGAGCCACGAGACGCTCGGCAGTGTGTGATTCTGAACGTCCAACGTGAACTGAGCGACGCCCACGATGTGGGCCCACTTGGCCGGGTCGTTGCGGATCGACTGGACGGCGTCGAATGGAGACCAGAACTCCTTGGTCAGGCCGTTGAAATTGGTGCCGTAGAATTTCCAGTCCACGCCGGGCGGAAGGACGTCGGGCACCGAAGGGATGGAGAAGCACGGAAACACATCGCTCGGCTGCGTCCCGTTCGCGAGTATCGGAATCGTGTCCGTCGGAGCCTCGTCGCAGCCCCAGAACGGATGCGCGAGCGTGCTCGGCGGGTTGCCGACCGCCCACCCGGCCTGCGCGGCGACCGTGAACATGTGACCGGGGAGGCTGGGGCCGAGCATCCCGGCGAAGAAGTGGTCGGCGAGCACGAAGCTGCGCGCGTAGGCCCAGTAGTTTGGGATGTCCGCCTCGACGTACTGCGCATACGCGAGGGAGTCACCGGTGTCGCTGCCGCCGGATTGGCTCCACCCGTCCATCTTGCCGTTGTCCCAGTCGACGAGACCGCACGAGTGTCCGTGGCAGAGGTCGTGCGCCGGAGCATCCGGGGCGTGCGCGCAGGGGACGGTGCCCTGGGGCGTCGCGCAGAGATTCTGACCGCCCGGCGTCAGCGTCCCCTCGGCGCCGGGGAAGGAGCCGAAGTAGTTGTCGAACGTATGATTCTCCTTGACGATCACGACGATGTGCCTGATCGGCGTCGCGCCGCCGAGAGGCGCACCGTCGGCTCCCGAGTCACCGCCGGGCGCTGCCCCGTCGTGCGCGCTTCCCGAGCTCCCGCAGCCAGCCACGAGGGGTGAGAGGGCCAGCGCGAGGGCGATCCGGATGCGACGCGTCTTCAAGGGTGCTCACTTCCAGATATCTGCGATAGGGGTGGCCGAGGTGCGGGGATCTTAACACATCGCCATGTTGCTGGGCTACTCCGAAGGCAGCGCGCTGCGCAGGGCGTTTCGTCGTTGGCATGCGATGAGTCCGGCGGCCTACCGCCGGCGACGCCGGGTGGGCTCAGCTCCCGATCGCCTGTGACCACCAGCTTGCCGCCTGCTTCCCCCGGACGTTCCGGCGCTCGCCGATCGCTTCCGGACCCTGAGCGCCGTTCCGGTCACTCGCGAGACTCCTCCGCGGTCTCGATGACGCCGCACGAGCGGACGATCGCGACGACCCCGACGCGCGCGGCGGCGCGCATGCGCACGTGCAGCGTGGCGGAGCACGACTCTCCGCCGTAGTCGACGAACGTGAGGTTCACGTCCGACTCGGCGTCGCCCGGACGCAGGACCGCCACCCACTCGTCGGAGGCGCCGATCGAGCTGCGGTGGGTGGTCTCCGTCGCGCTCGCGAGCCGTACGTCGTGGATCATGTCGGACATCTTGTTCTCGACCCGGATCTCGACGCCCCGGTAGTCGTAGCGGACCCAGGCCGCCACGGCGGCCACGCCGGCCACGACCCCGACGACCAGCTTTCCCCAGTGGGCCACGCTTCAGAGGTAGCAGGTTCATGCCTGACAGCGCGATCACGGGGCGCACGGCGTGGCACACCGTGGGCGGCGCCCGAGCCGCGGAAACGCAGGATTTCGCTGAGCGGCGCGCCGTTTGCTCTACAAGAGAAGCATGCTGTACCGAAAGTCCTCGCCCCATCCCCCCCGGCTCCTCCTTCGCATCGCTGCCGGCGCCGGAGCGCTCATCGGCGTGACCGCGTGCTCCTCCTCGGCCATGGGCTCGATCGCCAACGGAGTCGTGGGCTCGGTGCCCATGGCAACCCCCGACTCCGGAGAGGACGGAAGCGTCACCACCGGCCCCTGTGGGGGTGGAGCCTGCGGGCTCGCCCCGGCACCGCCCGCGGACGACGGAGGAGACGCCCACGTGAGCACCGGGCCAGGGCCGTGCGGAGGGGGACCCTGCGGAAGCATCGCGATGCCGCAAGACGCCGGGGACGCCCAGGTCGGTCCGTGCGGCGGAGGCGTCTGCGGGACCGTCGCCTACCCACCCGACGGCGGGGACGCCGCGACCCACGTCGGCCCCTGCGGCGGCGGCCCGTGCGGAGTCATCGTGATGCCTCACGACAGCGGCCTCGATCAGTGAAGGAGCCGTTCGAGCTCGAGTGGATGGGCGGCGCTGCCGAGCACCACTTCCGCAAGGCCCGCCCCGAGACAGAGCGGCTGCCCTGGGGCTCGCTCGACCCGTCGGGCTACTCGCCGGCTGCGGTGGAGTCGGCGCGCGGGTCGTGGACCGAGGTGGCCATCAACGAGTACCGCGCGGTCGCGTCGTTCGCCGAGGTGCTGCGCGCGCTGGTCGACGTGAAGGCGCCGCTCGACCTCCTGGGGATGACGAGCGACTTTCTCGCCGACGAGTGCTCGCACGTCGAGCTGGCGAGCCGGATGGCGATGGAGCTCGGGGGCGCCGCCCCGCGCGCGGTCGACGTCGACCAGTTCGCGATGCGCCCCGGCGGGCGCACGGCGCTCCAGCGCGCCAACGAGCTGGTGCTCCGGGTCAGCTGCATCGCCGAGGCCTTCGCCGGAGGTACCGCCGCCGTGAGCCTCGACAAGACGACCCACCCGCTGCCGCGCGCCGTGTACGAGACGATCCTGCGCGACGAAGCGCACCACCGGCGCCTGGGCGGCCTGTACTTCGAGTGGGCGCTGTCGCGCGTGGACGAGGCCGAGCTGCGACGTCTCGGGCAGGTGCTGCTCTCGGGGCTGAAGGGCCTCGCCCCGTTCTGGAGGCCGCGCGCCACCCGGCCCGAGGCCTCCCCCGCCCCGCCGGTGGACGAGCTGCAGGCGCTCGGCTGGCTCACCCCCGCGCAGTTCGCGCCCGTGGCGCGCGAGGTCGTCGTGCGAGACATCCTGGATCCGCTGGCGACGATCGGCATCGCCGTCCCGGCCGAGGACCGGGCGGCGCTGCTCGGCTGAGACGCGCCGCGCGGTCGTCAGCGCTGGCACACCCAGCACGTGTAGCCGGAGTCCGGATCCGCGCAGACCGACGACCCCTGCAGGCAGTCGCACGCGATGGCGCCGCAGCACTGAGGGGCAGGACCGGCGCAGTACGTCGCGCGCAGCGGCACGAAGGCGCGGCACCCGAGAGGGAAGCTCGCGTCGAGGTCCGCCCCCGAGACGCCTCCCAGCCCCGGAGGCCCGACGCAGCCCGCGCCGGCCGCGCCCGCGTCGCACGTGAACACCGTCTCGGTGGGGATCGCGTGGTAGTCCGGCGTGCACTCGAGCGGGTTGCCGGCCTCCGCCTCGTCGCTCGAGTCGGCGCCCGCGTCGAAGCCCGCGTCCGCGGCGTCGGCCTCCGCGTCGACGACCACCAGGGAGCGAGGCTGGGCCTTGGACGCGCAGCCGGTGCAGAGCGCGAGCAGCGCGGCTGCCGAGGTGGTCTTTCGCACGCCCGGAGGTTCGCACGCGCGAACGCGGCGGCCAAGCGAGGTATGCTCGACGGGTATGCCCCCCTGCCCCATCTGCGGCCGGCCGGCCGCGCCCCGCCAGCAGAACCTCGCGGCGCCCTTCTGTACGCCCCGCTGCAAGCTGATCGACCTCGGAAAGTGGCTCAACGAAGAGTACCGGGGCCCGCTGCCCGAAGGCGCGGAGCCGGACGATGAATCGCCGTCGACAGCGGCGCACCCCAACCAGGAGCAGGCATGAAGCGTACGCTCTTCGCCGTCGTCCCCGCCGCCGTCCTCTCGCTGTTCGCGCCCCCCGCCCTCGCCCAGGGCCTCGAGCCGCCGGGGCCGGTGAACACGGGCGCGCCGGTGACCACGCCTTCGGAGCCGGCGTCCGACGAGAGCCAGGACAGCGGCCTGGGGCTGGAGTGGGTCTGGCTCAACGCCGACGTGGGCGTCGGGTACGTCAACATGGAGAGCTTCAGCTCGAGCTCTCTGGCGCTCCAGAAGTCGTCGAGCGTGGGGCCGGCCTTCGGCGTGGGTGCCGGGGTGCGCCTGCTCTTCCTGACCCTCGGAGTCCGCGCCCAGGACCTGCAGCTCTCCGCGTTCAACCTCTGGGAGCTGAGCGCCGAGGCCGCGCTGCACATGCGAATCTGGCGCATCGACCCGTACTTCGGCGTGCGCGGAGGCTACGCGTTCGTCGGCAGCCTGAGCTCCGACGCCGTGCAGAACGCCACCGCCAACGCGCCGCCGGAGGTGTCCGTACACGGCTTCGACGTCGGGCCGACGTTCGGCCTCGACGTCTACCTGTCGAGCCTCGTGTCGATCGGCGGCGACGCCAACGCCCAGATCCTGTTCCTGCAGCGCCCCATACCGCCCATCCCGCGGATCCCGACCGTCCCCGGCGAAACCCCGCAGCAGCAACAGCAGGCGCAGGACCAGTTCAACGCGCAGGTGAAGAGCCAGCCCCTCTACTCGCAGGCCGGCTCCAGCGTCGGCCTCGGCCTGTCGGCCACGGCGCATCTCGGCATTCATTTCTGACCCGGCGCGCCGCGCGACTACACTGAGGGCGTGCTCGAGACGCTCCGGTGGCTGCTCCTGGCGACGGTGCCCGCGGCGCTGTTCGTGGCGCTCGTGCACCGCACCGACGCCAACCGCGAGCCGCCGTGGATCGTCGTGATGACCTTCGCGCTCGGCGCGGCCGCCGCGATCCTCGCCCTCCTCATCACCCACCGCGCCGCCCAGCTCACCGGGCTGGACGTCCGCGTCTCGGCCTCCGGGGAGAGCGGGGCGCTGGTCTTCCTCTTCCTCGTCGTCGCGCCCACGCAGGAGGCCGGGAAGGTCGCGGCCGCGTGGCCCGCCTTCCTGTCGAAGCACTTCGACGAGCCCTACGACGGGGTCGTCTACGCGGCCGCCTCGGCCCTCGGCTTCGCCGCCGTCGAGAACGGCTTCGTCCTGCACTCGCACCCGACGGGGCTCATCTGGGTCGCTCGCACGCTCGTCGCGCTGCCGGCGCACGTGTTCTTCGCGTGCCTCTGGGGCTACGCGCTCGGCCGGGCCAAGCAGCTCAAGCGCCGGATCCCGGTCTTCCCGGCTGCGTTCATCGCATCGATCGTCGCGCACGGCCTGTACGCACACTTCGTCTACGGGCGCGGGCCAGGCGCGCTCCTGGCGGTGACGCCGCTGCTCATGGTGATGGGGCTCGTCGCCTGGCTGCTGGGGCGCGACCTGCGCGCTCGCGGCGACCGGCCGTCGCGCATCCCGGCGTCGTCGCGGCTCTCGCGCCTGTCGGTCGCCGCGGAGCCGCCGAGCCTCGCCGAGGTGCGGCGGGCGCTGACCGGCGCGAACGAGCACGTGAAGGTGCGCTGGATCCTCTTCGGTGCGCTCGTGACGATCGGCTCGATGCTCGTCGGCCTGGCGGGCGGGGTGCTGGCGGCGCGAGCGCTGCACGTCGACCTGTCGACGGTCGACGAGCACGACGTCGGCTCGACCGCCCCGGTGCTCCTGCTGGTCGTCGGCCTGCTCGCGTCGTTCCCGACGAGCGGCTGGCTCGTCGCCCGCGCCGCCGGCGTCCACACGCTCCTCGAGCCCGCCCTCGCGACCGTCCTGGCCCTGGTGGTCACGCTGGTCGCCCTGGGCTTCGCCGCGCCGTTCACGGTGGTCTTCGCGCTGGCGATGTCGCCGATCGCGTGGGTCCTCGCGTGCTTCGGCGCGTGGATCGCGCGAGCCGAGCCTTACTGAGAGAGAGCCGACCGATGCGTATCCTGATGAGCGCCCTTTTCTGGCGGATCCTCCTGAGCTCACTGCTCGTGGTCGCGGTGCTCGGGTTCGGCCTGGTGCGCGCCAACGAGGCGCACGAGGAGCTCGAGAAGCAGTTCGAGCGGCTCGTGCAGCACGATCTGAAGCTCGCCGACGACGCCGAGCAGCTGCTGCGGCTCATGGTCGACCTGGAGACCGGCAAGCGCGGCTACCTGCTCACCGGCGAGCGCGCGTTTCTCGCGCCCTACGAGCAGGCGCGCAAGGAGCTCGAGGGGCTGCTCACCGAGGCGCAGGTCGTCGCCGAGAGCGGGATGGAGGACGAGCGCGTCGCGTCGTTCGGGCGGCTGGTGCGCGACTGGATCGAAAACGTCAGCGAGCCGCAGATCCGGGCCCGCGAGAAGGGCCTCGTCCCCGACCCGGCCGCGGCCGACGAGGGGAAGACGCGCACCGACGAGATGCGCGCCATCCTCGCCGACCTCCGCCGCCACGCCATCGACGACGCCGACGCGCGCGAGCAGGCCGCCTTCCAGTCGGCGGCCGCGTCGCAGCGGGCGACGCGCACGGTCCTCTTGCTCGCGATCTTCATCGCCCTCGGCAGCGGGGCGTGGATCGCCCGCGACATCGCGGGGACGACCGGGCAGCTGGAGGAGGCGCTCGAGGCGACCGGCCGGCTCGAGCCGCTGCGGCCGATGCCGCTGCGCCGCGACGAGCTGGGCGCTGTGGCGCACAGCCTCTCGAAGATGAACGCCCTGCTCCTCGACAAGGACTCGAGCCTGCGCGCGACGCTCGCCGAGCGCGAGCGCGCCCTGGCCGACCTGACGCGGGCCAACGCGGACCTGGCCGTGCGCGACGCGCACGCGCGCGCCTACGCGGAGTTCGTCGGCGAGCTGAAGACCCTGGACGTCGGCGCGCTGGCCACCGGCGGCCTGCAGACGCTCGTGCGCCTGGCCGACGCCCAGGTGGGCGCCGTGTACCTCCTCGACGACGCCGACCGCCTGGTGCCCGTCCGGGCCACGGCCGCGGACGGCCGGGCGATGGAGCACCACGCCTTCAGCGCCGGCGGGCTCCCCCGCAGCGTGATGGAGCGCCGCGAGCCGGTCTTCCTCGAGGCGGACTGCCTCGGGGACGCGCGCCCCGAGCTCGACCTGGGCGTGGGGACCGCGCCGCTGCGCTGGGTGCTCGCCCACCCCATCGCGCTCGACAGCGAGGGGGCCGGGGCGATCGTGCTCGGCGGGATCCACAGACCCGCCGAGAGCGCGGCGGACCTGGTGCGGGACGCGGCACGGCAGCTCGCCGTGGCGCTTCACAACGCGTGGACGCACGACCGGCTGCGCGAGAAGAGCGTCGCCCTCGCGGAGCAGGGCGAGCGCCTGGCGCGCGCCAACAAGGTGCGCACGCAGTTCCTCGCGTCGATGAGCCACGAGCTGCGCACGCCGCTCAGCGCGATCCTGGGGTTCGCGGACCTCTTGCTGACCTCGCCGAAGGAGCAGCTCTCGCCGCGGGCGCGCGAGTCGATCGAGCGCATCAAGCGCAACGGGGACAACCTCCTCGCGCTCATCAACGACGTGCTCGACCTCGCGAAGGCCGAGAGCGGGCGCGTCGAGATCCGCCTGGCGCCGGTCAGCCTTGGCCAGCTCGCGCGCGCGTGCGTCGCCGAGGTGGAGAGCCTGCGCTCGGGCAAGGAAATCAAGCTGTCGGTGACCGCGGACGGGGCGCCGATGGAGACGGTGACCGACGCGCAGCGCGTGCGACAGATCCTGCTCAACCTGCTGTCGAACGCCATCAAGTTCACCGACGCCGGCGACGTCGAGCTGACGGTGCGCGCGACCGAGGCCGAGGTGCGGCTGGCGGTGCGCGACACGGGCATCGGCATCCCGGCGCACATGATGAAGGAGCTGTTCCAGGAGTTTCACCAGCTGGAGGCGGGCGACGGCCGGCGCTACGTGGGCACGGGCGTCGGCCTCGCGCTGTCGCGGAGGCTGGCGCGGGCGCTCGGCGGGGAGATCGAGGTCGTCTCGCGCGAGCGCGCGGGCTCCACCTTCACGCTCGTGCTGCCGCGCGCGGCCCCCCAGCCCGAGAGCTCGCCGCCCGCGGCGGGCGCGCAGGCGGGGGTGCTGTCGTGAGCTCGTCGCCGTCGCTCCCCGCGCCCACGGGCGGCGACGTCCTCATCGTGGACGACTTCCCCGACACGCTCACGCTCTACGAAGCGGTGCTGACCGAGGATGGCCACCGCGTGCGCACCGCCACCGGCGGCCAGGAGGCGCTGCGCAAGGTCGAGGAGCGCGAGCCGGAGCTGGTGCTGCTCGACGTGTCGATGCCGGGGCTCGACGGGGTGGAGGTGCTGCGGCGCCTGCGGGCCCGGCGCGGCGGCGGGCCGGCGGTGGTCATGCTCACCGCGGCGCGGCGCGAGCCGCACGCGATCGAGGCGGGTCTCAAGGAGGGGGCCGACGCCTACCTGACCAAGCCGATCGACTCACGCGAGCTTCTGGCGCGGGTGCGCGCGGCCCTCGAGACGTCCCGCCTGAAGCGGATGCTCGAGGCGCAGCGGCGCGACCACGTGGCGATGCTCGTCCACGACCTGCGCCACCCCCTCTCCTCTCTGGGGCTCATCGCCGAGGTGCTCGAGGCCGAGGACCTGCCCGGACCCGATCGGCAGTCGGTCGTCGCGCAGATGCGCGCCATGTGCTCGGAGATGGCGCGGCTGGTCGACGGCGTCCTGGTGGCGAGCCGCCTGGAGGCGGGGGTGTTCGCGGTCGAGCCCCGCGTGGTGCGCCTCGGGGCGATCGTGGAGCCGATGCTGGCGGTGTTCACTCCGGTGGCGGCCCGCCGGCGGGTGGCGCTCGCGTTCGAGGGGGCGCTCGACGCGCAGGTGCGCGCGGACCCGCAGAAGCTCCGGCAGGCGCTCGACAACCTCGTCGCCAACGCGCTNNGCGCGGGGCTGGGGCTCGCGATCGCCAGGGGGATCGCCGAGGCGCACCTCGGGACGATCTCGGTGACGACGGGGGACCTCGGCGGGGCGGCGTTCCGGATCGTGCTGCCGGAGTGAGTCGCGCCGGGCGCCTCGCAGGTGTGCGCCCGACTACCAGGCCACGAGCGCGAGGTTGCGCGGGCTGACGCTCGACGGGAACAGCTCGCCGATCTCCACGGCGAACCCGCGCTCCTCGAGGTACGCCGCGCGGTCGAGGAGCACGTACACCTCGAGCACGCGCGCGAGGATCGCGCGGGGGAGCGACAGGCGCCTGGCGCGCGCGTGCTCGGCGCGCGCCCAGGCGGCGGCCTCGCGGACCGCCCCGGGCGACGGCACCGGTCGGCCCCTCAGCGC
>PLYU01000109.1 GCA_003153495.1 Myxococcales bacterium
CGGCGGCGGCGCCGCGTCCGGCGCGAAGGCCAACTCGTAGCCGGTCGAGTCGCCCAGCAGACGGTGGTTGTCGACGGCGTAGATCGCGGGCTTGGTCGGGTCCGCGCTGGACACGTAGGTGCGCAGGGCATCCGGCGCGACGGCCACGTCCGTCGGGTTCGCGCCCACGGCGATGAAGTTGATGCCGGGGGTCGACCTGTCCTCGTCGACGACGAAGCCTGCCGTCAGGTCCACCACCGCCACTTCGCCGCGCATGGTCTGCGTGACCAGCGCGTAGAGATGATTGGGGAGCGTCGAGCCGGCCACGTTGGCGGGGACCGGCGCGCACTGCGCCTGGGGAACCGGCCGGATCTGGTCGTAAGGCAGCTTGTTGCCGCCCGGGTCGTTCACCTCGAGGCAGACGACGTCGACCTTCTGCGNNGTCAGCTGCCCTTCGGCGGCGTCGGCTGGCCGAGCGTGAAGACGACGTGCTCGAACGTCCGCGGGCTGGTGGCGTCGAGGTCGATGACCTGGACGAACGAGTCCCGGAAGCTGGCGACGTACGCGAAGCGGTAAGGGCGCAGGCCGAGCGCCGTGTCGGTCACGCCGTCCGCCGCGTGGATGGCCATGGCGTCCGTCGTGAAGGGGTCGAAGGCCATCGCGAAGGGCCCGGGGCCGACGTAGATGACGTTCTCCACGGCTTGTGCGTCCGGGTCGTAGACGAAAACGGTGCTGGAGTCGAAGCAGACGATGAAGACGCGGACCGAGAGGGCCCCGCCCCCCGCGGCGTCGACGATCGGCGCGACGTAGACCCTGGACGGCCCTTCTGCGAGGGGCACGTTCCCCGTGAGCACGAGGCGGTCGGGGTCGTAGGTGCCGTCGCCGCTGCCGGAAGGCCCCCCGATCTCACCGACGACGAGCGAGGGAGGCGAGCGGTTCGCGATGAACACGCGCGCGGGCACCTGGCCGCAGGCGACATCCCCCGGGTCGGGCGGGCTGGCCCCCAGGGCCGTCCCCGCAGGGAGGCGCGCCCTGCACGCGGCGCGGGGCGTCGTGTCGATCGCGATCCCGCGCGAGTCGAAGCCGCCGCTGTTCGTCGACAGGCCGTAAGCGACCTCCCGGGCGATGAACGGGCGGGAGAGCGTCGAGCCGTCGTCGTCGTAGTACCGCAGGAGGTCGACCTCGGCGACGTTGCGGCTCGTCTGCAGGAACGCGGGCCGCACGCACGGAGGCTTGTTGCTCACCTTCTCGCACCGGGTCACGGCGATGTCGTCGTGCGGGACCGCCACGATCCCGTCGCCGCCGAGGGGCAGGCCGTCGAGGACGAACTGCACCGAGGGCGACGCGAGCGGGTCGGTCCCCCGGGTCCGGAATAACGTGGTCTTGGTGTCCGTCTGATGAGTGATGGCGATCGCCGTCCCGTCCTCGGTCTGCGCCATCCCGAACGGCTCGCCCGGCATGCTGACCTGGCGGCTGTTGCCGGGGTCGCGGACGCTCCCGGCCTGGTGGTCGGCGCCGCAGCGACCGTCGGCGCCCGCGCCGCAGTTGAAGTGGCCGTTCGTCGTGTCGAGGTCGGCCCACGTGAGCGTGGCGTCGCCCCGGACGGGGACGAAGAGGCGCTGGCCGCCCAGGCCGATCTGCAGGTCGGTCGCGAACGCGCCGATGGTCGCGTTCCAGCGCACGTACCGGGAGGAGTCGACGGGGGGCGCGCAGGTCTCCTCGAGAGGGATGGAGGGCCCGCTGACTACGCAGGCCGGGCCCCGGCCGCCGAGAAAGGGGATCGCGCTCGTATCGGCCGTCACGCCAGTGAGGGGGTTATTCGCCCGGATCAGCTGCGCGGTGTCCGTCCTGATCTGGGCCAGGTCGTAGCTCTGCAGGGTGCCGCCGTTCCACTGCAGGTCGAAGTCCGAGTTGGCGGCGTAGAGGTACTTGCCGTCGCCCGACACGGCGAGCCCCACGGGGTAGTAGAAGCCCTTCGGAGGCGGAGACGTCCCCGCGCCTGCCGAGTAGCAGCCGGGGGCGGCCCCGCACGCCACGGCAGCGCCCAGAAGCGCCGGGACCGCGTGCAAGAGAAAGCGACGTGCAGAGCTGGTCGCCGTCATGGCGCGGCGAGACTAGTCACCGCGAGGGTTTGTGTCGAGCGATGGTCCCACCCTCCCCCCCCGCTGTCATCCCGAGCGAAGCGAGGGACCCCCCGGACGTCTTCCGCGCGCGCAGTTCGGGCGTGGCTCCCTGCCGCGGACCAGAGGCCGCGCGCGCCCGGCTCGTGCGGGAGGCCTCAGGGGGGTCCCTCGCTTCGCTCGGGATGACGGTGCTAGCCGACGTCTTCCTTCAGCTCGATGATCACCACGCCGCGCTCGCCGTTCTCGTCGGGGGGACGCGGGGCCCGGGGCATCGGGCGCTCGATCGGGAGCTCCAGCTGGGGCTGCGGCTGGTCGTTGCGGAGGCGCTCCTCCTCTTCCCGTCGGCGAATCTGCTCGATGATGAAGGGAGGCAGCATGGGGCTTTCCTCGCTAAATGGACCCTCTACTGAGAAGCTAGCAACGCGAATGCCAGGGTCAAGGCTATAGGAACGGTCGTGGACCGGCCACTTCACGCTAGCGCTGCGGCCGGCCAGGTCCGGCACCCGGGCCGGGTCCTCGGGGAAGCTGGGCTCCATCCGAAGAAGAGCTTCGGTCAGAACTTCCTCGCGTCGGCGCAGATCGCCGGGACGATCGCGAGCGCGTGCGTGCGCGACGACGAGGTCGGGCGAGCGCGCGTCGTCGAAATCGGCGCCGGGACAGGCGTTTTGACGCTTCTGCTGGCGGCGCGGGCGCGCGAGCTCGTCGCCATCGAGCGCGACCGGGACCTCGTCCCCGTGCTGGAGCGCGAGCTCGCGGGAACGGGCGTGCGCCTGCTGGAAGCCGACGCCATGTCGGTGGACTTCACAGCTCTCCTGGGCGGACCCGACCCTGCTTCCCCTCGCATCCTGTGCGGCAACCTGCCCTACGCGATCACCGGCCCCCTCCTGCGGCGCACCGTCGAGCACGCAGCCGACGTCGAGCGGGCGGTGTTCATGGTGCAAGACGAGGTGGCGCAGCGGCTGGCGGCGACGCCGGGCACGAAGCCATGGGGAGCGCTCTCGGTGTTCATGCGCGCAGCGTTCGACGTGCGCCGGGTGCTGCGCGCGCCGCCGGGCGCGTTCCATCCGCCGCCCGAGGTGACGAGCGCGGTCGTCGAGCTGACGCCGCTGCGACCCCCGCGCGCCGAGGAGACCGACACCTTCAGGGCGCTCGTGCGAGGCGCCTTCCAGGCCCGCCGCAAGACGCTGCGCAACGCCTGGGCGGGCCTCGCGCCCGACTCCGCGTCCCTCGAGCGAGCGGCCGCCGAGGCGGGCGTCTCGCTCCGCGCCCGCGGCGAGACGCTGGACGTCGAGGCGTTCGCCAGGATGGCCGCGGCAATCCCCCGCCCGTCATCCTGAGCGAAGCGAAGGATAACGGGCGCGCTACGGCCGGTCGGGGTCGAGCGCCTTGATGGCCCTGTCGGCGGCCTTGAAGTCAGGATCCCGCGGTCCGGCGAGCTCCACGAAGCGGTGGTAGTGGTCCAGGGCTTCCTTCGTGCGGCCGGCCGTGCGAAGCACCTCGGCCACCAGGAACTCGAGCTGGATGCCCCAGCCCGGCCGCGAGTCCATTTGCTCGGCCGCGAGCGCCGCCGGCAAGAGGTGGCCGATGGCCGCCCCCGGCCCCTGGTGCTCGAGCAGGAGCTTGCCGTACTGGTAGTGCCAGAACGGGTGCAGAACCGTCCCGTCCGAGCTCGTCCGCTTGCCGTCGCCCGCGAGCGCCGTGGCCCACTCGGCCAGGGCGTCACCGGGCTGGTTCTTCTCCTCGTAGCACTCCGCCAGCGTCGCGTGCGCCTCGTAGCGGGACGGGCGGAGCTTGAGCGCGTGCTGCTCGTCCTTGATCGCGTCCTCGATCTGGCTCGTCATCCGCCGGACGATGCCGCGCTGCCAGTAGGCCTCGGGGTTGGAGCGGTCGAGCGCGAAGGCCTTCTCGACCTCTTCCTGCGCCACCTTGATCTGCGCGGGCGTCGAGTCGTTCGCCGCCCACGCGCGGTACACGTGATACTCGACGCGGTTCGGGTCGAGCTCGACGGCTCGCCCCAGGTGAATGAGCGCGTCCGCCCAGGACGCCCCTCCCTTGAGCATCAGCGCCCGACCGAAGTAGTGGTGCGCCTCCGCGCTCGAAGGCCGCTTGTCGACCACCCGGCGCAGCATGGGGATCGCCTTGTCCGGCATCGAGATGATCACGTACGCGCTCCCCACGCGGAGCAACAGGTCGGGATCGTCGGGCGCCTTCGCCAGGGCGCCCTCGAACTGCTCGATCGCCTTCATGACGTCGCCCGACTTCTCGAAGAGGATGCCGCGCTCCAGCGAGAGCCCGGGGTAGTCCTTGTCGATCGCGGCGACCTTGTCGAGCTCCGCGCTCGCCTCGTCGAACTTGAGCGTCCGGATGAGCGCCAGGCCCAGGTGGAAGTGGGCCGCCACGTCCTTCGAGTCGAGCACGAGCGCCGCCTTGTAGTTCGCGACCGCCGCGTCGAAGTTCCCTTCCATCTCGGCGACCTCGCCGAGGCCGCGCTCGAGGGTCACAGAGTCCGGGAGCTTCTTCTTCGCCTCGTCGAGCAGCGCCGTGGCCTCGACCCCGCGGCCCCGCCTCAGCAGGAGCTCGGCGAGGGCGACGTACGGCATCACGGCGTCGCGGCGCCCGGGCTCGACGTGCGCGATCGCGGCCCGCATGTCCCTGTCGGCCTCGTCCTGGTTTCCCAGGTGCTCCTCGACCCTGCCGAGCAGCAGCAGCACCGGGATGCTCCGCGGGAAGCGTTCGCGCGCCTGGACGAGCTGCTGCTTCGCGTCCGCGAGCCGCTCGAGCCCCATCTTCGCCTCGGCGTCGTTGGCGATGGCCTCCGGCGAGCTCGGATCCGCCTGCAGCGCGGAGTCGAAGCGAGCGAGCGCCTCGGCCGGGCGGCCCTCGTTCAGGAGCAGCCGCCCTTCGCCGCTGAGCGCCTCGACGTTGCGCGGGTTCAGCTTCACCGCCTGCCCGAAGGCCCCGCGCGCGTCGCTCGCGGCGCCGCGCTCCAGGCTCACCCACGCCTTGGCGGCGTAGGCGTCGGACAGGTCCATGGGCGACGCCTTGGCGCGCCCGGGGCCGTCGAGCACGATCGCGAGATCCGCGAACGCCGACACGGGGTCGACGTGCGCGGTCCTGCGGCGGGCGCGCAGGATGAGGGCGCCGGTGTGGTCCTTCGACGCGGCCAGTGTGAGATCGATCTCTCTCTTGGCGTTGGCGCCGTCGCCGAGCAGATCGTAGGCGCGGGCGAGGCCGAAGTGGGGCCGGGCGTCGGCGGGAGGGGCGAGCTGGGCGGCGCGCTTGTACGAGGCCACGGCCGACGCGGCGTCCTTCGACGCCAGCTGCACGCCCCCCCGGAGGAGGGCCACCTCGATCTGGATCGCGTCGTTCTGGTCCTGCTGGCTCGCGGCGTCGAGGAGCTTGAGGGCCCTGGCCGAGTCGCCGTCGCTCGCGGCGATCGCCGCGGCCACGGCGTCGAAGTACTGCACCGGCTTGTCGGTGGGCAGCTCGGCGAAGAGCTGCTTCGCGCGCGATGCGCGGGCGGGGTCCTGCCCGAAGCGGAGCTGCGACGCGGCGTCGATGAGCGCGGCGTACGCCGTCAGCGGCCTGGCGCGCGGCATCCTCGCGTGCGACTGCGCCGCCGTGTCGACGGCGGTCCTCGCCGCGTCGCAGGTGTCCGCCTCGAGGGTGGCCTCGCCGACGCGGACCGCGCCCGAGGAAGCCGCCTTGTAGTCCGCGGCGTGGAGCATGTCGTAGACGTACACGCGCCCCCACGCGCCGTACGGGGTCAGCTCGAGCGACGCGCCGCCGATGACGACGCCGAGCACGACCAGCGCCGCGACGATCTTGAGGATGAGGCCCAGCCTGGACGGCGCCGCCGGGACGTCCGACGTCTCGGGGAGCTCGTGCTCGCCGGGCTCGCCGCCTTCCTCGGGGACGACCGCCGCCATCTCCGGGTTCGAGACCGCACCTTCGGTCGGCGGAGACCACTGGAAGCTGTCGAGCTTGATGGCGCCGCCGCCGGCTGGCCCGCTGGGCGTGCCCGAGCCGAAGTCGACCTCGCCGAACGTCAGGCCGCCACCCTCGCCCGAGACGCCTGCCCCTCCGCCCCCCGAGGGGGCCGCGTCGCCGCCGCCGGAGAGAGCCGCGGGCGGCGCCTCGTCGTCGAAGGACGGAGACGCCGGCGGGGGCAGGTCGTCGCCGAACTGCAGGTCGCCGAAGTCGGCGGCGGGATCGAGCTGCTGCGTGCCCGAGCCGCCCCCTCCGGGCGGCCGCACGCTCGGCAGGCGCGGGGGCGGCGCCTCGATGATGGTGACGCCGTGAGTGCCGCTGGGCTGCTCGCGCGGCAGATCGATCTCGCCGAAGCCGGAGAGCGTCGACACGCCGCCGATCTCGGGCTGCGAGATGGACGCCGGCGGAGCGGACGGGAGGCGCACCTCGCCGAAGGCGCGCGACACGGGCGGCGGCGCGGCGGGCCTCGAGACGGGCAACGGCGGCGGCGGCGCGCCTGAGCCTCCTCCGCCTCCGAGGGGCACGGTGCGCTTCGGAGCGATGGGCACCGTGCGCTGGGGCGGCAACGGGGCCGTGCGCTGGGTCCCTCCCGGCCGGGG
>PLYU01000074.1:0-240 GCA_003153495.1 Myxococcales bacterium
GCTCGATCTGTCCCTTGGCCGGGAACCGCTCGTAGAATCCCTCGGCACGGAAGCTCTTGGCCATCTCGGTCCACGGCGCGAGCTTGCGCGCCCAGCGGCCGACGCGGCCCTCGACCGGCTCTGCGTCGACGTGCGCCAGATCGGCGCACACCCGCAGCATGGCCTTGATCGTCACCGGCCTCGTGACCATCGACTGAGGGCCCGCCCACGCGGGCCCCCACACCTTCTCGGCCGCCTTGA
>PLYU01000074.1:246-5223 GCA_003153495.1 Myxococcales bacterium
CTTGTAGCGCAGCGGGCTGTCGCCCCCGCTGTAGAGGCGCTCGACCACGTTCGCGGCGAACTTCTTGTCGGGCGCCGCCCACGACACCTTCTCGTAGAGATCGACCAGGTGGCTCTTGTTTATCCGCGTCGGCGTCGAGTTGATGATGANNAAGTCCTCGCTCTTGCCGTCGAAGACCACGCAGGGGACGTGCATCGTCTTGGCGTCGTCCGGGTGCTCGCGGGAGAAGAACTGCAGGGCCGCCAGGCGGTGCTGGCCGTCGATGATGAGGTACTTGCTGCGCGGCTCCTCGAGGTTGCCGACGTTGGCGAACGGCTTCACGGGCTCGAAGCGCAGGGTGTCGGCGGTGAAGAGGAGCACCGTGCCCGGGATCGGCGGCTGACTGACGGCGGTCTCGTAGTAGTTCTTGATGGCGTTCACCTTCGCGCGGCTCATCTCCCGCTGGAACGCCGCGTCGGTGCGCTCGATCTTGCCGATGAAGTGCCCGACCTCGTCGGGCCCGTCGGCCTCTTCGGGGGCGATGCTGCGCTCGCCCTCGGCGTAGAAGCGCGAGATGAAGCGGACCCGATCGAGGAGATCGTCGGCCGGGTAGGCGGCGAAGTAAAAGACGCTGTCCTTCTGGCGTACCTGGGTGGCTAGCATGGCCGGCGAATCATACGCCGATTGCCGCCCCGCGGCTCAGCAGCCGCAGAGCTGCATGCAGCTGGGCTCCCCGCCGCACGTGCTCTCGCAGGCGCGGTCGCAGGTGCCGGTACTGGGGGAGCCGGCGTCGCGCGTCGAGACCCCCACGCAGCGACCCTCGGACGCCTGCTGGCAGACGAGCAGCGCGCTCTGGCCCTCGATGAGCGTCCTGGCCTGGGCACACGTCGTGGGGACTCCGACCGGGCAGAGCGCGTCGACGCAGAGACACTCGATGTCGATCACCGAGCCGGCGTGGGGCTGAAAGCCGCAGCCCGGGAAGACGGCCGGATCGAGCGCGAGCCCCGGGCAGGCGTCGATCGCGCTGCACAGCACGACCCCGGTCTGGGGGTCGTGCCCGCAGCTGGAGACGCCGAGACCTGCGTCGCGCCCCGCTCCGGACGCGGTCGCACTTCCGCTGCTGCTGCCGCTTGCGGTCCCGCCGCTGCCACCGCCGCCCCCGAGCCCCGAGTCCGGGCCCGTGCCGATCTGGAGGCAGGCGGCGAGCGGCAGCAGGGCGAGCGACTGGCAGAGACGGCGCATAGTGGCCGAGACATGGCGCCGGCCGGGGGCCCGGGGCAAGTTTTCGGCGGATCGGCTACCGTGCAGGGCCGACATGAAGAGCAGAAAGCTGGGTTTTCTGGGCGCGGGCAACATGGCCGGGGCGCTCATCAAGGGTCTACTCCACGGCAAGGTGATGCCGGGGGAGCAGATCATGGCGAGCGACGCGAAGCGCGACCGGCTCGAGCACCTGCGCGCGGAGCACGGCATCCGGGTCACGACCGACAACCATGAGCTGGTGCGCGAGGCCGACGTGATCGTGCTCGCCGTGAAGCCGCAGGTCATCGACAAGGTGCTCACCGAGATCGGCCGCGACGTGCGAGCGGATCAGCTGGTGGTGTCGGTGGCGGCCGGGGTGCCCATCGAGGCGCTCGAGGCGCGCTTGCCCGCGGGGTCGAGGGTCGTCCGGGCGATGCCGAACACGCCGGCGACCGTGCAGGCCGGCGCGACGGGGATCGCGGGGGGCGCTCACGCGCGGGAGGACGATCTCCGGATCACGCGCGAGCTGTTCGAGGCGGTGGGGCGCGTCGTCGTGCTCGACGAGGCGCAGCTCGACGCTGTGACCGGGCTGAGCGGGAGCGGGCCGGCGTACGTGATGCTGATCATCGAGGCGCTGGCGGACGGAGGGGTGAAGGTCGGGCTGCACCGCGACACCGCACTCTTGCTGGCCGCGCAGACGGTGTTCGGGTCGGCGAAGCTTCTGCTGGAGACCGGCGAGCACCCGGGTCGACTGAAGGACATGGTCACGAGCCCGGGCGGCACGGCCATCGCGGGGCTGCACACGCTGGAGAGCGGCGGCCTGCGGACCACGCTCATCGACGCGGTCGAGGTCGCGACGAAGCGCGCAGCGGAGCTGGGCGCCGACATGAGCGCGAAGCTGCGAAAAGGATGACCTACTTCGCGAGCACGTCGGCGTACGTCACGAACGCGATCAGCGTCAGCAGCATGACCAGCCCCACCGCGTGGACGCGGGCTTCGAGCTTCGCGTCCGGCTTGCGGCGAGAGACGGCCTCGGCTCCGAGGAACAGCAGGCGCCCGCCGTCGAGCGCGGGGAACGGGAGCAGGTTGAACGCGCCGAGGTAGGCGCTGAGCATTCCCAGGAACTGCAGGAGCACGCCAGCGCCGGTGCGAGCGCGGCGGGCGGTCTCCTTGACGATGCCCACCGGGCCGTTGACCTGGAACTTCTCCTTGCCCGTGAGAACCAGCCCGATCGCGCGGATGTTGTCGTAGACGATGAGCGGGGGCGCGATCACGCTGAACCGCGCGGCCTCGACGAAACCGACCGGCTCGACGTGAGTAGGAACGCGGACGTGAATGAGGCCTTCGTCCTTGTCGCCTCTGGGCCCGGGGGTGACCGTCTCGTGCAGGGTCTGGCCCTGGCGCTCGACGGTGACGTCGAGGGGCTCGCCGGGGTGTGCGCTGACCGACTTGCGCAGCTCGTCCCACGTGTGGACCGCTCGCCCGGCGACCGCGAGGACGCGATCGCCCGTCTGCATCCCGGCGACCTGCGCAGGTCCGGCCTCGACGATGACGCGCATGCTCGCGTCGTCGAGCACCTCTTTGCCGCCGACCAGCAGGCCGAAGAAGAAGAGCACCGACGCGAACAGGTAGTTGGCGACCGGCCCCGCGGCGATGGTCACGACGCGGCCCCAGAGCGAGGCGTTGGCGTAGCTGCCGGGGTCCTTCGGGTCGGTCTCCTCGTAGGGGTTCATCCCCGCGATCTGCACGTAGGCGAGGAAAGGGATCAGGGCGACCTGGAAGATGGTGCCGCTGTCCTTCTTCCTGTGCTTCCACACCGTCGGCCCGAAGCCGATGCTGAAGCGCACGACGCGCATCCCGTACCTGCGGGCCGCCAGGTAGTGCCCGCCCTCGTGCACGATCATGAGGACGGCCAGGCCGAGGATGGCAACGAGGTAGATCGCCAGCGTCATCTTCCTACAACTCTAAGACCGCCCGGGCCGCAGCGCCATCCGGGCGCCGCCGGCGCGGCGATCACGGGAAAAAAGACACCCCGACCGAGACCGAGGGGAAGCCGACGCGCATCGTGAGCGCGTACTTGTCGCTGATGTGATACCGGCCGCCGAGGTAGATGGCGGGCTCGAGGAAGGTCGAGTGCGGGGCGCTGTAGTTGAGGCACTGGGTGTTCGCGGGGCAGTCGCCCACGAAGCCGTGGTAGAAGACGAGCCCCGGCTCGCCGAAGACGCTCCAGCGCCGCGCGACGTAGAAGTTCCACTGCATGACGACGGGGAAGTCGAGGTAGTCGGCCGAGCAGTTGCCGGCGTACCAGCACCGGTCGTAGTGCATGAGGTCGAGGCCGAACGAGATGGCCACGCTGTTGTTGATCTCGTCGACGAAGCCGTTGTCGACCACCGGGATGGAGAAGCGGGCGCCGATGCCGTAGCCGCCCGCGCCGTAGGCCCCCCCGAGACCGAGCAGCAGGTGGGGCTCGATCTCGACGTTGTAGGCCGGGTGCTGGCCGGGGTGCTTGATGGTGTCGTCGGCGCGCGCGGGCGCGGCGACGGCGAGCGAGCACCCCAGCACCGTCAACGCGACCGCGAGCCTCATCCGGGCCCTACTTTCCCCGGAGGACGTACGGGCGCGCAACCATATTCGGCCCGTGGAGCGTTCGCGTGACGTCGCGTCCGTGCTACGAGATGCGCCCACCATGTCGAACATGCCCACCAGGCCCGGTGCGCCGCCGTCGCCCCCCTCCGCCCCCGCACCCGGGGGCGCCGCCATCCAGCTCAAGGGCGGGGCCGCGATCCTCGCTCCGGTCACCTCGTTCCCCAACGGGGTGCCCGGCAACGCGCTGGTGCTGCTGCCCATCGGCCCCAACGGTACGCCCCTCGACAAGAAGATCGTCGAGGGCCCGGTGGCGCTCACGATGGACGAGGTCTGGAAGCTGCTCGGCTTCAACGGCCCCGCGGTGCAGGTGCAGGACGATCAGGGGCGCCCGGTCGCCATCGGCCTGGAGGACCTGCTGGGCGGCCTCGAGAAGCACTGGAACGACGCGGCGGACGACCTCGGGCGCGGCCGCGTCTTCGCCCAGGAGCTCATCAAGTACGGCCGCCACGAGAAGGCGGAGAAGGTGCTGTCGAAGGTCGTTGCCCTCGGCGGCGACGGAGAGGACTGGCTCGGTCTCGGCGTCGCGCAGCTGGCGCAGAAGAAGCTCGACAAGGCGGAGGCCACGCTCCGAGGGGCGCAGAACCTCTTGAAGGACTCGCCGCTGCCCAGCTTGCAGCTCGCGCGGGTGATGAAGGAGAAGGGCGACCGGAAGGCAGAGCGGGAGAACGCCGAGCGCGCCATCCAGATCGACAACAACTCGGTCGACGCCTGGGCGTACCTGGCCAACGCGATCAAGGAAGCGTCCGGCGAGGGCGAGATGATCCGCCAGATCGACGAGCTCGCGAACGCGCCCGTGAACCTCAAGTGCGGCGCACCGTACATCGCCCTCCAGGGTTTCTACGCGGTGGACGCCAAGGACGAGGGACCGCGCGAGCGCGCCATCGGCTTCGCGAAGAAGGGCGTGGAGCGGTCGCCCGGCGACCCGCTCGCCCTCCTCTGCCTGTCGGCGCTGTACGGGCAGGCCGGGAAGATCGACGAGGTCGTCAAGCTCCTCGCCCCCCACGAGGCGATGATGCTGCGCGACGTCCGGATCGCCCACAACTACTTCGAGGCGCTCTTCCAGCTGCGCGACATGCAGAAGATCACCGCCCTGCTCAACAAGCTGGCGACGAG
>PLYU01000006.1 GCA_003153495.1 Myxococcales bacterium
CGGTGTTGGCGATGCGCTCCTCCAATCCGGACAGCTCGGTGCCCATCGTGGGCTGATAGCCGAGGCGGGACGGCATCTGCCCCATCAAGCCCGATACCTCCATCCCGGCCTGGATGAAGCGAAAGATGTTGTCGATGAGGAGCAGGACGTCGCGGTGCTGGTCGTCGCGGAAGTACTCGGCCATCGTGAGGGCCGCATGCCCCACCCGGAACCGGCTGCCCGGCGGCTCGTTCATCTGGCCGAAGACCATCACCATCTTCGGCAAGACGCCGGCCTCCTTCATGGCCTGGTAAAGCTCCTCCCCCTCGCGACAGCGTTCGCCGATGCCGCAGAAGATGCTGACGCCCTCGTGGTGCCCGATCATGTTGTGGATCATTTCGGTGAGCAGCACCGTCTTGCCGACTCCGGCTCCGCCGAAGAGGCCCGCCTTGCCTCCGCGCTCGAGCGGCACGAGCACGTCGATGACCTTGATGCCCGTCTCGAAGATCTCGGACTTGGTGGAACGGCGCGCGAGCGGCGGAGGGGCCCGATGAACGGACCGCCACTGGACGTCCGACAGGGGTGCTCCTCGGTCGATCACGTCGCCGAAGACGTCGAACATACGCGAGAGAATCCCCTTGCCGACGGGCGCCTTCAACGGCCCGCCGGTGTCCTCCACGGCCATACCACGCGCGAGACCTTCCGTCGGCGTCAGAGCAATCCCGCGCACGTGATGCGCGTCACGCTGGGCCAGCACCTCGATGACGATCCGGCCTCGATCTCCGGCGCGCAGCACCGAGTAGATCGGGGGCAGACGCGCGTCGAACCGTACGTCCACGACACTTCCTCGGACCGATACGATCGCGCCGAGATTCGCAGGGCTCTTCTGAGCCTCCGCTTGACCGAGCCCATCCGGTGACAACCCCGGCTTGGTCTGGAGCGCCGTCATGGCTCATGCCCCTTCCATCGCGGACCCGTACTCGCCGCGCCGGGCGGCCGAGTTGCACCTGGCTCGATGACACAGGGCTCGCTGCGCTGCGCCCACGTGAGCCTGCTCGCCTTTCCAGATCTCCAGCGCCGGCTGCTGGATGGCGCGCGCAAAGGAGAACGCCAGCGCCCAGGGCAATCGCGCCTTGAAGCGCGCATTCATCGCATTCAGCCGCGCCGACGCGAGCTCACCGGCCTGCCCACCCGAAAGGAACGCGATGCCCGGAACCGCGGCGGGGACCGCTCGCAGGAGACACTTCACCGTGGCGTCGGCGACCTCGTCGACACTCTCTTGCCTGGGGCATGTCGAGCCAGGAAGCACCATGCTGGGCTTCAGGAGCAAGCCTTCCAGTGCCACGCGTTGCGTGTAGAGCTGACCGAACAGGGCTCGCAGAACGTCCTCCGTCACCCCGCTGCAGCGCTCCAGCGTGTGCGCGCCGTCCATGAGCACCTCCGGCTCGACGACGGCGACGAGCCCCGCTTCCTGGCACAACGCTGCGTACCGAGCCAGAGCTTGCATGTTGGCCGCGATGCAGCCACGGCTGGGAATGTCGGCCCCCACGGTGATGACCGCGCGCCACTTGGCAAAGCGCGCCCCCATCCGCGCGTACTCCGCCAGGCGATCCCGCAATCCGTCTAGCCCTTCGGTGATCATCTCTCCGGGATGACCGGCCATGCTCTTCGCGCCCGTGTCGACCTTGATGCCTGGAATCATCCCCGCGTCGGCAACGGCCCTGGCAAATGGGGCACCGGCCCTCGTACGCTGGCGGATCGTCTCGTCGTAGAGGATCGCGCCGCTGATGTACTCGCTCAGCCCGGGCGCGCTCACGATCCAGTCGCGGTAGGTTCGTCGCGCATCCTCGGTCTGCGGGATCCCCAGCGCGGCAAAGCGCGCGTTGCACGTGGGATTGCTCTCGTCCATCGCCAGCAGACCCCTGCTGCCGGCCACCAGCGCCCGCGCGGTCTCCGTGAACGCTTGCGTGCTCATTTGGGCTTGCCCCACTTCCAGTTCCGGATTTCCGGCAGATCCTGGCCATTCTTTCGGATGTACTGCCTGTGCTCGATGAGCTTGTCCTTGAGCTGTTGCTTCAAGTAGACGCCCTTGTCGCCCGTCTGCGGCAAGCGATCGACCGTGTCCATCACGAGGTGGAAGCGATCCAGCTCGTTCAGCACGGTCATATCGAAGGGCGTGGTGATCGTGCCTTCTTCCTTGTAGCCGCGGACGTGAATGTTGTCGTGATTGGTCCGGCGGTAGGTGAGCCGGTGGATCAGCCACGGGTAGGCGTGGAAGGCGAAGATGACGGGCTTGTCCTTGGTGAAGAGCTCGTCGAAGTCCATGTTGGAGAGCCCGTGCGGATGCTCGCTCTGCGGCTGCAGCTTCATGAGGTCGACGACGTTCACCACGCGGATCCTCAGGTCCGGCAGATGCTCCCGCAGGATGGAAACGGCGGCGAGCGTCTCGAGCGTGGGCACGTCGCCGCAGCAAGCCATGACCACGTCAGGTGCGGCCCCCTGGTCGTTGCTGGCCCATTGCCAGATTCCGATGCCCTCCGTGCAGTGCTTGAAGGCGGCGTCCATCGTCAACCACTGCGGCGCCGGGTGCTTGCCTGCGATCACGACGTTGACGTAGTGGCGACTGCGCAGGCAGTGATCCATCACGGACAGCAGGCAGTTGGCATCCGGCGGGAGGTAGACCCGCACCACCTCGGCCTTCTTGTTGACGAC
>PLYU01000352.1 GCA_003153495.1 Myxococcales bacterium
CGGCGCAGCCCCCGGCACCGAGCCGGCCGGAGGCGGTGGCGCGGGGGCGGCCTGCGATTCAGGCTCCGGCAGCGCGGGCGGCTCGACGCCGGGCGGCGGAGGGGGCGGCGGGGGAACCGCCGGGGGCTGATACTCCGAGGCGCCGCCGCAGCCCGCGAGCACACCCGTGAGCAGAAGCAGAATGGCCCCCTGACCAAGCCGAGGATTCATGGGCCCCAACGTAAGCATGATCGGTCACGATCCTCAGCCGCCGCTCGTCCGATCGCCGCCGCAGCTCGTCGGAAAGGCGGGGGCGGCGGCCGGGCTCGGCCTCGCGCTCGTCCTGATCTCCGCGGCGCTACGGGCCGCCCCCCTCGAGGAGCCCGTCGGCGAGAGCGACGCGCACTTCAACTTCGGCGCGGTGATCGACTTCACCGACGACCACCATCTCTCCTTTCGGCCGGGCGTGGGATCGCCGGGCCGAACCTGTTCCAGGATACGTAGCCTATCAGCTGACTTTCGGGCCGGGAGAACGCCGTCGCCCTGCTCCAGTGCCAGTCAACCCAATGCGCTCCGCTGTGTCCGTGAGCCTGACTGACGTGGCGAGTCGTCGCTCGTCACCGCCGAGGGCACCGTAGGCGTGTAGAGGCCCATCTGAGGATGTGAACAGAAAGAGAAGATGACGAATCACGCAACGGTCGCCCCCGGTCGGTCGTCGCCTGCCGTCGGCTCGTCGGAAACGGCAGGCACGCCGAATCGCTCCGCGGTACAGCATCGGGGACGGAGGCGTCGTCGTCTTCGCATCGAGGCTCCATGTTGAGATTGATCCGTTTTGCGGTGGTCGTCGCGTTAGTGAGCGTTCCGACGCTCGGTGCGGCGCAAAGCAGCCCCAACGATGACGAGCACCACGGTCCTCCCCCCGAAGCCATCGCCGCGTGCAAGGACAAGAGCGAGGGAGACGCGTGCGAGTTCGACGGGCCTCGTGGCCACGTGTCGAGCACGTGCCGCAAGTCGCGCGGCGGCGACGTGCTGGTGTGTCTTCCCCCCCACCATCATCACGATGGGGACGGGGGCACGAAGTAGCGTCCGGGCGGGGCATAGTCGAGGGAGCGATGAGCGATGTCACGGGAGACCAAGTACTACGAGTTGGGCAACGGCGTGCCCGCCTACCGGGAGGACGGGGGCTTTCCCACGCTGATCACTCGGCACGGGGAGCGGGTCATCTACAACCTCCAGGAGCTCGCCCATGGAGCCACGCCCATCTCGAAGGCCCAGTTCGATCGCCTCGTCGAGATGATCAAGATGCCGGCCGTCGCCCCGAACTAACGGCGGCTCCCGCGGCCCGTGGGGCGACGCGATGCCCGAATCGCTCCGGGTGCCCCATACTCCCTTACCGATCTCTGCTCGTGCTGTCCTCACGCGCCCTTCCGCTCGTCGTCGTCGCCGTCGCGGCATGCGAGCAGGGCGACGCGCACTTCACGACCCGGTTCGCGTCCGACTTCGCGCCGACTCTCCACGCGGTCTCGGTGCTCGGGGTCTATCAGGACGGTCGAATGTCGCCCGGCGGCTGGGACGCCCTCCGACCTGCCGTCGCGTCCGCACTTGGCTCCGATCACTGCGAGGTGGGATACGACTCCCTCGCCTCCTCCGACCTAGCTCTCGCCGACGCCATCGACGACTACACCCGGGCGGACGGGCCGACGGACCCCCTCCTGGCGCAGCTGGCTCCGGCCGCTCGAGGGGATCTTGTCCTGGTCCTGACGCTCGCGGGCAAGCTGCCGCAGCGTCCAGCCGATGCCGGGGCGCGACGTACTGCTCCCGCACCGTCGGCGACGGGCGGCGGCGGCCGCCGGCGCGGAGCCGGCCACGCGCACGGCGAATCGCGGTCCGAGAGCCCAAAGGACACGAACGTTCTCGAGATGTCCGCGTCCCTCTTCTCCGTCGCTCAGGGGCGCACGGCGGCGCTCGTTGGAATGCAGTACTCCGGCGCCAGCCTCGACGACGCCATGTCGAAGTTCGCGGCGAAGCTCGCGCAGTCGCTCCCCGGCATGACATGTGCAGGCTGGAGCTGGAACGTGAACATCGATGCAAGGGGCATTCGCGCGAGCATCGACGAGTAGGACCGCGGCACACCCGCCCCATAACGCGGCTGGTCGACCTGCGCCGACGGTTGGTCCGCTCTCGGTGTGCGCCGGCGCCCGCGAGCGTAGAGTCGGAAAATGCATCGATGGGAAGGCACGAGCATGCGGCTTACCGGGCCCAGGATCCTCATCGTGCTGGCGTTCCTCGCAGCCGGATGCGATCACCCCACGAGCGACGCCGACGTCGTGGCCATCGGCGTCAGCCCATTGACCCTCATCCCGAGCTTCTCGCCAGCGATCCATGACTATTACGTGCGCTGCAACAGCGGCCACAACTCCGTGACGGTCACCGTTACCGACGGGAGCGGTAGCCAGTCCACTTCCCCCGACCTCGTCGAGGACGAAGAGATCGACGTGCGCGGCGAGTACTGGATTCGTTGCCTGCCGCACGACTTCCCGATGATTGGGGTCGCGACCCATCCCGACGCCGGTACGCCAACGCCCGGGTGGTACCTCGTCAACAACGGTGCCTACGCGATCGTGCTCGACACCAACGGCACGCCCGTCTGGTACGCCCGCGGCACGAGCGCCAGCGACGTGGACGCCCTCACTCCGAACGCCATCTCGTTCATGCCGGACTCGATGGGCCCGTTCAGCTACAGCAGCGGCACGCGGTTCGAGATCCACGCCCTCGACACACTGACGGTGAAGACGGTGATGGCGGTCGGCTCTCCGACGGATACGCACGACTTCCGCCTCCTCCCGAACGGCGATCACTTGCTGCTCACCTACCCGATCGAGAGCAACGTCGACCTCACCGGGCTGCAGGCGTTCGGGTCCGACGCGACGATCGCCGACTGCGAGGTCCAGGAGATCGACCCAGCGGGCAACCTGGTGTGGTCCTGGCGCGCCATCGATCACGTCGACCCGACGCAAGAATCGAGCGAGCCTTCAGTCTTGAACGTCAACGGAGCGTCGATCGTCGACGTGTTTCACTTCAACTCGATCGACGTGGATGCAAAGGGCAACCTGCTTCTCTCCGCCCGGCACACGAACGCGATCTTCTACGTCGATCGAGCGACGGGCAAAGTTCTATGGAAGGTCGGCGGAAGCGCGTACAACAAGGACGGGGCGGCACACATCCAGATCGTCGGCGATCCCCAGACGGCTTTCAACATGCAGCACGACGCGCGCTTCCTGGCGAACGGCGACATCAGCCTCTTCGATGACCACGGCGCGACCCCCGGCGTCGCCCGCGGCGTCGAGTACACCATCGACCTCGCCGCTGGAACGGCCGCCGTTGTGTTCCAGTTCTCCGGGGTGGCGCAAAGCCAGTACGAAGGTAGCTTCCGTCGATACCCCGATGGCGAGAGCGTGATCGGCTGGGGCTATGTTGCGACGGATCCCCGCGTCGTCACCGAGATCAACGCAGCCGGCGAGGATGTGCTCGACATCACCTTCGGCGGCGGCAGCCCCTCGTACCGGGCGGTCAAGGTTCCGCTCTCGCAGCTCGACATCGGAGTGCTCCGCGCGACGACGGCGAAGTAGGAAACGGCGGCGCACGCGGGGCGATCAAGAAGGACGGCGATTCAGAACATCACCCCGTCCTCGACGTAGATTCCTACGGGCAGCGTCGGGTTCTCCGAGACGGCGTCCGGGGAGTACGCCGCCTCGATGCGAACCATCGCGGCTTGGCCCCAGAGCACGAAGATTCCGCCGCCCACTCCGTACTTGACCCCGAGCCCCGTGCCGTCGAGTGGCGAATGGAACGTGTAGTCGCTCCACACGCGCCCGGTGTCGAAGAAGACGTCGTTGCCGAGGCTGACCTTCTGCTGGAGCACCCTGAAGTGCAGCCAGAGCGCGCGCATCTCCAGGTTGCCGATGACCTTGAGAGGACCGAGGTAGCGCCCAAGGGGGACGCCGCGAACGCCCGCCGAGCCGCCGGGCATCTCCTTCTGGTCGAACGGTCCGGCCTGGAACAGGTCGTAGAAGGGCACGTGGCCGAGCTGCGCGTTCACTACGAGACGTGCGGCCACGACGAGCGGCCCGACGATCGGGGCGTAGGCCCGCAGGATGGCTCCGGCTTCGGCGTATCGGACGTCCGCGCTCGCTGGCAGGCCCTGCTCGAAGCGCACGCCGGCCTCGTCAAACACGCCCGAGTGCGGGAAGACCTCGTCGTCGCGCGTGTCGTAAACGAACCCTGCGGCCAGCGACGGCAGGCTGAGCGTGCTCGTCCCGTAGAGGAGCGGCGCTCCCCCGGGCGGACGCTGGGCGGCGTCGCTCTGCAGGAGGGTGTCCGGGTACGCGGTCGGGCTCACATGGAGATACTGCACCGCGAACAGGGCGGAGATCGGCCCCATCAGCGATACTCGCGCCGCCGAGCGCACTTGAACGATCGACTCGATCCATTCATGGTACCGGCCGGGGTTAGTGCTCGAGGCCGGCGTGACGCCGGTCGAGGCATCGCCGAGGCCGAAGTACCCGTAGTTGATCGTGTGGTTGTAGGACACCTCCGGATTGAGTCGCAGGCGACCTCCTTCGAGGCCGGGGACGTCCCAGTTCCAGAGGTAGCTCTGCTGCGCGATCTCGGGACCGCTCGGGCCCTGCTTCACGCTGGCTGCGAGGACCAGATCCATGTTCCATCGGTAAGGCTTCACGCCGTCGGAGAAGTACGAGAGCGTTGCGACGGCCCCGAGTTCCAGGCCGATGTCGCTGTCGCCGCCGAGGATCGGAAATGCTGCGGGCTCGAAGCGTCGCGTGACGTAGTCGGTGAACTCGGCCGACGGCGCGGGCACTGCGGCGGGAGGATGCGGCAGCGGCTGAGGAGGCAGAACGCGGGGGCCTACGCCAGCGATCGGCACTCCGGTCGGCTCCGGCGAGGCCGGCGGAGGGGCCGCCTCGCGCTCTCCGGCCCAGGCCGTGCGCGAGAGAACCAGAAGGGTCGCGGCCGCGGAGAGCGACCGCACGATGGCGCCTCGGGCTGAGTGGCATGGACCCCTCATCAAAGGAGGAGGAACGCTCATTCCGTGCTGGCGTCGGGCGAGCTCGCGCAGATGGCGACCGAGAGCCTGTCGACCGACGTCGTGACGAGGCAGTAGGTCCCCGGGAATGGCGCGCAGTCGGCGTCCGTCGAGCAGCCCGGGAAGCACACGTCGCCCTCGGAGGGGCTGAAGATGCAGGCGTTCGGCTGGCCCGCCGCATTGCCGCCGGCGGCTCCGAGGCCCGCGCAATCCGACGCGCGCGCGCAAGCCTTGGTGCACCACAGACCCCCGCACGAGAGGCCTGGATTGCACGTGCTGCCGGGCAGGTGACAGCTGTCGCCCACGCCCAGCTCGCTGCACACCGGGCATTTGAGGTTGGCGCACGACGAGAGGTCAGCGAGCGTCGTCACGCTGCCCGGGTACTGCTGCTGGCACGCCGTCACGCACCCGGCGTAGCCGCCGCAGCTCGCCTCGCAGCTCATCAGGTTCTGACAGCTCGAGGTCGCGAAGCAGGCCGTGAGGGTCGAGCAGCATCTCGCGTTGGCGCATTGCGTACATTTCGAATCGGCCGGATTAACCGGACAGGTGGCCGAACCGTCCTCACCGCTCGACGACGTCGCGCCGCGGGCCACCGACGCCGAGCACCCCGACTCCAGGGGAACGCAGTCGCCGAGCTCTCGAGGGTGGGAGGCATCCGGCGAGCACCCGGAGAGCGTCGCGATCACGCACGCGCCGGCAAAGACTCCCGCTCGCGCAGGAGAGCGCAAGCCAATTCGTTGCGAGCCGGCTTCCATGGGTGGCTCGCTCGACGTCACCGGCAACCTTGCCATATGGGCCGCGGGGTGCTCGGGGGCCTCGACTACGGTGCAGATCTGTTCGCGTGATCGCGGAGAATGCGCGCGAGCTTCGTCCGCTGCTCGGGAGTGAGGACTGGCGCCGCAGCCTCGATGAAGCGGGCCATGCGGGTTGCACCCCACCGCGCGAGATGGCCGTTCGCGGCCTTCGCGCCCGCGACCTTCTTGGCGTCGAACGTGTCGCTCTTGAAGGCCGTCGCCAGCGCCTGAAGGTGGTCCTGCACCTCCTTGTGCGCGTGGTCCTGCGGGCTGGCCTTCATCCGGTCGCGGAAGGCAGCCTTGATCTTCTCTGCTTGATCCTGGCTGATGCCGAGCTCATGCACGAGGGCGAGCAGGTGCCCGGATCGATGCTGGTGATCGTCGGCCTCGTCATGGCCTTGCGCTTCCTTCCACTTTTCCCAGTGACCCTGGAGCTCGTCGACGAGCTTGGCGCGCTGAGGCGCGCTCAGTGCGGCGTGGAGGTCGTTGAGCGCCGCGAGGGAGGAATCGTGCAGGCCCTGAGCCTGCGTGACGACCGTGGCAATCGCCGCGTCGACCTTCGCGCGATCGATCTTGCCCGCGGCCACCCCGTCCGCCAGCGTGCTCGCGAGCTCTCGTCCGGCGGTTCGCGCTGGTTCCATCTTGGAGGCCATGTCCGCGCGGATCTTCTCGACGGCCACTCGCTGATCGGAGGAGAGGTCGAGGTCCTTGATGCTCATGACGACTAGTGCGAGGACGCCGCCGTGGTGATGCTCTCGGTGCTCTTCGCCCTCGGCGAGCTCCGCCCCCTGCGGGTTGGGAGCGACGGCCGGCGCGGGCGGCGTTGAGGTCGCCGTCACGCTCGGGGAAGGAGCGGCCGAGACGATCGGCGGAGGCTCCGTCGGGGGGAGCGGAGGAGGAGGAGCGACGGCCGGGCTTCCGGCCGTCGAGGGCTCCGCGCCGCAGGCGGCGAGCGCAAGGCAAAGGGCGAGCGCGGGGGCGACCGCCAGACGATGCCATCGAATCGGGATCATGAAATTCTCCTTTGCGAATGGTTCGGACTTGGGCGCCTACATGCCGCCGCCGGGGATGCAGACGCCCATCACACACTGGCTCGACGACACGCAGTCCGCTGCGCTCTGGCAGGGGAAGGCGCACTTTCCGTATGGCGTGTTGCAGTGATGAAGGCCGCAGGTCGCGTCGCTTTGGCACGGAAGCGCCAGCAGACCGGGCGTCGCCATCGTTCCGGTCGACGCCGGTGCGGCAGGCGGTGCCGCGGCAGGCGGCGCGTAGCTGGGAGCAGGGGCGGGCGTATACAGCGGCGCGGACGCGGGGTACGGCGCTGGCGCCGGATAGGATGCGGGGGCGGGGTACTGCGGCGCTGCGGTCGGGTAGCCGGGCGGGTAGCTGGCCGGATCCGGCGCGGCGGCAGGCGCCGAATACCCCGGCGGGTAGGCGCCATACGTGACGGGCGGCGCGGCGGGCGGCGTTGAGCTCGTGTTGCTCCCGCACGCGGTTGTCGCGATGAGCAACGTCAGTGAGGCCATGAGCTCGGCGGATTCACGCATGGTGTTTCTCCTCCATGGAGCGGGCACGATCTCGGACGTCGAGGAGGGTCCAGCGAGCGCGGCGGTTCATGGCGGCCTCCTTCGAGGGATGGTCCGGGATAGAGCCAAGGCGGCAGCGATCTTCGCGGCGAGGGTTCCCCCGGCTCACTGCGTGACGATGCTGCAGGGAGTGAACCCACCGCTCGGTGTTCCATTGTCCGCGCACACGAGAAGCTGCGGCGAGGGGCCTCCGTTCTTGCCGCCGACCAGGGCCATCGTCGTCACGACACCCGACGCCAGAATCTGGTTGGAGGCCGTGGCGGTGTCGCTGGTTCCACCGGCCGAGGTGTGCACGCTGAGCTTCACTCCGGATACCGGGGCGACCTCGACGTAGCCATTGGCGTCTACGGTCCCTGCGTCGCTGCCTGCCTGGGTACCGCTCTGGCCGAACTGGACGTTCGTGAACAGCGGCTGGAAGTTGGAAGTCGACAGCGTGCCGTCCCCCACGTCGACCGCCGCGAGGTCGGGTGCCACGTTGATGAACCGCAGCGCGGCGTTCCCGCTCGCCACCGTCGAGTCGTTCGCGAAGGCGACGACGCTCAGGCTGGCGTCGGCCCCCGATTTGCTCACGTCGCCGATGATCGCGAACGTCGTGGTTGCCCCCGCGGCGAGCGCGGGCAGGTTGACGGTGGTGGGAATGAAGCCCGTCGCGCACGTCGCGGCCCCCGCGGCCACGAGCTGCAAGTCGTACTGATTCACGTTGACCGAGATCGACGCCGTGACCCAGGGGAACTGGATGGCGCTGGCGCCTCCGTCTGCCAGGGCCGTGGTCCCGGCGAGGCCCGCGGCAAGCATCGGCCCGGACCAGACGGTCGTGCCGTGCGGCGCGAGGCAGATGTCGAAGCCGGCAGCAGGCGCGTCGGGCGACCAGTTGGCGACCCGAATGAATGTCTGAGGCGCGGCCGCCTCGGCCTCCGCCTCGACACCGCCGTCGGAGCCGACGGAGCCTTCTGCGGCTGTCGAGCCGTCGTCGGTGGCGGCCTCGGGGCCGACGGCCCCGTCGACTCCCCCATCGTCACCGCCGTTGATGGTGGTGATGGTGCACGCGAGGGATGCGCCCGCACCGACGAGCGCGAGGGCGAATAGAGGCAGAAGTCTTCTCATGGGGTCCGTTCGTCTCTCGATGATGGGGGCCAGGCGGGGGCGCCGCGGACTCTGACCATGCACCCGAGGCGGTGCTCACCGGGTCGTCTTCCGACGAGCGGTGCCCCGGTGTCGACGAGCCGGCACGAACCGAGAACGCGCTGGTCGAGCCGCTCGCTCCAGGGCCACTCACCGGGCGGCCGGGCTCTTCCCGCAGGCGAGCGACGGGCTGGCCCCGCAGCTTCGGCCGGTGCTACGAGTAGGCCCTTGAGACGCGGCCGTTCGGCTCGCCTGCGGCGGAGGTGAGGTCATCGTCCGACCTGCCAGCGCCGGACACGCTCACGCTCGGAACGTCGCCTTCAACCGTGCGTCCTTGCCGGCGCGCTCCGCCATCTTCTTCGCCGTCGCTCCTGCCTTCCGCTGCTCCTTGGCCGGCTTGTTCGCCTCTTGCCGATCCTTCTTGCGCTTCTCCTTGAACGCGATCTGCGTCGGGTCATTCTTGCGACGTTCCATCGCCTGCGCGTTGGCTTCGCGCCGCCCCTGCTTCATCTTCTCCTTGAACTGGATCGTGCGAGGGTCGCTCTTCCTCCGTTCCTTTGCGAGCACGTATGCCTCGTGTCGCGCCTTCTTCGCCCGCTCCCTCATCGACAGGGGGCGGTCCACCTGCTCGGTCTGGCCTACGGTGTTGCGCGGATTCTTCATGCGTCCTCACCCTTCGTCTTGAGCTTGCCCTTCGTGCTCCTTGATGAACGTGCGAATCTCATCGGCCATGTCGAGCAGCTTCACCCACTCCTCCTTGTAGAGCTTGATGGGGACGCGCCCGAGACCGTAGAGGGAGATGTCGCCGGTCTCGGAGACCGTAAGCGAAGTCGCCCGGCCACTCTGCACGAGGTGGTCGTGCTCGGCCAGGCGCTCAAGCTCGGCCTTGATGTCATCGTGGGGCATGGCGAGGCGGAACGGTATCGTCGCCGGGTTGGACCGACAAGCGGCGGCGCGAGCGGATTGCCCGCTCTTCGGGCGCCGTCTATGCCATGCCCATGCCCGCTGACCGAACCGAGACCCGCAAGCGCTCCGTCGTGAAGGCGCTCACCTACCGCGTCGTCATCGTGTGCCTCGACTTCCTCGCGATCTACATCTTCACGCACAAGGTCGAGGTCGCGCCGGGCTTCATGATCGTGAGCAACGTCTACACGACGGTCGGCTACTTCCTGCACGAGCGCATCTGGGCGCGCATCGGGTGGGGGGAGGAGGCGAAGACCGGGTAGCGTGTCCGTGACCCCGGCCGCTCAGCCGAGCCCGCCGTAGAACTTGCCGAACGTGCGGGCGAGCATGAGCGCCATCACCAAGACGCCCAGCCCGACGACAACGACGTGTTTCGTCCGGCGCAGCTCGAAGGTCCCGACGCGGCACACGAGCATGTAGCCAACCGCGAGGTTGAAGAAGCCCCAGAGCACGTTCACCGTCGATGATGAGAGCCCTTCACCTGGCGGCGAGGCGAACGGGCTCTGGAACGGATGCCCCGAGATGCCGTTGACGAAGTGCGGGACGGCATTCGCGAGGAAGGCGCCCCCGAAGAAGTACGCCAAGTAGTGGTACCAGCGCATGGGTCTTCAATCCCCGCCGCCCGAGTCGAGCCCGCAGGTTCCCGAGTGCGCGAAGGGCTTCGGCGCATAGCCGCCCGGCAGGCCGTTGCAGGCGACGTTGATGCTCGTCCCGTCGCAGGCACAGGCGAGCAAGATCGCGTTGCAGATGATGCCGGGCGCCGGGAAGCACGCGCCGACCGCAGAACATCCGGCGGACTGAGGGAAGCCGCAGTGACGACCCCCGCCGCAGTCCGCGCTGGACGTGCAGGTGCCTGCGTCGCCTCCCGCGTCGCCGGTCCCCGAGCTGCTGCCGCTCGATCCGGAGCCGCTACCAGACCCCGAGCTACCGCTGGACCCCGAAGATCCCGAACTGCCGCTTGACGAGCTGTCGCTGGCCGCATCGCCGGAGCCCGAGCCGCTCGACCCCGACGACCCCGAGCTGCCCCCCGAGCCCGAGGATCCCGATCCGCCACCCGACCCGGAGCCACTGGACCCCGAGCTGCTGGCCGAACCGGAACTGCTGCCGGAACTGCTGTCGGCAGCGGCGTCGGTGGCGTTGGACGTGTTGTCGCCGCTGGAGCAAGCGACGGCGGAGAGCGCCGTCCATAGGGCGACGAGCGGGACGATGGCGGGCTGGATTGACTTCATGGGCGGATCATCCGCCGGCACCCGCAAGACGGCAACCCTTGCCCATCAAGGCGCGCCGGCCAAGCTCGTGGCAGCGGCGGCGAACAGAGCTGCTTGCGAGCCTCGACGCGGATCTCGGCACTGTCGCTGCCGTCGAGGGACCAGCCCTCACCCGTCGCGATCGACCTTCTCGGCAGCATCGCCATGGGCCTTCGCACTCGATTCCGTGGCCATCGGGGTCGGAACGAACGTCCCGAAATCGCCGAGCGAGAGCTTGACAGGGCAAGCCTTTACGATGGGGCATCCCGTGCAGTGTACGGCCAGCGCGATCGGGCAGAGCGTCATGTCCTCACCTCGCGCGGACCATACACCCCCTGGCCCTGCGCTCACTCCTGGGCGGAGCAAGGGACGCCCAGCCCGAACCGACTCGTCGGCGCCACGGGGCCGCCTGGCGCCCGCGCTGGCCGATCCGTCGGAATGACACGAACGCCTCTTGTGCCCATACCGTTGATTCCGCTACCTGGCGGTGAGCCGACCATGGGTCACCGCCGCGCGACGATCGGACGTCGTTAGCTGCCATGGCTTGCGACTGTAGAGACGCTGTGCGCCTGCTAGGTGTCCTTGCGGTCGTCCCCTTCGCCATCGCGCCGGCTGTCGCGCGCGCGGCGGATGCCGGGGGCCCTACAGCCGGTCCACCGGCGTCGACCGATCCTCCCGCGGAGCGGAGGAGCGGCGTCGTTCTCGGCACGGCGATCGGGCTCGGTCTTGCCGGCGCGAGCGGCTACCCCAACAACGCGACGCTCATCGGCTCTCCCGCCTACTTCTCCTCCAGCGACCTTCTCGCGGGGGCCAACACCTCCGCTTTCGTCATGGGCGCCATCACCGACTACCTGAGCTTCGGATTCTGGCTCGGTGGCGGAACCGCGAAGAGCAGCGATTGGCGCTCCACCAGCTTCGGCGTCGGCTTTCGCCTCGAGCTCTTTCCTCTCTACCGCCTCTATCCGACGCTGCGCGATCTGGGCGTCTCGACCCAGCTCGGTGTGGGGAACGCGACGTTGACCAGCACGCTCCCGGGCAGCCGTCCGAGTTCGAGCGGCTCGCAGTCGTTCGTGGGCGCGGGGCTCTTCTACGAGCTTCGTCTCTTCAGCCTCCTCGGGGGGCATGTCGCCGCCGGACCGAGCCTCGATTACGACGTCATCTCGGCCCCCTCGATCGAACGCAACGGTGCCGTTCTCAGCGCCCGCTTCGCGTTCTACGGCGGCAAGTGATGCGTATGAACGCTACGCGGAGTCGGGCGCGCGCGCGCGTGCTCGTCCTGGCGCTCGGCGCCGCACGGGTCGCGGCCTCGGCGCCGGCTCACGCCCAGGCAGCCCAGGCGGTGCCCATCGTCTCGAAGCCGGCAGAAGCCGTCCCGGCGCCGTCGAAGATCGATCCGCCGCGGCTCAGGTCCGATTCGGGAGCCACCTATCCGGACGTAGCGCTTGGCGAGAAGTACGCGCGCCCGACCACCGTTGCCGTCATCCTGGAGATCGACGCGTCCGGGACAGTAGGGAAAGTCACCGTGGAGTCCCCGCAGGGACACGGCTTCGACGAGGCTTCGGTCGCGGCTGCGCGGAAGCTCGTCTTCGAGCCCGCGAAGAGGGAGGGTGTCCCGGTCGCCGCGCGCATCCGCTGGAAGTACGTGTTCACGCCGCCGCCGCCGCGGCTGATTGGCCGCGCGACGCGCCAGGTGACCGACCGGCCTGTCGCGGGTGCGCGGGTGATGGTCCATGCCGCGGACGGTGCCGATCACGTCGCGATCACCGCGGATGATGGAACGTGGGCTCTTTCGGATTTGCCCCCGGGCGCAATTCGCGTGGCGGTGACCGCCGAAGGGCTTCGACCAGAAGTCCTCGATGAGCGTCTCTCGCCCGGCGAGGAGACCCGCCTCGTGCTCCGCCTGACGGCGCTGGCGGATATCCCGACGTCTCCGTCAACGGTCGACGACGTGGAAGAAGTGACCGTCAAGGGTCAGCGCCCGCCGCGCGAGGTCACCAAGCGCACGCTAACGATGGACGAGATCGATCACATCCCGGGAACGAACGGGGACGCGCTCCGCTCGCTCCAGAACCTGCCGGGGGTGGCCCGGCCGCCACCATTCAGCGGCCTGCTCGTGGTACGCGGTTCGGCGCCCCAAGACACCAACATCTACATCGATGGGACGAACATCCCCATCGTGTATCACTTCGGTGGCCTCTCTTCCGTCGTCCCCACGGAGGTGCTCGACAAGATCGATTTCTACCCCGGTAACTACAGCGCGCAGTACGGCCGCGGCATGGGGGGCATCGTGGACGTCGGGATCCGCGATCCGAGAAAGGACGACCGGTATCACGGGATGGCCCAGGTCGATCTCATCGACATGCGCCTGATGGCCGAAGGCCCGATCGCCCAGGGCTGGAGCTTCATGGTGGCCGGGCGGCGGTCGTGGTTCGACCTGTGGCTCACGCCGATCCTCGACCGGGCGGGGGGAACGTCGGTCGTCCCTCGCTACTACGACTACCAGGTGATGGTTCAGAAGGACTTCGACAAGCACTCGTCGTTTCGCCTTCTCTTCATGGGCTCGGACGACGAGCTGTCGATCGTGCAGCCGCCATCGGCGACCGGGAGCCCCACGCTCGCTGCCGGCATCAGCGACAGCACTCGGTTCTGGCGGCTCCAGGCTCGGTATCAGAACAGGGTCACCGACAGGACCGACGTCCGCGTGACCGCCGCCGCCGGGCAGGACGTGCAGGAGCTCGGCTTCGGGACCAACTTCACCCGCAACGAGACGACGCCGATCTCCCTGCGGGCCGAGGTCTCCCAGAAGGTGGCCCCGGGAGTCGTCGCCAATGGCGGGCTCGATATGATCTACGAGCCGTACTCGCTGAGCCTGCGGTTTCCGCCGCGCAACCGGCCGGGAATCCCGTCGAACGGCCCTGGCGTCAACGCGGCGCTCGAGTCCGACCAGTCGGGCAGTCTGTTTCTGCCAGGGGCGTACACGGAGTGGGAGCTTTCGCCCTGGAAGGGAAGCCGCGTCGTCCCGGGGCTGCGGGCGGACTACGACAGCGCCACCAAGGGCTGGGACGTCGCGCCGCGGGTCAACGTCCGCCAGGAGCTCACGAACGACTTCCCCAGGACCACGTTGAAGGGGGGCGTGGGCCTCTACTATCAGCCCCCGCAGCCCCTCGAGACCGACCCGGTGTTCGGGCAGACCGGCCTCTCGTCGAACCGATCGGTGGCCTACGACGTCGGCTTCGAACAGGACTTCACGCGGCAGATCGACCTGTCGACGGATGTCTTCTACAAGTCGCTCGATCGCCTGGTGGTGCAGGGGGCGGGCAACTCGGGCGACGGAGTCGCCTACGGCGTCGAGTGGCTTCTCAAGTACAAGCCCGACGACCACTTCTTCGGGTGGATCGCGTACACGCTGTCGCGGAGCGAGCGCCGCGAGCTGCCCACGGAGGCGCTTCGCCTCTTTCAGTACGATCAGACCCACATCTTGACGTTGATCGGGAGCTACAAGCTCGGCCGGGGATGGCAGCTGGGGGGACGCTGCCGGCTCGTCTCGGGCAACCTGTACACGCCGAGCACCTACGGCGCCTTCGACGCCACGGCGGGCAGTTCGCTCTCGGTGAGCGGCGCCCCCCTGTACAGCGCGCGTCTGCCTCTCTTCGAGCAGCTCGACGTGCGCATGGACAAGGTGTGGACGTTTGCCTCGTGGAAGCTGACGTCGTACCTGGACGTGCAGAACATCTACAACCGGGCCAACGCGGAGGGAGTCTCCTACAACTACAACTCGACGCGTTCGACCTACGTCACCGGACTTCCCCTCTTACCGAGCCTGGGCATTCGGGCGGAGTTCTGAACATGAGAACGCCCCTCGTCGTCCTGCTCGGCGTCGCGATGGCCATCGGTTGCCGGAGCGCACGGTTCGATCCAGCGAGCAAGGTCGAGACCGTGAGGATTCTCGCCACGCGCGCGGACGAGCCGTATGCGAAGCCCGGCGACACGGTGAACCTGGAGATGCTGGCCTACGACGGTCGGCCGACCAAGCCGTCCCCCATGAACGTGTACTGGATCCCGGTGCCGTGCGTCGACCCGCCCAGCGACTCTTACTACCGGTGCTACCCGGGCTTCGCGAGCCTTCCGGCGGGCGTTGACATCGAGTCGATGCTGACCGCGGGGACGACGTTCTCGTTCACGATGCCCGGAGACGTCATCACGAAGCACACCCAGCGGCAGGGCGCCGTCGACGCCGATCCCTATGGGCTGACGGTGATCTTCTCGATCGCATGCGCGGGACACGTCCGCTACCTGCCTCCGGTCAGCGGAGGCGGCCCCAACGCGCTCCCCCTCGGCTGTTTCGACGACAACCACGTGGCCCTAGGGTCCGACGACTACGAGTTCGCGTTCTCGCTCGTGTACGCGTTCACCGACCGCACCAACGCAAATCCAGTGGTCGATCACCTGACGGCCGACGCCGCGCCGATCGACGTGACCCAAGGCCTCACGCTCGCCCATTGTGCCGCGGCGGCCAGGGATCCGAACGGGAACGTGAACACGTCGCAGTGCCCCGCCACGGCGCTCGACGTGACGATGCCCGATTCGAGTCAGGAGGTGGATCCGGCCAACGTCGACCCCAGCGGGAAGGTTCTCAAGGAGAGCATCCGGGTGCAGTACTTTCTCACCGACGGGGCGCTGGCCAACGGCACGATCAACCTGTTCGATCCAGCGTCGGAAAGGATCCCGAACACGACGGACGACCTGACGGCGCCCGCCGCGGCCGGGGAGAACGTGCTGTGGGCCGTCGTCCGGGACAACCGGGGCGGCACGACGTGGCTGGCCATTCCGATGCACGTCAATTGAGCGGGCGGACTACGTGAGCGGCTCTCGCTTCCGCACGGTCAGGTGCAGTGCGAGTACGGCCTTCATCACGGCGTCATGCTGCTCGGCGCTGGGCGGCTGATCCTTCCAATCCTTCGTCTGCTCGATGCACGCCAGCCCTCTCTGTCGGAGCGCGAGCGCCTCGAGCTCCGACGAGTGCGGCGCGCCGTCCAGCTGTCTGAGAATCACGTTCACCGCGTCGATGACAAGGGCTCTGTGCTTCGGCATGACGGCGACTCCCTGAGCTTCGGCGTCCACAGTCCGTGCGAGAGGGGCTTGTCGGAGGAGCGTCCCACGTCCCGAAACGGCACGAACTCACGACGGCGGATTCCTCCGGCCCCTGCGACGGGCCGCCAGCAGCGCGCAGGCGACCATGAACGGCGCCGCGGTGGCAGAGGCGCCCCGCGGCACTGGCGGCTGACCGCCGCACCCGTATCCGGGCTCCGGCTGCACCTCGGGAACCGACGCTGCACTGTTCGGGTCCGTCCCGGCCACGAGCTCCTGAACGTCGGGAATGCCGTCGCCGTCGCTGTCTGTCCCGTTTGCGCGAAGCGTCGCCAGGGCATTCGCCAGGCTCGTCGCGTCGCGCGGCTTCAGACCTGCGCCGCGCATGGACCACCCGAACGGCGTGATCACCGTCCCCGGGCCCGTCTTGCCCCGATCGTGGCAAAGACTGCACGGTGGGAGGTAATGCAGCCCCAGGTCGCGCTGAATGTCGCGCGGCAGGTCGCTCGTCGCGCCGGCGCGTCCAGGCGACAGGGCGACTGCGAATGCGACTCCGACCGAGAGGATGGCGCGCATGCCGTCTCCGTTCACAGGTAGAGGTGGAGCTGCAGCATGTACGCCTGCACGGACATCGTCGAAGATCCGATCCCCATCTGCCGGAGCATCGCGTCGCCGCGCAGGTCGCAGTGCGGAAGAAAGAACCAGTCGACCCCCAGCCAACCTCCGGTCGAACTCTTCTGTCCTCCGCCCGGATCGTACGCTTCGCCCGTGACGATGACGTGCAGTCCCTGCATCGGCTCGACGTCGGCCTGAAGCTCCCCCGCGGCGCCGTTCATCGGAGGCCCCCGTGAAGGCCAATCGAGCACAGCGTCGGCTTCCGCCAGGAGCACGAGCGGACGCCAGGGAGAGATGCGCGCGAACAGGCCATGCGCCTGATGCCAGGCGTCGGTGCGAAGGTACACGTCGTCGTTGGCGTGCATCGCCAGACTGCTCGCCCCCAGAGCCACCCGGGTCCAGGGCGTCACCTCCATGTAAGGGCCCGCGCACAAATAATGG
>PLYU01000214.1 GCA_003153495.1 Myxococcales bacterium
GGGCGCCGCGCCGAGGATCGCCGAGCACCTTGGCAGCGTGCCCGCGCGCTCCTCTTCGCGTGCGCCTTCTCCTCCTTCCCCCCGCTCCGGCGGGGGGAAGGCCGGGTTGGGGGGCTGCGAGGCCCAGGGTGGCTTCTTTCCGCTAGGCGCGCGACGTCGTGGCGCACCCTAAATGACGGCCTTTCGTGCGTAGACTCGGCGCCTCTTTGCGAAAGTAGGGCTAGCCGCTCGACCCTCGGTCAGCTCACTTCACCGGTTCCACGCCGGCGGGCGAGCGGCGCCGCCGCGTCGTAAGGCTGCTCGCCGCCATCGCGCCCGCGGACGACGAGCAGCACGTCGCGTGATGCTATGCTCCGATGATGCCCCCCGCGCTCGCGCCGTCCGTCGCCGCCGCGCTCGCCCGGTTTCGCGCCGCGCTCGATGCTCGCCTCGGAGCTCGCCTCCGCGAGGTGGTGCTCTTCGGGTCGCACGCCCGCGGCACCGCGTCCGAAGGCAGCGACGTGGACGTCTACGTCGTGATCGACGACGCGACGCACGACGATCGCAAAGCCGTCTTCGACATCGCGTACGACGTCGACGCGAGCGCGCCCGGCGAGGACGGGTGGGTCGGCCTCGAGCCGATCGTTCACTCGACCGCGCAGGCCGCCGACATGCGGTCACGCGAGCGCCGGCTTCTCCGGAACATCGACGCCGAGGGGATCCGTTCGTGACGGACGACAACCGACGCAAGAACATCGCAGTCGAGACGAAGCGAGGCGATGAATCGCTCGAGTCGGCGCGCATCCTGCTCGCCGCCGCCCTTCACGCTGACGCGGTCAGCCGCGCGTACTACGCCGCATTTCACTATGCCCGCGCGCTACTCCTCACCGTCGGCGAGGAGCCGGAGACGCACGCGGGCCTCCACAAGCTCCTGCATCGCGATCTCGTGCGTGACGGAGTCCTCGACCCCGACGTCGCCCACCTGTTCTCGAGGTTGCAGAAGTTCCGTCTCGACGCCGACTACGCGGCCGAGGTCGTCTTCACGCCGAGCGCGGCGGCCGAGGAGCTGCGCGCCGCCGAGACGTTCGTGGCCGAAGCGCGCGCCGTCTTGAAGCGCGGAAAGTGGGTCGCCTGACAGTCGCCTGACCGAGCACGAGCTTTGGAAGAAGAATGTCGCCCGCCTGGTGGAGCTCTACGCCCATATCGAGCGTATCGAGCTTTACGGCTACGGGTCGACGACGTTCAAGAAGGAGGCAAAACAGCGCCGCGCCGAGCCCGACGAGTGTTATCTCGTGGGCCGCGTACGCGCCGATGACGACGGCCCTCTCGCCCGCGTCGATCAGGATGCACTGGAGAACGGGAGCCTCCGGGCCGCCGTCGCTCCAGGGCAGGTCGAGGCCCGCCCGTCGGGCACGAACGCACCGGCCACCGACGGCGGCGTCAGCCCGCCGATGCCGTAGCTCGTATCCACCCCACCACGGGCGTCGAAGCGCAGGCTCGCGCCCGCGCCGAAGAGCAAGCCGCTGCCGCCGGCGAAGGTCGCGTCCGTCGAGCCGTCTGCGTTCATGCGAACCGCGAACGAGCCCGCGTCGCCGTCGAGCGACGCTGCGCCCCCCCCGACGTTGCCTTCCTGTCCGAACGAAGAGTCGGGGCGCACGTGCAGCGGTGGCGGGGCGACTCCGGAAGCATCGCTCCCGTCGAGCGGCCTGCGCTGTCAGGCGGGTGCGACTGTGCTACATTCCCAGCATGAAAGCGAAAAGGCTCCGCCGCGCGGGCGCCACCGAGACATTCTCGGTGTCCGTCGATGTCGACACCAAGCGTGCGCTGCGGACGCTTGCCGACGCGGAGTTCGGGGGCAATCTGTCGGCTCTGGTGACCGACCTCGCCGAGGAGGCCCGACGGCGCGTCGCAGCCGCTGCGTACCTCCGACGGCACGGGATCCCCAAGCTCACCGAGGGCGAGGCTGACCAGGTCGAGGCGAAGATCGAGGCAGAGATCATCGCCGCTCGACCCCGAGGACGGCGCGGGGCGGCGTGATCCCCAGGTACGTCCTCGACACGGGCGCGCTGATCGCCGCCGAGCGTGGCAAAGAGCGAGCCTCGCGCTTCTTTCGCCTGGCTCATCTCGGCCGCGCACGGCTCGTGGTGTCATTGCCGGTCGTGGCGGAGTGGTGGCGGGGGCGGACGGATGCTCGGGAAGAGATCCTCGCGTCCACCTCCATCGTGACGTCGGTCGATGTCGCGAAGGCGGCGGGCGTCGCGCTCGGGCGCATGAGGGACGTCGACGCCAGGATGACGATCGACGCCATGGTGATGGCCACGGCTGCACTGCTCGGCGCCGTCGTCATCACGGGAGATGCCGCCGACTTCGTTCGTCTCGCCGCTCACTTTCCAGGCGTCACCGTTCTCGCCGTGTGACTCGCGCTCGAGCTGGCCGCGATCAGCGCGCTTCCGGGCCCTTCGCCTGGCCCTCGCGCCACCGGCGCCAGGCGCCCCGGAGTCGACGGGAGGGCCGCNNCCCGACAGCCCCCATCGGTGCGCTCTGCGGGCGTGCATCCGCCGTCCTTCGCAAGCGCGTCACCCAGGGCGTCGTGCCGACTCGGCGTTTCCTCCGAGCGCGAGGCGCATCCCGGAGACGGGGCGCGCCTTTCTGTTCCTAGTTCCCTGCGTTCATTTCAGCGGCTTGGCAGCCATTCGCTTCAGCGTCCGTGTCACCGGATCGACACCGATGCCCGTGCTCTCGAGCGCGGCGACGCCCAGAATCGATTCGGCGTCGGAAGGTCCGAACGTCACCTTCGTGACGGTCTCCGAGCCCATGAAGGTCACGCGAGCGAATCCGTAGGGGAGCTCCATGGTCGTGCCGTCGGCGAGCTCGTAGACGTCCTTGCCTTCGGACCGCACGCCGATCTTGCGAAGCTTGGCCGCGGCGACCAGGCAATCGATCGCTCCCGTATCCACGAGGAAGCTCTCCTCGAGCCGCTTGCCCCTGGGCCTTGCGATCGGCTCGAGCTTCACGGTGACGTAAGTGAGTCCCATCGCGGACGAGGATAGCATCGCGCTCGGAGACCGCACCAAGGCTACGCGGAATCCAGATCGACTTTCGCAAAGAGGCGCCGAGTCT
>PLYU01000322.1 GCA_003153495.1 Myxococcales bacterium
TGGTCGCAACTATCACTTCGTTCGAGGCGTTACGGCGAGAGGGCCGGCGATGCGTCTTGGCGGGCGAAGGGGGCTTGGACCGGCTACTCGCACCACGACCACGACCGGGCCGCCCCGCCGTGGCGCACGTTGACTCATCGCGACGTTCAACGTCGCCGGGAGATCGCCATGGCCAACGCGCGGCACCGGTCTTGCGTTGGCGCCGGCAGCTCACGATGCCCACAGCGCTCACACCCGTGTTCGCCCGCGCCCACGCCCACGCCTGCGCCCTCCTCCTCTCCACCGCCGCCTGCTCCCCCTCATCCGAGACCGACGGCTGGTCCGCCCCGTCCCCACCCGCCGACGCCGCCCCCGACGTCGACGCGGCTCTCTTCTTCGGCACCGACGGCGCCGCGCCGGACGCGTGCGCGCGCACCGTCACGATCGCCGTCGCGACGGGGGGGGCGCCGCAACCGTTCGACGTGGTCGTCGTCGCCGACAACGCCGACGGCCTCGGCTTCTCCCAGGCCGCCCTCGCCAAGGGTCTCCAGAATCTCCTCACGTACGTGCGCGGGCGCGCCGTGCGGTTCTTCCTGCTCTCCACGACGCAGTACGGCGCCGCGAGCAAGTCCGCGATCTCCCGGCAGAGCGGCCAGGACCTGGTCGGCTGGAGCAGCACCGTCACGGGTGCCGCTGACAAGAACCCCGTCACACAGTACGCGCAGACGTGCACCGACGTGGCCGGCAAGTCCCTGACTTGCCCGACGTACCCCGGGAACGGCGATCCCTACGATCTCCACGGCGCCTGGACGTTCACGATGCCCGCGCCCGTCGCGGCGATCACGCCGGCGATGACCAGCGCACAGATCGCGACGCAGCAGCAGGCGATCGTCGACGCCATCCTGGCGCTCGGCGGCGGTGGAGCCCAGGAGGAGCAGCCCATCTGCACGCTGAGCCGGTACATCGCGCAGCCACCCTCGGCCTTGCCGAGGCACGCCGCGTTCATCGTCCTGTCCGACGAGGACGACACGACGCCGCCGGCAGACTGCCTCGCGGCGTACGACTACACGGCCGTGCCGTATACGCAGGGGCCGACGCAGGTGCCGTGCACCAGCGGCTGCAGCACGTACGGGTACCAGACCGATGCGCCCACGATGGCGACGAGCCTCGCGTACTCCTGCGTCCCGGAGGACGACCAGGGGCACCTTTACCCGGCGCAGGGGACCCCGCACACTCTCTGGCTCGGCGTGGTGGCCGCGTGCGGGAGCTCCAGCGGCTCGAGCTGCACGAGCGACCAGATGGCGCGCGCCGCCGCGGACTGCGGCAAGGGCTACGTGGCTCAAGGCTGCGCGGTCACGTGCGCGACCGGGGGCAACTCCTACTGCGGCCTTTCACGCCCGACCGACGCGACGAACCTGTGCACGCAGAGCTTCCAGGAGAACGGCAACACGTACAGTAACCTCGCCGACTACTGCGCCAGGACGACGCCGGGCCTCGCCAGCGTGACGTGGGGCGACTGCCAAGTCTACGGATACAAGGAGACCGACGCGGGGTCGCAGGCGGTCTACTCGGAGACCGAGCAGCTGACGCCCGTCGTCACCGGCGCCGGATCGACGGCCGACATGATCGCGAGCTTCAAGGGCAAGGCGGACCATGTCTTCGGGGCAAGCGGGTACCAGGTGGAGACGATCCAGCTCGACCCGGCGTTCTCGTGCCCGATGGGCCCCGGCCAGACCTACGCGCCCACGCTGCGCACTCTGGCGACGAGCGCCGCCGACGTGTTCTCGATCTGCGGGAGCTACGCCGGGGCGCTCCAGCGGACGCAGAGCTTCGCCGACTCGATCCAGGCGGAGTACCCGCTGGCTCTGGCGGCCGCGGAGGCCATCGGAGGCGTGACGGTCACGGGCGCGTCCGGCCTCGTCCGGTCGCTGACGCCTGGCGATTACGCCTACGACAGGGGGCGCGGCGCTCTGGCCGCGACCTCGGGGGTGCTCTCGCCGGGTGACGTCAGCTTGAATGTGACGATCGTGACCCAGTCGTGCGTCTCGAATACGCCTGCGACGACCCACTGAGCGCGGGCACCGCTGCGCGAGCATCTTCCCGGTTGCGCACCTCGTTGCTCGCAGGTGGCGAAGCTCGCTGCGCGATCGCGAACACCCCCCAAAATGGTACGCGATTCTGCCGTCAGCGGAACGAGTGGATGACCCATCGCCGCAAAGGCGCGATGTGAACTCCTTGCACCCGTCCGGGCGCTTGCTTCACTTATCCCCCAGGATCTCCCTCGGCCCGCTGCTAGGTTCTCTCGCGCGATGCGCGGTCTCACCGGCGTGAAGATCCTTGCCGTCGCCGCCTGCGCGCTGGCCCTTTCCGCCTGCGGCTCCGGGTCCACCGCGAGCCCGCCGGCCGCGACGGAGGACGCCGCCGCCGACGCGACGACGCCGGCGATCGACGGCGCACCCGCGGACGCCGGCGCCGAGGCCAAGACCCCGGCCGACTCCGCAACCGACGCGACCGACGCAGGGTGCGCGCTACATCTCACGGACGCTCCGGGCGGAAGCGCCGACGCAGGGTGGCTCGAGATCACTCCTCTCGACGCGGGCACGGCAGCCGTCGTCGCCGAAAAAGTCACGTACACGTCGAGCGGCTTGCAGGTCCACGCCGTCGTCTGCCACCCGGCGGACGGACAGAGGCACCCGACCATCCTCTTCAACCACGGCGGATTCACCGGGCTGAACGCCTCGGCAGACGGGGGCCCCCCGGGCGCCGCGACCGACATCTCCTTCTGTACGGGCTTCGCGAACAACGGGTTCGCCGTCGGTGCGTCGTCGTACCGCGGGGAGGACGGAAGCCAGGGCCACGTCGAGGTGTGCCTCGGCGAGGTCGATGACGTCCGAGCGTTGATGGCCACACTGAAGACGATGCCGTACGTGGACCCCACGCGGTTCTTCGCCTTCGGCGGCAGTCACGGCGGCTGCATCACCGAGCGCCTGGCCCTCGCCGAGCCCTCGCTGCGAGGCGCGGTCGACGTCTCCGGGCCGGGCGACTGGGGCGCCCTCGACGCGTGGTTGCACCAGAACCTCGACGCGGGGGAGACGGAGCCCGGATGCGGCGACGGCGGCGCAGCGACTTGCGCGGTCGTGCAGCAGTTTCTCGTGTCGACCGTCGAAGGCGCGATCGGCGGCGGAGCGGCGCAAAAACCGTGCGACTACGCCGACCGCTCGCCCGCCCTCGCACTCGGGGGGCTCGCCGTGCCCACGCTGATGGCACAGGGCACCTACGACACTCTGGTCGCCCCGTCGCAGGCTTGCCAGAAGAGGCAGGCGCTCGAGTCGGGCGGCCGGCCGGTGATGGCCTGGGACCTCGACCCCGGCCTCGCGGTCCGGACGCCGTCGTCCCTCTGCGGCGGCCCCTGGCAGAGCGGGCCGCTGCCCGACGTCACGTCGCCCGCGGCGTGGAAGGCAGCGGATCACTATCTGATCGTCTACGAGCAGCAGGGGCACACGATCACGGGCCCGGCCCTCAGCCAGCTCCTGCAGGCCTCGGTGTCGTTCCTCGAGAGTCGTCTCTGAGCTCCCGGCGATCGAGTACCCTGCGGGCTCATGAGCGAAAGCGTGACCTGGCAAGCCGAGGGGGGATAAGTGAGCGGGTAGCTAGTCCTTGAGCAGTTCGCCCGCCAAGACGCATCGCCCGCCCTCTCGCCGTAACGCCTCGAACGAAGTGGTGGTTGCGACCAGGCCCTGCTGGTCAGGAAGGAGCGAGCGATGACCTCGTGAAATTCTGAGAAGTCGTCCAGCGGGTGCGAATCCCGCCCGACCAGGGTCGAGCCCAGCCAGGTCGGTAGCGAGTCTTGCTGCGGCGTCGGTAACGGAGCCGTTGATGCGTAGGCGCGCGAGCACTTGGGCCGAGGGGAAGCAGTCGCGAAATTGTTGTGTTTCCGGGTGCCCAAGGATTTACCACTCCCGAAGGCCCTGGCGGTACCTGCCGGTAGTCGGGCGAGGCAGGCGACGCACCCGGCGCGGTGGACGACCTCGGCACGAGCGAAGAGGACGGCCCAGTAACCTGGGAGACCCTCGTCTCTCCGCGAGAGACTCCGGCGAATCGGGGAGCCGGTGACCAGTCCCCGTGCACGGCGCGCGCTCGCGGACGGCGTGCGCACCGTGGCCGAGCCGAGCAGCAAGCGGCTCCGCGAAGAACGAGCCGTCCGCCTCGTGGCAGGTCGAGGCAAGGGGAACCGAAGCCGAGACCGACGGGGACGAGGGAGTCGGAGGGCCCCATACGAGCGATGAAGCCGGGTAACGGTGGCACCGGAGCCGGCGGAGCAAAGGGGGCCCGTGTCGAGAGCGAGCTTCAGGAGGGAACCATGACCGCTACCGCGATGGCGGAACCCATGTCACTGAAACTGCTGGAGGTAAGGGAGAGAGCGAAGCGCGACCCGCACAAGCGGTTCATGTCGCTCGCGCACCTCATCGACGAGGCTGCGCTCAAGCGCGCCTACGACGGCGTCCGTAAGGACGCCGCCGTGGGTGTGGATGGCATCACCAAGGAGCAGTACGGGCAAGACCTCGACGTCAAGCTGCGCGGCCTGCATCAGCGGCTGCGGAGCAAGACCTGGAGGCACCAGCCCATCCGACGTGTGCACATCCCGAAGGAGCAGGGCAAGACGCGGCCCATTGGCATCTCGTCCTTCGAGGACAAGGTGGTCCAGGGGGCCGTGCGCGAAGTGCTGGAGGCTGTCTACGAGCCGGTCTTTCTCGACGTCTCGTTCGGCTTCCGGCGCGGGCGCAGCGCACACGATGCGCTGCGGGCCCTGAACCGGGTGCTTCACAGGGGCGAGGTGAGCTGGATTCTGGAAGCCGACATCGTGTCCTTCTTCGACAGCATCGACCGAAGGATGTTGATGGAGATGCTCCGGGAGCGGGTCGCCGACGGGTCGCTGTTGAGGCTCGTCGGCAAGTGCTTGCACGTGGGCATCCTCGACGGCGAGGAGTACTCCGAGCCGGAGGGAGGAACGGTGCAGGGTTCGAGCCTGTCGCCGCTGCTGGGCAACGTCTACCTTCACCACGTGCTCGACCTCTGGTTCGAGCGCGAAGTTCTCCCGCGGATGCGAGGCAAGGCGCACCTGGTCAGGTACGCCGACGACCTCGTCATCGGTTTCGAGCGGGAGGACGACGCGAAGCGGGTGATGGCTGTCATCGGACGTCGCTTCAAGCGGTTCGGACCCTGCCTTGGACGTGGTCACATAGTCGCTTCCAGTCCGAGCGGAAGCCGTTACCGTCGACTAACGCGTTTTCCGTCCACTCGACGTGCCTTGCTCGACCGCGGTACCAAGCGCTACCTACTCCCCTCATGCCAATGCCGCGCATACTCGTGGTTCTCCTCGCATCGGCTGGTGCCCTCGCGTCGTCCTCCGCCCGGGCTGCCCCTGCGCCCGGGGCCGACCTGGAGGTCACGCGGCCAGCGTCCGCCGTGGACGCGCAGCCCGCTCCTGCCGCGTCGGATGTTCCCGAGGCGTCCGGCCCCGAGCGATCGCGCCACTGGTACGGGTGGCAGCTTCTGGTGGTGGATGGGTCGGCCATCGGCACCTACGTCGCGGGCATTCCGCTCCGCAGCACGTTGCTGATCGGGACCTCGATATCCTTGTACGCGCTCGATGGCTTGGTGGTTCATGCCGCACACAAGCGTGACCGAGCGATGTTCATCAGTCTGGCCCTGCGTGCGGCGCTGCCGCTCATCGGGGGGGCGGCAGCCTTGCTGTTCGCGGGCGATCCATCCTGCACGAACGGCTTCTTCGCGACGTCCTGCGTCAAGGCGGACATCATCCTGGGGGCAAACATCGCGATGCTCGCCGCCATGGCCATCGACGACGCCGCGCTGTCGTGGGAACGCGCCCCGGTTCGCCCCTCCCAGCCCGACGAGGCGGGCTCGATTCACCTGATGCCCGTGCTTACCGCTACAGCGGGGCCCGACCGGCGCGGGACGCCCCTCGTGGGCATCGCTGCCGTGTTCTAGAGTGAGCCGGAATGGCCTCGCACCCAGCGATGCGGGGACCATCCCGTGGCTGTCTTGCTCATGACAGATTCCGCGGAGGTGGCCATTCTGTAGGCGAGGGGCCGCGCCCATGAGCCACATAGTCGCTTCCAGTCCGAGCGGAAGCCGTTACCGTCGACTAACGCGTTTTCCGTCCACTCGACGTGCCTTGCTCGACCGCGGTACCAAGCGCTACCTACTCCCCGACAGGGGTAGCCTTCGCCCACGGGTCGGAGTAAACGCCGTGGAAGATGGTCGCCAACCCCATCGCCAGGCTCCGCCGGGCGGGAGAGAAGCTTCAGCCGAAGGTGCGCGCCGAGGTCCTCGCCCTCGGGACAACGGCCATCGAGGGCCTCCTCGACGTACTCGAAGAAGACCTCGGCAACTGGCCGTCGATCCACGCGGCGGACCTGCTCGTGGACCTCAAGGCGACCGACGCGATCGAGCCCATGCTGCTCGCGCTCACGGAGACGGACTTCGACGACATTCTGTACAGCCGCATCGTGCTCCGGCTGCCCGAGCTTGGGGCCGCTGTCCTGGAGCCCGCGCTCGCCGCTCTCGCCGTCGAAGGGGAAGAGGGCGATGGGGAGGACGACACGATCCACGGGTTGTGCGAGGTGCTCGCCACGCTCGGCATCCGGGACGAGCGCATCTTCGAGGCCCTTCGCCAGGTGTTCGAGCGGGACATGCAGTTCGGCGCGGGCATGCTCGCCAGCTACGGGGACCCGAGGGCGCTGTCGCTCATCGAGGAGGCCATCGCGAACTTCGAGCCGGACTTCACGCAGAGATGGAGCCGGAGCGAGCTGGTCGAGTTACTCGACGCGCAGGAGCGCCTCGGCGGCGTGCTGGCCCCCGACGTGCGTGAGCGCCACGACGGCTGGTTCGCCAAGTGGGACGCCCGACACCGACCCGTTCGGGAGATCAGCGCGCCCGTCCAGCGGCGGAAGGGGCCCGCGCAGCAGATGGCTGAGTACGCCCGGCCCATCCTCGATGCGACTGATGGCAGCTCCGGCGCGGCCCAGCGGGCGCTCAACATGGCCATGCTCTTCTGGAACCTCGCCATGCGCGACGAGGCCAAGCGGGAACAGACCCTCGCCGAGATGGTTCTTCGTCTGGACGAGGCCGACCGCGCCGAGTTCGCAGAGACCGCGCGCATGATGATCGAGCGGCACCGGACGATGTTCCCGGAGATGCACGGGGGGAGCGCCGCTCTGCTAGCGCCTCGCTAGAAGTTCACCGACAGGTTCGCCGTCCCGAGCCCCGCGTCGGCGTCCCCGATCATGCTCGCCGCGAACGTCCCGTGCACCACGAAGTCGGTGCCGGGGCCGCCGTGGGGGCCGCCGTCCCCGCCGTTGTATGGGACGACGGAAGTCAGGGCGACCGTCCAAGACCCTTCGGGAGTCTGCGTGCCCGAAACGCAGTCCGATGCCGCGTGGGCCGCGTAGCAGTCCTCGGGTGTCTTCGGCATGCAGGTCGGGCCGGACACCGGACCCGAGAGGGAGCAGCCCGGAGGACAGCTCGTCGGGGATCCCGCGTCCCCGCAGTTCACTGACGCCGGAACCGGCAAGTAGACGCAGAACGCCGTACCGCCGCAGGCGCCGCTGCTGGCGTAGAGGCCGGGGGCCGCCGTGCTCACGCCCGCCATGATGGTCATGGTCGCTCCGGTCGCGTTCACGGGGGTCGTGAAGTGGATGAAGTCGGCTCGGTTCCCGGAGAGAGCGGTGTCGATGATGAGGAGGAGCTGGCTCGGCGACGAGAACGAGCCCGAGGTGTGCTCCAGGTACGCGAAGGCGCCTCCCGCACAGATGTTTCCGCTGAGGGCCGGGCCCATCAGGGTGCCGAATGCGGGGACGGCGGAAGCGCGCAAGAAGCCACCGTCGGAGGCGCACGCGGGCGTGCCTGCGTCCCAGCCGCTGCTCGACTCCGAGCCGCTGTCGGTGGCGCTCCCCGAACCACTCCCACTGCTCGATCCCGAAGGGCCCGAGGAGCTGCCGCCATCGAAGGTGCTTCCCGAGCTGCTGCCGCTGCCGCTGCTCGACCCGGAGCTGCCCCCGCTCTCGGTGCCTGCGTCCACGGGTCCCGAGTTGTCGCTGCTGCACGCCATCCAGCCGAGGGCGCCGGGACCGACGACGAGAAGCGAGATCGCGAGGACGTGACGAGAGTTCATGGCGTTGCTCCCCTCCGAGGCCGAAAACGGCGCAGCAGATCAGGAGCATCCCACATCCCGGCCCGTGTGCGCGGGTTCATCCAGCACCGGGCTCGCCTTGATCGCCCCCATCTCCCGCGTACACGGAGCATGGACCTGTTTCGTGCGCCGCCCCCGCCCACCTCCGCTACCTCGCCATCCCTCTCGACCTTCGAGCCCGTCTCCGGGCCTCCTGCGCCGATCGCCCCGAAGAGGGTCTGCGCCGTCTGCGGAGGTCCTCTCCGTGCCGGCGCCCGCAAGGAAGCTCGCTCGTGCAGCGGGAAGTGCCGCATCATCGCCTGCCGTCAGCGCAGGCACTCTCACCTCCTTAACAGGCTGGCCGTCGCCGAAGCCGCCCTCTCGGCCGCAGCCGAGGCCGTGGCGGCGCTCCGGCCCATCGCAGCTCAAGGGCCCCACGTGACCGCGAGCCTCGCGGTCAGCGGAGGTGGCAAGTGAGCCGCCCCTCGAAGCGCATCTCGACGGCGCCGATGGCCCTCGCGAGCGACGGCTCGATCCTCGTGAACGCCGCCCAGCTCACGACGAAGGACGACCTCGCGGCCGTGGTCGAGTGCGCCAGGGCGAGCGGGCTCCCCGTGTTCGTCGGCGTGATCGTCCCGGATCGGCTCCGTAAGGAGGTTCTCCGTGACCTCGACGATGCGGCGGCCGATATCGTGGGGCGGCTCGGCGCGAGGCTCGCACCAAAGAGGAGCCGCCGCCCGTGAGCTACCCCTGTCGAGCCCGCCTCTTCCACTCGCCCGCCTCCAGGAGCCCCAGCCCCACGTCGGCCGATCGCTCCCCGCGCTCGCGTGGGCTACCCTCGGGCTGGTGAGAGTTGCCGTCGCGGGGCACAACCTGGTTCTCGACACCGCGAACGAGTGGGGCGTCGCCGAAGGGTGGAACGACGCCTCGGTCCAGAGACTACACGGCCTGTCCCTTCGCTCCGTTGTTCACGACGTGCAGATCCATGTGCGCGCGATGTCTGCCGGTTCCCGCAACCTGACCATTCAAGGGCTGCTTGGCACGCTGCGCGAACAACAATGGGCATCGCGGCCGTTCGAGGAAGCGGACCATGTTGCCGGGCAGCTCCTCGTGGTGGCGGGCACGTTTGCCATGCGCGGCGAACATCAGGTCGTTCGGGAGTTCTTCGTGACCGACGGGCAGTCGTTGGCGAACGCCGCGATGCCGGGCTCACGCGCTAAAGTAGCCGCCGCATCGGCCTCAGCAATGAGGCTTGTAGCCGCCATTCGCTTTGAGCCTTCTGGATGACGGGCCCACCACCGGCTTCGCCACCCCTCGCGCGCCCGAGCCCCGGTGTCCGTACCGAGATCTTTCGTCCCGGCCCGGAACCGACCACGCCCGGGTCCACCGCGAGTACGATGTGCTTCGTCCTGGAGACGCGTCAATGTCCACCCCGCACCTGTCCGACAGCGCGGAGCAACGAGCCGCCGAGACGTTCGCCCTCGAAGCGGTCGGCAAGAAGTTCGGCGTTGAGCTGGTCCGGCGAAAGCTTCAGCTCCCGGACGGTTCGTGCGTCGAGATCGACGGCGGCACCGAGGGCCCTCCGCCCGTCCTCGCCGAGGTCTACGCGCACCAGGGCCGCCTGAAGGGCAGCCAGCCCGACAAGGTCTTGGCCGACGCCTTCAAGCTGGTCGCCGCCCGGAAGCTGGCGTTCCCCTGCGGGCATGCCCGCCTTCTGCTCGTGCTCACCGACGACGACGCGGCTCGTGGACTGCGAACCGGCTGGCGAAAGCCCGCCCTCAAGGCGATGGAGGTCGAGGTCGTCGTCGTCGCGCTCCCGGCCGACATCGCGGCCAGCGTCCGGGCGGCCCAGAAGCGGCAGGAGATGAAGAACGCGGATCTGTAGCCGTGCAGGCCCCTCGGACGAGGCGCGCGGTCGGCAGCCTATCGCCCACGGCGTTGCGCGGATTCTTCATGCGTCCTCCCCCTTCGTCCTCGTTGACCCTGATGAATTCGCGAATCTCGTCGGCCATGTCGTGCAGCTTCGTCCACTGCTCCTTGTAGAGCGTGACGGGGAAGCGCCCGAGGCCGTAGACCGAGACGCCGCCCTTCTCGGAGACCTTGAGCGAGGTCGTTCGCTCGGTCTTCTTCTTCAGGCGCTCGTTCTCGGCACGGAGACGTTCGAGTTCGGACTGGGGGTCGTCGTCGGACATGGCAGCGGGACGGTACTGCCGTTCGGCTGGGCCAGAAACAGGAGGTGTTGGCTGACATCACCGATCTCCGTGTTGAGGGCGACGGACGTCTCTCGACTGCCCGCTGACTCCTTCACGGACGCGCCTGCCTTAATCAATTTCCAGTTGCGTAAACGCTGTTCGCCCAAAAGCCGCCACACGTCTCGCCGCTGTTGCCCGCGCAGGCCATGTTGCAGTTGTTCGATGTGCCTTGCGACCCGTAGCTGTTGCCGCAAAAGCACTGATTGCCGTCCTGCGCGCCGGCGTACTTGTAGCCCGCGCTTTGGCAGGCGCTGACACAGGAGTCGTCGCTAGACGTGGTGTTGTTCGAATATGCAGCGTAGGGCAGATCGCGCGCCGAGCTGTCGGTGTAGCAACCAATATAGCCTTTCGTCGACGGGGTACCGTATGCGACAGCGACAATGTTCGCTTGCACAGCGTCGTCGGCTGCATCCGACGCATTGCCGGCAGTCATGACCCCTTCATAGAAGTTCCCTCCAGCCCAATCGCTATCGTCCCCACCGGTTCCGAGGATGATCGCCCCCTGTAGCTGCATGGTGTAGCCATTGGGGCGCGGTCCATCATACATGGTCGTCAGGACACCAGATTGCGCGTTGCCGCCTTTGAGCGCAAAGGAAGCCTGTCCCCGGCCGATGACCATGGCCGTGACGTACGGGTATGGGAGAGGCGTATTGGTTGAAACGCCCTTCTGAGGATCGTTCCCTCCGCCCGCCCAGATACCATTTTCGAGATCTGCCATGACCCAGGGGCCGTTTCCAGAACCAGACCCCCACCAGTTGTTGTAACCAAAGTACACTGCTTCCATGGTGCCGGCGCCGTCGTCGTTGTTGTCTGTTTCGGCATTGCCATAGTCAAAGCAGCACCCACCTACCAAGTTGCTCGTGCCACTCGTCACAAAGTATTCAGTCTCCGGCTTGTTGCCTGTTGCAGTGCCTTTAGGTGAGTCGTTCCGATAACCAACGCCTGGTGCGCCGGTGTTCTGGTCGCCAGGGGTGACGAGTACGCCGTAGACTTTGAGTCCCCCCACAACCGTGAGGGGTAACGCGGTCGCATTCGCAGGGAGGTCGGGCGTGTTGCCCTGTTTACCACTCTGGGGTGCCGAGCCTGCGGGGCCAGGTTTGAGATGATTGCCCATGGGGGACTGGTCATAAATGACCGAAATGGTGCATGTCGTGCCGGAGCAGAATGCATCTTGGTCGGCCGAATTGGCAAAGCCTCCAGGGGACAGGACTCCAATTTCTTTGGTGGCATTATCTAAAGCGCGTTGGACTTGATAAAGGTTTCCGCTATAGTTGCCAAAGAGAGCACGCACGGTGCTATGTGCGGCGATGCACGGTGCGTTGGCTGCGCTGTAAATATCGCAAGGCCCGGTGACGGGGGTGACAGCGTGGGTGTCGGCGACGTTGCTATCGACTCTGAATGTGTCCTCTCCCGATGTGTCAGAGGCACCATTGTCGGGCGCGTCTGTCTGTGCCTTATGGCTATCTTGCGTCGAAGCGTCGCCGCCATCGATCGAACTCCCAGAACCCGCTTGACTGCCGCAACCCGCAGCCATGAACCCTACTAAAAGCACGGATGTTTGAATTCGATTCGCTCGCATTGTTTTCTCTTTCGCGGAGGACAGTGGATTGCCTTTACCGCGCCGTAATAAGTTGAATGGGAGGTGCCCGAAAAACCTTTCCTCATCGTACGTGCCCGTCTCGAAGGTCCAGCAACGTTGTTGCGAGCCCGGGGCCCCTGGAATCCGTACGGCCACACGGGGGCCAGCACGGGAATGTCATTGAGGGTAAGAGATCCAAGCTCCCCTGCCGGAGCAAGAACGCAACGTAACGCCCCTTTGCGGCGTTTGTCAGCCACTCGTTCCGCTGACGGCAGAATCGCCTACCATTTTGGTCTCGGGGTAGCGCCAGCCTTCGTGGCAGATGACGACGCCGAAGGTCAGGGCCACGGCGTGGAACACGCGCCGCCCGGCGCCGGGCGTGTACGTGCCGTCCTCGGAGGGGGGATCGGGTAGGGGCGGCAGGTTCGCCCTGCCGTACCCCTCCCACACCACCGGACGTGCGGGTCCGCAAAGCGAACGCAATCGGGGCCGAGAGATGCGCACTGAATCGGCTGAACCGTCCTTCCCGCCAGCTCCGGCATCGGCCTGAGCGTCCAGCCCGCCCGCGTCCCCAGGCCGGCATCTCCGCCGCACTTGTTCGAGCCGCCACCCCCGCAGACCTGCGGAGCCGCGCAGGCGCTCATAGCGCCGCTCGACTTCCTCGCGCGCCTCGCGGCGACCGTGCCTCCGCCGCGATACCCGCTCGTGCGTTACCACGGCGTGCTCGGACCCCGCAGCGCGTGGCGGCGCGACGTCGTGCCGAGGCCGCGGGCAGCAGCGACGTGCCCGGCGAGCAAGGCGTCGAGTCCGTGCGACTCCTCGCGCGACACGAGCCAGCCGGACGTGCCACGGCGCGCCTCCCCCGGAGCCGGTCCATCGCGGAGGCAGGAGACGCGCACCACGCCCGCAGCCCTCCCGCCCGCTTCCACGGGCACGATACTGTCCGGGGGCGCCAGGGTTCGTGCAGCTCGTCT
>PLYU01000136.1 GCA_003153495.1 Myxococcales bacterium
CGTCGAACTCGAGCCCCTTGGTCTGACGCACGTCGGTCACGTCGATCCCCGGATCCCACGAGAAGTCCTGCCGGGCCACACGCCGCACGTTGGGCACCTCCGCCCGCAGCAGCCCGTCGTAGTACGTATCCGCCTGCTGCGGGAACCTGGTCACGAGCGCCACGTTGGCGCCCGGCTCGTCGCGCGCGAGCTCCTTGAGGACCTCGGCGAGCCACGCCACGGCCTCGCCCGGCGACGCGAACCCGAAGAGCCGCACCGGCGGCCCCTGGCGCGTGGTCTCCGGCTCCTCCTCGTGCGCAAGCGGGCCGAGCACGGCGCGGGCGAACCGGGTGATCTCCGCCGTGGAGCGGTAGCTGACGCGCAGCGGCTCGAGCTTGGTGTGCGGCATCCCCAGGTCGTCCAGCAGGGCGTTCCAGTCGAGGTCTCCCCGGTCGTCGCCCTCGTCGAGCATGCGCTGCGCGGCGTCTCCGGCGAGGGTGATGCACCGGTCCTTGCCGGTCAGCTCGAGCAGGACGCGCAACTCGACGGGGCTCGCGTCCTGGACCTCGTCGACGAACAGGTGCGCGAAGCGGATGGGCTTCGCGTCCTGGTCGACGAGCGGGCCGCGCAGGGCTTGCCAGCACCGGAGCAGCAGCGCGCGGTCCTCGGCGTCGAGCGTCGGCTGTTCGCCGTCGCGGTCGGCCTCCGCTCGGACGCGCGCCTGACGCAGACACCAGGCGTGCGCCTGATCGAGCTGCGCGGGGCTGAACGCCGGCTCGGACCCGAACGCCTCCGCGAGGCCCTCGCGTGATGTGAGCAACTCGTCCCACAGGTTCGAGACCGAGCGGGTCTGCGGCCGGAGCTTCGCGACGAGCTGATCCAGGGCGCTGCGCGTGACGTCGGGGAGGCCGGACGGCTCCGCCGCGCCGGCCAGCCGGCGCTTGCCGCCGAGCCAGAGGCCGAGCAAGGACAGGCGCGTGTCCGGGGCCATGGCTCCCTCGTCGCCCTCGGTGGCCTTCCACGCCAGGACGACCTGCTCGCCTGCAGGCCAGCGCGCCATCGATGCGCGCAGCTTGTCGTCCACCTCCCGCGCGATCTGGGCCACGAGCCGCTCGATGCGCCGCAGCATGGCGCCGTGGGACTTCACCCGGGACGCGATCGGGGGCGTCTCGTCGCTGGTGCGGGCCGGCAGCTTCGGGAGCAGCTGGGTGACCAGCCGCGACGCGAAGCGCGCGAACGTCGTGACGGGCACGCCGTCGATCCCGAGAGACGGCAGCACGCGCGACACGTAGTGGATGAGCGCCTCGTTGGGCACGACGACGAACATCTTCTCGGGGCGGAAGCGCTGGGGCTCGCGGAACGCAAGGTACGCCACGCGGTGCAGGCCGACCGTCGTCTTGCCGCTCCCCGCGCTCCCCTGGATCGCGACGAGGCCCGCGGCTTCCTTGGCGATCAGGTCGAACTGCTTGGTGTCGAGGAGCGCGGCGATCGCAGGCAGGTGCTTGTCGGTGCGCGGCTGGCCGTCGTGGCCGACGCCGAGGCGCGCCGGCCCCGCGTCGCCGCGTCGCTGCGTCCACCGAGCCTCGGTCTCGAGGCGCGCGTGGTGCACGCTCGCCCGCTTCCACCGTCCGCCCTTGTCGCGCACGAACGTGCCCTGCGGGGCCGATACGCGAACGAGCTCGCCGGCGACGATGCTGACGCCGCGCCGCACGGCGACCACGCCGACGACGGGCCGGTCGCCGAGCTCCTCTTCGTAGTCCTCTCCCTCGCCGTACCGGTAGTAGATCCGGCTCACCGGGGCGTGCCGCCAGTCGACGATCCGGACCCCTCCCCCCGAGTCGACGTACGAGCGCGACCCGATCAGCACGTCGCGGCGGCGTGGGCGGCGCCCGTCCGGGTCCTGCTCCTCGAGGCGCACGTGGCCGAAGTACGGGCTCGCCCGATCGACCGAGCCGGTGACCCCCCTGCCCCGCTGGGCGCGGAGCGCCCCCAGGTGGTGCATCTGCTCGAAGAGGGCCGGCAGGTCCTCCGGCTTGGCCACCGCCACCTCGTCGCGGATCTGGAGCATGCGCTCCTCGTCCAGGACGCGCCCGCGCGCCGCCGACATGTCGGCGCCCACGGCGGCATCGAGCGCGGCGAGGACGGTCGCCAGGAGCTTCAGCTCCTCGCCCACGATGCACGCGCCCTCGGCGTCGTCCTCGAGGCCCAGCGCGACGGGTGAGGTCGACGGCGTCACAGGATGAAGTGATCGCCCAGCGCGCAGATCGTCAGGTTGAGCCCCGTGAGGCGCGCGCATTCGCGCTCCACCGCCGCCTGGAAGCTCGGCTTGATGTGGTAGAGCAGGGTCGGGAGCTCCTTGCTCGAGGCGAGCTTCTTGAGGTCGCGAGCGAGCGTCTCGGGCGTGTGGTGGCCACTCACGCGAGCGAGCCGCGCCTCGGAGTTGGGGAAGCTCACTTCCATCAGCAGGGCCTTCAGATCGGTCGTCTCGCCGAGCACCTGCCACAGGCGCTCGGTGGGCCCGGTGTCCCCGCTGTAGGCCAGCGTACCGTCCGCCGACCGGACGGTGAACGCGCAGCAGTCGATGGTGTGATTGACCGAGATCGCCCGGACCTCGTAGCCCGCGATCCGGGTGACCTTCTCCGGGACGAGCTCGAGGTAGCGTATGGCGGGGCGCCGCAGCGTAGGGATGCGCGAGAAGTCCGGCCAGAGCAGGTTGTTGAAGAAGTGCTTCTTGAGCACAGCGAGCGTCGGCCGCGTCCCGGCGACGACGAGCGGGGGGACACGGTTCTGGCGGTTGTCGGCGATGGTCGCGAGGTCCCGGATGTGATCCAGGTGCGCGTGGCTCACGAGGACGGCCTCGAGGGCGAACTGCGCCTTCAGGTCCATGCCGCTGGTCAGCGAGCCGGCGTCGATCGCCAGGCGGTCGTCGAGCACGAACGCGCTCGTGCGGTGTCGAGGGGTCTCTCCCCCGTGGCAGCCGATGACTCGCAGGTCCACGTGCTAGCTCCGCCCGCCCGCGCCGGGCGCCTCGACGAGATCCAGGCGCTTCAGTGCGAGCAGGACTCTGGCCTTCGGGTCGGGGTTGAGCAAGATCTGGATGAGCTCATCGGCCGAGTCGAGGCGATAGGCGAGCTTCTTCAGGAGCCTGAGCACGATTCCGGCGTTGTGCGCGATCATGTGCTCGAGAGTCGCGGCGGCGATGACCAGGCAGCGGACGTCCTCGAGCGCCCTGGCGGTCGCCGTGCGGGGCTTGCCGTTGAGGATGGCCATCTCTCCGACGAACTCGCCGCGGCCAAGCGTGGCGAGGGGCCTGTCCGCCTCGGCCATCCGCCGGTGGATCTGCACGAGCCCCGACTGGACGACGTACATGTTCTCGCCGGCCTCTCCCTCGCGAAAGAGCACGGCTCCCGCGGGGAACTCTCGGACGATCGGGGGCTTTTGGTCCGACATGTACGCTCGCGGAAACCGCGCGACGAAATTCTAGTCGGACGCGATCCGGCAAGTCAAAAGCTGCCGGCCGGGCGGCCGTCAATCCATGTCGAAGTCGTCCATGCCACCGCCCATGCCGCCCATGCCGCCCATTCCACCCATCCCGCCCATTCCACCCATGCCCCCGCCCCCGCCCCCGGCGCCCGCGGCCTTCTCCTTCTTGGGCTTGTCGGCGATGGCCGCCTCGGTCGTCAGCATCATGCCGGCCACGCTGGCCGCGTACTGCAGGGCCATCCGGACGACCTTCGACGGATCGATGACCCCCGCCTTCAACAGGTCCTCGTACTTCTCGGTCGCGGCGTTGAACCCGAAGGCGCCCTTGCCCTCGCGGACCTTCTCGACCACGACGGAGCCCTCGTGCCCCGCGTTGCGGGCGATCTGGCGCAGCGGCTCCTCGGCCGCCCGCCGCACGAGGCGAACGCCCGCGCCCTCGTCGCCTTCCAGCTTGAGCTGGTCGAGCGCGGCCGAGGCGCGGAGGAGTGCCACGCCGCCTCCGGGGACGATGCCCTCCTCGACGGCCGCGCGGGTCGCATGGAGCGCGTCCTCCACGCGGGCCTTCTTCTCCTTCANNTGGAGCTTCTCGCGGTCGTAGTCGCTCGTCGTCTTCTCGATCTCCTTGCGGATGCTCTCGACGCGCCCCTTGATCTGCTTCGAGTCGCCGGCGCCGTCGATGATCGTCGTGTTGTCCTTGTCGATCTTCACGCGCTTGGCGCGCCCGAGATCCTTGAGCTGGACGGACTCGAGCTTGACGCCGAGGTCCTCGGAGACGACCTGGCCGGCGGTGAGGATCGCGAGGTCCTTGAGCATGTCCTTGCGGCGGTCGCCGTAGCCGGGCGCCTTGACCGCGCAGACCTTGAGCGTGCCGCGGAGCTTGTTGACGACCAGCGTGGCGAGCGCCTCGGACTCGACGTCCTCGGCGAGGACGAGCAGCGGGCGGCCGTCCTTCGCGACCTGCTCGAGCAGCGGCAGCATGTCGTGCAGCGAGGAGATCTTCTTCTCGCTGATGAGGATGAGCACGTCGTCGAGCTCGACGAGCATTTTCTCCGGGTTGGTGACGAAGTAGGGCGACAGGTAGCCGCGGTCGAACTGCATGCCCTCGACCACCTCGAGCTGCGAGTCGGTGCCCTTCGCCTCCTCGACCGTGATCACGCCCTCTTTGCCGACCTTCTCCATGGCGTCGGCCAGCATGTTGCCGATGGTCGTGTCGCCGTTGGCGCTGATCGTGCCGACCTGCGCGATGGTGGCCTTCTCCTTGGTCGGCGTGGAGGCCTTCTTCACGGCCTCGACCACGCAGGCCACGGCGGCGTCGATGCCGCGCTTGAGGTCCATCGGGTTGGTGCCGGCCTCGACCAGCTTCAGGCCCTCCGCGAAGATCGACTGCGCGAGCACGGTCGCGGTCGTCGTCCCGTCGCCGGCCTTGTCGCTCGTCTTCGAGGCGACCTCGCGCACCATCTGGGCGCCCANNTCCTTGGCGACGGTGACGCCGTCCTTGGTCACGACCGGGGAGCCGTAGCTCTTCTCGATGACGACGTTGCGGCCCCTGGGGCCTAGGGTGACCTTCACGGCGTTCGCGAGGGCGTTGACCCCGTGGAGGATGGCGTGGCGTGCGTCGCGGCTGTAGGCAATCTGCTTGGCGGACATGGTCTTCTTCTTCCTTTGGACCGGCTCAACCGTTCTCAGTTAACAACGGCGAGGACGTCGTCCTCGTTCAAGATCACGTGCTCGACCCCGTCGAGCTTCACCTCGTTGCCCGAGTACTTGCCGAAGAGGATGGTGTCGCCTGCCTTGACGGCCAGCGGGCGGACCTTGCCGTTCTTCTGGACCTTCCCGCTACCGACGGCGACGACCTTCCCCTCGACCGGCTTCTCCTTGGCGGAGTCGGGGATGATGATGCCGCCCTTGGTCTTGGATTCCTCTTCCAGGCGGAGGACGACGATGCGGTCGGAAAGGGGGCGGATCTTCATGGGACTGAAACCTCCGGGGGCGTTTGGCACTCGACAGCGTCGAGCGCTAGCGGCGCGAAAGCTAAGCCTTTGTGGGGCGAGGTCAAGGGGGGGCCTGCAGTTCGCCCGCGCCGCCGGCCCCCCCCGCCCCGGGGCCGCGCTCACCACTTGACAAGCGAGCATGCGCGAATAGTGTTCGCGGCTCCTCACGGCGCGGGATCGCTGGCTAACCCTTCGCCGTCTTGGGGGATCGTCTAATGGTAGGACAGCGGATTCTGGCTCCGCTTATCAAGGTTCGAATCCTTGTCCCCCAGCTGCGCGCGTGGCATACGCGCGCTCTCGTTTCATCCGGCCCCATCGTCTAGCGGTTAGGACACCGGCCTCTCACGTCGGTAACACGGGTTCAATTCCCGTTGGGGTCACCCCTCTAAGTCGTGAGAACTTAGAGATAATTCGCTACAAGATTCCGTCAACCAGCCCGTGTTGCCGTCAGGTTGCCGTGAGCTCATCGCTCACGGTCGCCCAGCTTCGTGGCGACGTACAGACAGGTCGCGCGGACATGGGCGACCTGGGCGGGCTTGTAGCCGGCTGCCGTGCGGGGTTTGGGCGGCATCAGGTTGACCACTGAAGCAGGCGCGAGCGGAGCTCCGTCGCCACTTCCGGCGCCCGCTCGGGGTGCGCCTTCAGGTCCACGTAGGCCTGCACGGGGTGCACGCAGTGCGCGACCTTGGTCGTTTCATCGGCGCCGTCGAACACTCCAGAATCGTTGGGGACGACGAGCCAGACATTCGCCCCGCGGGCCTCCTCGCGGAAGCCGAGCGCCTTCAGGAGCGATTCGGGAGGGCGGCGATCGACGAAGAATGTCGCCAGGCCGAACGCCGCGAACTGGGTGTACAGGTACGCTGCGGCGAGGCCCGTCGCCGCGTACCGCATCTTCCCCTCCAACGCCCCGGCGGCCTTGCCGAGAAGCTCCTCTCCGTCGCGAGCCGAAATGTGGCCTCGCACGATCGTGTGCTTCTCGAAGTCGTACACCTCGCCCCAGGCGTCGAGCAGGAGGTTGGGGTCGCGGACGCGAACCATCGCCTCTGGAGTCCGCTCGACCAAGCGGTCGTTCTCGAGGCGCTGGACGATGCGGCTCGTGAAGCCGTCGTCGAGGCCCGTGGTACGCGCGAGGTCCTGCTGTCGCCAGGCCCTTTTGGGCTCGATGAGCAGGCGACGGGCGATCCGCGCGCTCTTTGGGGCAAACACGGACGCCGGACGGCCCCGCCGGACGAACCGGTTCGGCTTTCCCTCGATCAGGATGCGCAGCCCCGGCGCGATGATGTGAGCGTTCCCGGAGAGGTCGAACCACGAGACGCCCGCGTCGGCGCAGAGCTTCTTGCCGACGTCGCCCATGTAGGGGACGGCGACGACCGGCAGGACCTTAGGGCCAATGCGAGACGCTCCATCTTTTGCCGCGACGATGGCAGTTCCGACGGCGGCGGAGTCCCCTGCCCCCTTGAGCTCCACGGCCATGCGCACGGAGCCTTGCTCGACGACGAGGTCCGCCGCTCCTTCCTGGGTTCCTCGCGCCGCACGCATTCGAGGCCGCTCGAGCCATGACTCGAGCAGTTGGCGCGCCTCCCGGACGGAAGTCTCTGCGAGCATCGATGGTGCCTGTCTATATTGCCTGTCCTGACCTTATGGTCAAGTAGTTGTATTTAGGCAGGTACCCGGATGAGGTATCGCTCGCCTACGCCCACGCCCACGCCCACGCGCGCCTCGCTCTCACGCACGTCCGTGTCCGATTGCCGCCGCCCGGCTGACCTTCGTCGTCCGGCACCACGTTAGGAACGACTTCTTGACTAGCGCTCGAGGGTAGTCAACCATACGTTCCTATTGGCCAAGCTGGGAACGAAGTCGTTCCTGTGTCTCGGCAACAGGGACGATGTCATTCCTAGTGGAACCGGGCGGATGACCAAGCGTGTCATGAGCCGATACGAGCGGACCACCGTTGGCGGAGAGGAGGTCGCGGCCTTCCTTCCGTTCCCCTTGCCACCCGCCGATCCCGAGTTGGCTCTCGCCCCCGCGCTCGCTGAACGGCTCGGGGCCGCCGAGCAAGCGCTGACCCGGCTCGAGCTCGCAGGCGAGATGGTGCCCTCGCTCGACTGGTTCATCTACGCATTCGTCCGCAAGGAGGCCGTGTTGTCCTCGCAGATCGAAGGCACCCAGGCAACCCTGGTCGATCTGCTCACATTCGAGGCCGAGGAGAGCGCGCCGCCAAACGCGGACGTCGAGGAAGTCTGCAACTACCTCGATGCGCTCACCTACGCCCGCGACCAGATCAGCGACCCGAAAGGGCTGCCCCTCTCGATGCGCCTGCTGAACGAGACCCATCAGCGCCTGATGCGCGAGGTGCGCGGCGCCGAGAAGCTGCCCGGCGAGGTTCGACGGAGCCAGAACTGGATCGGCGGGACGAGGCCGGGGAACGCGGTCTATGTGCCCCCGCCGCCGCACGCGCTCGCCGAGGCGCTTTCCGCCTTCGAGAAGTACATGGACGCCGGAGACAACAGTCTGCCGCCACTCGTGCGCGCGGGGCTCCTGCACGTTCAGTTCGAGACGATCCACCCGTACCTCGACGGCAACGGCCGCATCGGACGGTTGCTGGTCACGCTACTTCTGGAACACTGGAAGCTCCTCGCGAAGCCGCTCCTCTACCTGAGCCTCTTCTTCAAGCGGCATCGCGACGATTACTACCGCCGCTTGAGCGCCGTGCGCGTCGACGGCAACTGGGAGGCATGGACGGACTTCTTCCTCGACGGAGTTGCAACGATCGCCGACGAGGCCGTTGTCTCGGCGCGGGAGCTGTTCGCCATTGTCGCTGCAGATCGCGCACGCGTGATCCAGAACGACACCACCTCGGTCGCCGCCATTCGCCTCTTCGAGCTTCTCCCTCGCCATCCCCTGGTGAGCGTCGCATCCGCGATGAAGCTTACGGGCACGAGCAAGCCCACCGCCGCTCGGGCCATCGACGCGCTCGCGGCGGCCGGCGTGCTCGTCGAGACCACCGGGAAGAAGCGTGACCGATGGTACTCGTATCGGGAGTACCTTGAACGCCTACGGGTTGGCACGGATCTCGACGTGCAACGGCGCTCGACCCGTTGAAGGTCGGCGATGACGACGCAGACGCCCGCCTCGACGAACCTGCAGTCTACCCGGCCGTCGCGCCGCGAGGAGCTGCTCAGGGCCATCGCGGAGGAGAGCGCTTCCTGCGCCGAAGCGTCATCCGCCGGGCCGCGCGCCTGATTCTCATCGACGAGACGGGCGTGCGCCGGCCGCCGAGTCGCGTGCGAGGTGCTTCGCAGTCCGAGCGAGACCTTGCCCCTCCTGCTGAGGCCTGCTGAGGGGGGGCCACAATCTCCGGCGAGAACGGGAACATAGAGGCCCTGCCGCGCGTTCAGCCCTCGTGAGGCCCTCCACCGCACAGGGACGCCGGCTGCGGACGCGGTACGCTCGGGTCATGACCGAGCCCCCGACGAAGATGCGGTGGCTCGCCGTCGTCGTCATTCCGGTGGCCTACCTGGCGGCCGCGCTTCTCGTCGACCCCGAGCGCCGCTGGTCTCGCTTCGCGATGGCGCTGGTTCTCTCTGTGTTCACGGGGGCAGCCATCGCGGCCATCGAGCGTTTCGCGCGCAGTGACGGGGGCGACGAGTAGGCCCACGGAGATCCCTCGCTTCGCTCGGGATGAGGGCTTCGCCCTCACTTCAAGCTCGCCAGCGTTCGCAGCGCGCCGACCACGCCCGGATCCTCGCTGCAGCGCGTGACGGCTTCCTTCAGCTTCGCCCTGACGTGATCGACATGCGGTCCGAGCAGTCCTTCGAGGCGGGCGCTGTAGTCCTGCCCGGCATCCGCGCTGGAACGAACGAGCCGGCCCGTCGCCGGGGCGCCGTCGGCCACGAAGGCTACGAACGCCTGACCGAGCCCCGCGCAGGCGCCCGGCCCGTAGGCGTCCACCGCGTCCGCCATGTTCTGGTACATGCCGACGACCGTGCGCTCGTCCGCGGCGTCGTCGCCGGCCGCGACCCGCGCGGCGCCACTCTCCGCCGTCGCCGGGTCGCTCGGGGCGAGCGCGCTCGCGACGGCGGGCGGAGGCGTGGGGGCCATGTCGGGCTGCGGCCCGGTCGGGCGCTCCGCGGCGGCCACGCGGCGCTCGGGAGGTCGGGACGAACCGAGTTCGTACCACGCGACGACCGCCACGAAGGCGGCCATCGCCCCTACGATCCAGACAGAGCGCCCTTTCATCGTGCGCCGCGCAGCATACCCAGGGGGGCAGAGCGCCGCCCTCCCGATATGGACGGGGCTGGCGCGAAGCTGGCATCGTGTGCCCTCGCATGCCGTGGCGGAGCTCCGTCAGCAGGCGGCTCAAGGAAGTGGTCCAGGAGGCCGCGACCGCCATCGACCTCGAGGACTATCGGGGCGTGTGACGGCGCGCGTCGCGGCGATCGAGCTCGTTCGAGACGATGGCGACCGCGTCCTCCGCGTGAACGCTGACCGGCCCGACGCCGACGGCGGACACGCCCATCGCCCCGAGGTGAGCGCGGGTCGCGTCGTCGAAGCCGAGGTGGTCGCCGAGGAAGAACGCGACGTCCCGGCTCTCGAGGTCGGCCACGTCGCGGATGTCCGGCGCGCTCTCCTCGAGCACGTACGCCGTCGCGCCGCCGAGGTCCGCGATGACCTGCTCGAGCCCGCCGCTCGCCAGGGCGACTCCGGGTCGGACGTCCACGAAGCCGCCGGCGGCGGTGTCGACCCGGCTGGCCAGCACCTTCTTGGCGAGGAGCGCGAGGCTGCGCTCGTCGGGGCGAACGAAGCGGGCCGCGGCCCCGCTCACCCGGACGACGCGGGGAGCGCGCGGCCCGCCGCCCAGGACCACGTACACCACGACGTCGCGCCGGATGCCGTGCGAGAAGAGCAGCGCAGCGCGCATGCAGCGCAGGCCAACGTCGAGCCGGCCGCTGGTCCCGGGGAGGTCGTCGAGGAGGAAATCGTCCGACGCCGTCGCCTCGGGGCAGATGACGACGAAGCGCCGCACCCTCCGGCTCGTACCACGAACCCGCGGGCGGGGCGCGCGGGTAACGGCCCTCAAACGCAGCAGTGTTCGACCATCCGGATCCGGTTGCCGACGTCCGGCGGCTTGCCGCGGTGATCCGAAGAATCTCTCCCGGCGCCCCCGGGTCACTCACCCGTCGCGTCGCCGGCGTCTCCGGCGTCGCCCGCGTTAGGGCCCGGGGTGGAGGCGGCGTCAGCGTCGAGCCCGGCGCCCGAGTCGACCCCGGCGTCCGCGCCGGTGGCCTCGTATCCGTGACAGTCGAGGGCGCCCGTCGCGAACGTCAACCCGACGGTGCAGATGTGCCCGGCATACGCGTCGCAGTACGGCGCGGCGGGCGCGCAGTCGTCGTTGCTCATGCACGCCTGCCCCGCGGTGACCCGGGGCATGCACAGGCCTCCGGTGCATCGGTCGGCGCCGACGCACGGGGCGGATGGCCCGCACGGTCCGGCCTGCACGGCGGGCTGGCACTGGGGCGCCCCGCCGTCCTGGGCCGAGCAGAACGTGTCGGCGGCGCAGGTGTCGCCGGGGTTGCGGCAGTAGTCGCCCTCGTTCTTCGAGACGACGTCCGCGCAGACGTGCTGCGTCGTCCCCGGGACCGGAGCACATGCGCGCCCGCCAGCGCAGTCGTAGTCGCTCTGGCACGCGTGGTTGTTCTCGACGTTGCCGGAGAACACGCGCGCGCACTTGTCGGCGATCGAGCCGCTGCCGCTCAGCTGCGCGAACAGGATCTTGCTATTGCCGTTGCCGTAGGCCTGGTTGACCGCGTCGAGGCAGGCGGACGCGCCGTCGGGGGAGTAATTGCGCGTCGCGGCCTGGGCGTCGGCGGCCTGCTGGAGGCACAGCTCGGCGCGGACCGACTGACACGCCGTGGCGTCGATCGCGCACAGGGCCGACACCTGGCACTCCGCCTTGGCCTTGGCCGTGCAGAACGTCTGGACGTCCGGGTAGGGGGCCGACGCGGTGGTCACCGTGCACGCCCAGACGGACGCTCCGAAGGCCGAGGCTGCGAGAACGAGTGCGACGCGAGATCTGAGGGGGTTCACGGGGGCCAGCCTACCGGCTGCCTTCCCGGGGACGCAATTTCACGGCAGGTTGCGCCTGTTCGGCAATATGTTATCGGTGGACGCGGTGCAGACGACGAAGCCCACGCGCAAGGAGAGCACCGAGCTCACCCGCCGCAGGCTGATCGACGGGGCGATCGAGATCTTCCGGCGCGAAGGGGTCGCGTCGGCGACCACCGGACGCATCGCCAGCGCCGCGGGGCTCAAACAGCCGAGCTTCTACGTCCACTTCGCCGACCGGGACGCCGTCCTCGGGGCCGCCGCCGCGGAGATCGGCGAGCGGATGCTCGGGAGGCTCGAGCGCCAGCTCACGAAGTTCGACCCCGGGAACGTGAAGGGCTCGATCCGGAGCGCGTACGAGTCCATCGTCGCGGCGTTCCTCGCGGAGCCGGAGCTGACGCGCATCTTCCTGCGCCACCGGACCGACGACGGGACGGTCCTCGGGCGCGTGTTCCGCGGCATGGTCGACCAGGCGCGGAGCCAGCTCGTGGAGAGCTTCCCCCGCTACGGGCTGGTCGTCCCGCGCCACACCGCCCAGGCGCACGTCGAGCTGCTGGTCGCGGGCATGCTCGGTCTGCTCGAGGGGCTGCTGGACGGGCGGCTGCGGGACCGCGAGGTCGCGGTCGACGCGCTGGCCCTGGTCACGAACTCGACGCTGCGTTCGCTGTACAAGGACAGGAGAGGATAGTCATGGTCCGATCGCGCGGATTCAAGGTTGGCAAGATCGGCGGAGCCCCGCTGCGCGCCCTCGCGCGCCTCGGCGGGTCGGAGCTCGCCGCCCGTCTTCACCTGCTCGGCCCCGTCCAGAGGGCCATCTACGAGGGGGCGCGCGCCGGGACCAAGGCGATCAGCTCGTTCGGGGCGTCCGCGGCCAAGAAGCGCGCGGCGCAGGCCGCCGAGGCCCAGCGCCTCGGGCCCTCGAAGGGGCCTGCGCTGTTCGACCTGGCCCCCACCGACGAGCAGGCGCTCATGCGCGACGCGATGCGCCGGTTCGCCGAAGAGGTGCTCCGGCCGGCCGCGCACGCTGCGGACGCCGCTGCCACGCCGCCCGACCAGGTGCTGGCCCAGGGCCACGCCCTCGGGCTGGCGGGAATGATGATCCCAGAGTCCCTCGGCGGCGCCGCGACCGAGCGCTCGACCGTGACCCACGCGCTGATCTTCGAGGAGCTGGCGCGGGGCGACATGGGGCTCACCACGGCCATCCTCTCGCCGCTCGCCGTCGTCCAGGCCATCGTGACCTGGGGCACGGGCGAGCAGCAGGCGCGCTACCTGCCGCCCTTCCTCGAGGAGCGCTTCGTCCCCGCGGCGCTGGCCCTCCTCGAGCCGCGCCCCTTGTTCGATCCGATGCGCCCGCGCACCGGGGCGGTTCGCTCGACGGACGGCGGGTGGGCGCTGTGGGGCGAGAAGTCACTCGTTCCCCTGGCGGCGACCGCCGAGGTCTTCGTGGTCGTGGCCGAGGTGCGCGGCGTCGGGCCGCGGCTGTTCGTCGTCGAGCGCGGGACCCCCGGGCTCACCGTCGAGAGCGACCCGGCGATGGGCGTGCGCGCGGCCGGGCTCGGGCGCCTCCGCCTCGAGGCGGCGCGCGTGCCCGACGAGGCCTTGCTGGGCGGCCAGGCGTCGCCGAACGAGTTCGACGTCGGCGACCTCGTCGACCGCGCGCGGATCGCGTGGGGCGCGATGGCGGTCGGCGCCGGGCAGTCGGTCCTGGACTACGTGGTCCCCTACTGCAACTCGCGACAGGCGTTCGGCGAGGTGATCTCGAACCGCCAGGCGGTCGCGTTCATGGTGGCCGACATCGCGCTCGAGCTCGAGGGGATGCGCCTGATGGTCCACCGGGCGGCGAGCCGTCTGGACCAGGGCCTCGACGTGGCGAAGCATGCCACGCTCGCGAGGATGCAGTGCGCGAGCAAGGGGATGAAGATCGGCTCCGACGGCGTGCAGCTGCTCGGGGGTCACGGCTTCATCAAGGAGCATCCGGTCGAGCGCTGGTACCGCGACCTTCGAGCCATCGGTGTGCTCGAAGGGGCGCTCCTGGCGTGAGCGAGGCGTGAGGAGACAACCGTGATCAATCTCGAGGTTCCCAAGAGGCTGCGGGCGGTCGCCGAGCAGGCGCACGCCATCGGCGTGAACGTCTTTCGTCCGATCTCCCGTAAGTACGACAGCGCGGAGCACACTTACCCCAAGGAGCTCGACCTGCTCGCCGCCGTCCTCGCCGGCATGAACGACGGCGGCGGGCGAGCGTCGGCCGCCGCGCTGAGCGGCGCCAAGAAGGAGGACGCCGCGGACGGGCCGCCCAGGAACAAGAACGGCGGCAACATGGCGGCCGTGATCGGCATGGCCGAGCTCTGCTGGGGCGATCTGGGCCTCGCGCTGACGATCCCCCGTCAGGGCCTGGGCAACGCGGCCCTGTCGGCGGTCGGCACCCGGGAGCAGAAGGAGCAGTACGGCAAGCGCTGGATCGCGATGGCCATCACCGAGCCGAACGCCGGCTCCGACTCCGCCGCGATCCGCACGAGCGCGCGCCTCGAAGGGGACGAGTGGGTCATCAACGGAGAGAAGATCTTCGTGACGGCCGGCGAGCGCTCCGACGCCGTCGTGGTGTGGGCGTCGATCGACCCGTCGCTCGGGCGCGCCGCCATCAAGTCGTTCCTGGTCCCGAAGGGGACGCCGGGGATGAAGGTCGTCAGGCTCGACCACAAGCTGGGTATCCGCGCGTCCGACACCGCCACGATCGTCTTCGAGGACTGCCGCGTGCCCAAGGACAACATCCTCGGCAGCGCGGAGATCGACACGCGCAAGGCGTTCGCGGGGGTGATGAAGACCTTCGACAACACCCGCCCGGTCGTCGCTGCGATGGCGATCGGCGTGGCGGGGGCAGCGCTCGACCGGACGCGGGAGCTGCTCGGCCGGGCGCGCCCGCCGGAGGCCGACGCGCGCTCGCCCTGGCTGGGCTCGCACGTCGAGGCGGAGCTGGCGCGGCTCGACGCCGAGCTGGAGGCGGCGCGGCTGCTCACGCTCAAGAGCGCGTGGATGGCCGACAACGGCATCCCCAACTCGCTCGAGGCCTCCATGGCCAAGGCGAAGGCCGGCCGGGTCGCCGTGGAGCTGACGCTGCGGTGCGTCGAGCTGTGCGGCGCCGCTGGTTACGCCGAAACCGACCTGCTCGAGAAGTGGGCGCGCGACGCGAAGATCACCGACATCTTCGAGGGTACGCAGCAGATCCAGATGCTGGTCGTCGCCCGGCGGGTGCTGGGCAAGTCCAGCGCGGAGCTTCGCTGACATGAGCGTCGTCACGATGATCCCGGTCCCGCCGGCCGACTTCGCCGGCAAGCTAACTTACGCGATCCGCCCGCGGGAGAAGCGCACCTTCCATACCGTGCTCGACGCTCACAACCTGCTCTCGAGCGGGTCGCGGAGGACGAGCACGATCGAGTACGCGTCCGACGGCGAGGACGTGGTCCTCTCCGTGGAGCACCCGATCCTCGACGGGAGGATGCGCGAGGAGTTCCGCCTCAGGCGCGAGGGCAAGGGCCTGGTCGCCAGCGTCCTCGCTCGCAACCTCTACGACGCGAACGGGCTGGCCATCCGGACCGAGCATGTCCCCGACTTCCGCCACCAGCGGCTCGGCCTGCCGCAGGCGACCTATCCGGAGGTCGCCCTGCCCTTCCTGCTCGGGTGGATCCCGCACGACAGCGAGCGGCGCAGCGTCTACGCGTGGATCAACGACCGCTTCATCGCCAAGGTCTACATCGAGGTTGTGTCGACCCGGGGCACCCTCTCGATCGGCGGGCAGTCGCGCGACGTCGTCCAGGTCGAGATGTACCCGGACATCAACGACTGGGTGTCGATGGGGGCCGTGCTCACGCGTCTCATGAAGCCGTTCTTGCCGAAGTACCACATGTGGTACGAGCGCCGCGCGCCGCATCGCCTCGTCAAGTTCGAGGGGCCCTACGGTCCGCCCGGGGCGCCCGAGCTCGTGCTCGAGCTCACCTAGACCGGTGCCCTCAGCCGGTCTGCGCAGGTCGCAGGTGCAAGCCGAGGGTCACGGCGGTCCCTTGCTCGGCCGCGAGACCAAGCGTTACCTGCTCGCCCGCGTCGAGCGCGTCGGGTAACGCGGCGCGGAGCGCACCGGGTCCCCCCTCGGCCCCACGGTCTGTGTTGCGGCGCGAGCCACTCGTCCGCTAATAATGGCCAGGTACAGGTTCTGGGGGTGCAGGGCAAGGAAGGGTGCACGGCGATGCGTCGAGAGGTCCTGGCAGCGCTTTTCATCTTGAGCACGGGCGCGGTCGCCTGCTCGGGGGGCTCCTCGAACGGTGGCGGAACGTCGTCGGGCAGCTCGAGCGGGAGCGGAGGGAGCGGAGGGAGCGGCGGAAGCGGCGGAAGCGGCGGAAGCGGCGGAAGCGGCGGAAGCGGCGGGTCGGGTGGCTCGAGCGGCGGTGCAGGCGACGACGGGGGGGCCCCGGCGGACAGCGGCGCGGCGTCTTCGTCGAGCGATGGTGCGAGCCTCGACACGTCGGGCTGGGTTTGCCCTTCGGGCACGGTGTTGGGAGGCTACAGCGCCGGGTGCGTGAGCTGCCTCGAGACGACCTGCCTCTCGCAGCTGCAGCAGTGCAAGACGAGCTCTTGCACTTCCTGCGAAGGTCCCGTCTTCGCGTGCGAGACCAACAGCTGTTCGGCGGCGTGTGGGGTCGGCGGGGGCGCCGACGGCGGCAGCAGCGGGGCAGCGGTCGGCGACGCGGGCGCCCCGACCGGGAGCTGCGCGGGTCTGATGAAATGTTGCGCCTTCGCCTCGATGGCCAACACCTCGCTCGGGAGCAGCTGCCTCTCCGTGGCCGCGACCAACAACCAGACATCCTGCCAGGGGGTGATCGCGTCCCTACCCGCGATGTTCCAGTCCTCCTGCCAGTGACGCGCCGGTCGCGATCGATCGCGACCGGCCGTAGACCATCAGCAGGCACCCCGAGCGCGTAGCCCGTCTCGTCAGAACTGGGTGGCGATGATCGGGTTGTTCACGTCGCTCACGGGGTAGTAGATGGACTCCGAGATGCACATGACGTTGGTCTGGGCATACTCGCCGAAGGTCAGCTTGCTACCCGTGTCGTTCACGTCCGTGCAAGTCCAGGTGATGGACGTCCCTGCCGCGAGCTGCAGGGGCGGCCAGTAGGCCTTCGGCGGCGGTTCGGCCCACTGGTTGGTCTGGTAGAGCGTTTGCCCGTTCGAGGTCGTCGCCAAGAAGTTCGTCCCGAACCTGTGCATGTGGCTGGAGGCCGAGATGATGTTGACCGCCTGCGGGAGAACGTAGCTCGAGGACGACGGGCAGCCGCCCGAGGCCGTCGTGCAGCTGGGGGCGACCGTCATCTGGGTCTGGTTCAAAAAGATCACGCCCGCGTGGTTGGTGATGACGTTGGGCTTGGCGATGTACATCGTCAACGCAACGGTTGCCGCCAGGGGGGTCGACCCGGCGTTGATGTAGTGCACGTTGAGCTCGAATCCGGTGGTCGCCGTCACGGTGGCGCCGATGGTCGGCGGATACGTCGTGTCCGTGTGGGGCGACCCCGCAGTGAAGGTGAACGGCCCGAACGTCAGGCCGCCGTTCTGGCAGGGGGCGATGGCGCCGTTGGTCGCGTTGCTCGCATAGAACGCGAACATGTGGTGCGAGCCGGGGCCCATGGTGAGGGAGTATGTCTTGACGTCGACCTGCTTGCCCCAGGGGTTCGCGAAGGTCTGGCAGTAGTAGACCTCCTGGCCGGGCGGCACCGTGAACGGCGCCATCGTGAGCGTCACCGGCGCGACCGAGCGGTCGATCTCCTGGTCGCTCGTGAGGCCCGCGTCACCACCGCCACCGCTCGACCCGCCGCCGCTGCTCGAGCCACCAGCGCTGGCACCACCGCTGCTCGCCCCGCCTTCGCTCGACGCTCCGCTGCTCCCGGCGCCGCTGCTCGAGCCCGCGCCGCTCGAGCTGCCGCTGCCTGAGTCGTGGCCTGCCGACCCGAGGGCGCCGCTGTCGTCCCCCGACGGATTGTCGGAGCCCTGGGGGGTCGAGCTGCAGCCGCTGGCTGCGATGGATGCAGCGACGAAGAAGATTCCAACGTACTTGGCTGTGTTCATTCTGTCCCTCTCGGGAAGCTCGGTGCGTAGGGCACGCGAGCTTCCAAGCAAGCGCGAGTTCGCCGGCGATGAATTGGCGCCGACCTATCCGAGCACGAACGGTGCACCGAACATGCCCGCTCCTGTCCTCGCGCAAGCCATGCGCGGAAGCGCATCAATAGTCGGATCCCCGTAATCCTCGTGTGAAGGACTGCAACAGGGATGGAACAAAGAGGCGTAGTGCACCTGCGCGAGCTTGCGCTAGAAGCGCGCATTGTTGCGCACCCTGCGCTTCTAGTGGCGCAGGTCTCTTCGCGAGGAATGGCGAAGAACGGAGCTTCGCCGTGGGCGGACCGAGGCCGACGAATCCTGGCACGCGGCCATCCCCCATGCATCGCGCTCACGCCGCGCGACGCTACAGGCGTCCTTCCCAGATGTCCCGGACGATCTGGGCGTAGTCGGGATCCTTCGGGCACAGCTCGATCGGAGGCTCGCGCTGCGGCGGCGGCGTGGGCAGGCGGCGGAGGTGACCCCGGAGGATGAGCCGGGAGACCGCCGGCAACGTCTCGAAGCGCACGCCCAGCGCGCGCCCCGCGTCGCCCGGCCGCCGCCCCTCGACGACGCGGACCACCTTCGCCATCGTGTCGAACCATATCGGCAGCTCGGTCGCCTGGAAGCTCACGACCACGTCCAGGCCGAACTCGAGGCGCTCGTCGGAGAGCACCAGCATGCCCTGCGGTGAGAGGTCGAGCGTCCGGTCGCCGACGAGGCTCCAGTCGTCGAGGCGACGCACGCGGCAGCCCAGCCGCGTGGCCCGGCGCAGCTCGTGGCGCCGGTTGCGCGCGATGCTTCCGCGGAAGGCGCGGGCCACCGACGGAGTGAGCAGGCGCAGTGAGCTGGACGAATCCGAAAGCAGCGATGCGTGCATCGAAGAACCCTCCTCTTCCTTGAGTTTCAGGACACGGCCGCGAGGTGAATGCTCGCCGCGTAGTCGATGCGCCGGTCCCGGGTGGGCACGGGCGGCGGAACGCCCCAGAGCGCGCCGCGCAGGAACCATTCGGCCTCGGGATCGATGCGATCGAACTCGAGCCCGAGGCACCGGCCGACGTCTCCCGGGCGGCGCCCGTGGACGACGCGGGCGATGGTGGCCTCGGCGTCGAACCAGTACTCGCTGCGCGGCAGACGGAAGGAGACGATGACCGGCTCCCCCGTCAGGGTCATGTCTTGCGACATGACGAGCATTCCTTTGGGCGACAGGTCGACGCCGCGGCTTGCCACGAGTTGGAAGTCGCGTTCGCGGACGACCTGGCAGTCGACGCGGACGGAGCGCCGGATTTCGCGGCGCTGATGGGCATGGACGAGCGTGCCGGGCATTGGGTGACCCTCCAGGGTGGATCGTGTGCCGATCGTAACGGGGCGGGTCACCGCGAGGACAAGTTCTCGGCGTACACTTGGCTACACGTCCCCGTCAGGCGACAATTGGTCCATGTCCAAATACGTGGGCTTGCACTTCGCCGAGCAGGGCCACCCCCTGGGCGAGGAGCTCCTGCGGACGGTCGCCGAGAAAGGCGGACGAGCGAAGCTCGGGAAGATGGCGCGGAGCAAGCTCGCGCTGGTCGAACAGGGCTGAGCGAGCCCCGCGGCGGGCTACTTCGCCTTGGATGCGCTCTTCTTGGCGGCAGCGCTCGTGGGGGCGGCGGCGGCCTTCTCGACGCGCCAGGCGGCCAGCTGCTTCGTTCGCCGCGCCTTCTGCTTGTTGCGCTTCTGCGGATCCTGGGGGGTCGTCATGGGGCGCGCACCTTATCACGCGTCCGCCCGTCCGCCCCTTCGATCTGCTGCAGCCAAGCCTCGATCTTGCCGAGGGCGGGGCCGACCCATTCGAGGCGGGCGAGGCGGACGAGCAGGTGGGGGGTGTGGTCGCCGGTGGAGCGCTGGTCGGTGGCGCGAGCCTCGGCGTCTCCGGCCGACGATGACGCGAACACCGCGCGCGCAGCGTCGATCTCGACCGCGGCGTCGGACCAGCGCCTCTGCCGCTGAGCGAGCCACGCGCGCGTGAGGTGCCGGTGCTGGCGGGGCTCGCCCTCGTCGAGCACGGCCTGGTCGCAGCCCGTGACGAGCGCCTCCGCGCGGCTGTCGCTTCGCGCCAGGGCCACCTGGGCCACGAGCAGCCGGGCCTCCAGCTGGCCCCAGGGGTCCTGGAGGCGCTCGTAGATCTTGAACGCCACCCTGGCGTGCGCGTCGGCGGCGTCGAAGTCGTCGGTGTCGATGGCCACCATCGCGAGGAGGCGCTCGCACGCGGCCTCGCCGCGCGGGTTCTGGGCCTCGCGGAAGCTCGCCCGGGCGGCAAGCGCGCGCGCGCGGGCGCCGGCGAAATCGAAGGCGCGGTGGTCGGCGTGCGCGAGGGCGACGTCGCTCTGGGCGATCCCGACGCGGTAGCCGATCCCGTCGAACTCGGTGCGGGCGCGGCTGAGCAGGTCGCGCCCGCGGCGGAAGTCGCCCACCGCCTCCGCGATCAGCGCGAGGAGGATGAGGCACTGGGCGCGTCCGAGCACGTCGCCGACCGTGGCGCATCGCTCGAGGGCCTTGTTCAGCGTCGTCCGCGAGCGTGCGTGGTCGCCGAGCAGGTAGTCGATCTCGCCGAGCACCACCTCGGCCTGCGCGAGGCCCGAGGCGTCGCCGAGGCGCTCGAAGCGCTCGAGCGCGCCGACGACCAGCACCCTGCCCTGCGCGGGATGCCCGACGTCGCTGGCGATGTGACCGAGCAGCCTCAGCGCGCTCGACTCGTTGGCCACGTCCCCCAGGTGCGCGAACGCGCGCCGGGCCGCCTCGGCCTCCGAGCGGGCCTCGTCCAGCCTGCCGGTGTACCGGAGCGCCTCGCCGCGCCAGAGCGCCGCCTCGGCGGCGGACGCGCCCTGCAGCCGGCCGTGGAGCATCTCGAGGTCGCGCAGGGTGGCGGCCGTGTCGCGGCCGCGCCGCCAGGCAGCGCGGATGAAGTCGAACATGAGCTTCGCCGCGGTGTCGTCGTCGCCCGCCTTCAGCAGGTTGGCGACGCGGTGCTGCATGATCCGGCGCGACCCGACCAGGGGATGCCTGGCCAGGGCGATGGCCGCCAGGCGGTAGACCGCGGGCGCGTCGTTGCGCTCGTTCAGGCGCTCGAGGAGGTGCTCCTGCAGCAGGGCGTGCGGCCACTGGAACTGGTCGTTCCCGATCGCGATCAGGATCTGCGCGCGAGTCATCGCCACCATGGCGTCCCTCGGATCCATGCCGAGCGACGCGCACAGCGTCTTCAGCACCTCGCCCCGCACGTCGTCTCCCAGCGCGGCCGCGGCGTAGGCGCTCAGCCGCAGCTCGGTGGAGATCGCGCGGACGCGCTCGTCCCACAGCTCGGCGGTGGTGATGGGGCGCCCGTGGAGCGCGTGCTCGGGCACCTTGTACTTGTCGCCCTCGAGGGTCAGATACCCGCCGCCGGCCCACGCATAGAGCAGCTGGAGCGCGAACAGCGGGTTGCCGCGGCTCTGCTCGGCCGCGCGGCGAACGGCCGCGTCGTTCAGGGGCAGCGCCGAACGCAGCAGCGCCTCGGCGTCGTCGCTCGCCAGAGGCTTGACCTCGATGACCTGACCGCTCCACTGCGCCCGCAGCGCCTCCATGCGCAGGGCCGCGTCGAGGTCGGTCGCGAGGGTCTCGCTGCGGGCGGTCGCCACGATCAAGAGGGGCAAGTCGGGCGCCTCCCGCTTGAGGCGAGAGAGCAGGTCGAACGTGTTCTGCGTGGCGTGGTGCAGATCGTCCAGCCACATGAGGACGGGGCGATCCTTCGCGAGCCGCTCGAGCACCCTCTTGATGACCAGGAAGCGCAGCTCCGGCCGGTCCAGGACGAACCGCTTGCCGGTCGGTCCCGGCGGGGCGACGACGCCCGCCGGCGTCGGTCGCAGCCACTCCGCGGTCGCGGCCACCCACGTCAGCGCCTCGTCGTCGTCCTTGTCGACCTCCCAGCGCGTCATCAGCGTCTGCTCGACCGTGGTGCGGTCGGCGCCGGTGAGCCCGTAGTGCTCGTTGATGGCGCCGGTGATCCCGGCGAGCGGCGACGGCGCGCGGCCGTAGTGGCAGCGCAGCGGAAGCATGACGCCCTGCTCGTGGACCTCGGCGCACAGCCACTCGGCCACCCGGCTCTTGCCGACGCCGGCCTCGCCGATCAAGGCGAGCAGCTCCTGCCGCTGCGCCCCGCCGGCGACCATCTCGACGGCGTCCCAGAGCTCGCGCCGCTCGTCCTGACGGGCGACGAGCATCGGCGCGCGCAGCCCGAGGAGGCCGGGCGCGAGCGACTTGGCATGGCCGACGTGGGTGGCGCGCGAGCTGGGGACGCTGGGCACGATGTCCTCGAGCGTCGCGCTGGCGGCGGGCTTGAGCCGGAGCCACGCCCGCCGGGCGTCGGCCGCGAACTGGTAGCGGTTCCACGGCTTCTTCTCGAGCAGGCGGAGCACGAACTTGCCGGCCTGGGGGGGCACGTCTTCCGCCATCGCGGGAGGCGGGACCGGCGAGCGCTTGTGCGCACGCAGCACGTCCTGGGCGTTGCCCTCGAAGATCTCCCGGCCTGCGAGCACCCGGTACACCACGCAACCCAGGGCGTAGAGATCGGTAGCCGGCCCGACGAGGGACGCCTGCCGCCGGATCTGCTCGGGCGCCACCCAGCCGACCGTCCCCGCGCCGGAGTGCACGGCCACCTCGGGGGCGCTGGCGCCGTCCAGCCGCGAGTCGTGCCGGTACTCGCGCAGCCACGCCAGCCCCAGATCGAGCAGGTAGGCACGCGGACCGGCCGCCGTCGAGGCCAGGTCGAGCATGATGTTGGATGGCTTGAGGTCTCCGTGGATGACCCCGCGCGCGTGCGCGTGCGCCAGCCCGGCGAGGACCTGGTCGACCATCGCCCAGATGAGAGGCCACGGCAGCTGCATCGTGTGCATCCACTCGTGCACGCTGCGGCCCGGCAGAACGTCCATCACGAAGAACGGGCTGCCGTCGGCGAGCTGGCCGAAGTCACGGGCGCGGACGATCGCGGGGTGATTGAGGAGCGAGACGGCCCGCGCTTCCTGGTGGAACCACCAGCTCTCCTCGGCGGCGCGGGCCCTCCCCTTCTCGGGAGAGCGGAGCCGCTTGAGCGCGACGCGGTCGCCGGTGACGACGTCCTTGCAGAGGTAGACGACACCCATCCCGCCGTGGCCGAGCTCTCGGACGACTTCGTAACGCTGGGCGAGGACCGTACCGATTTCGTTCGGCAGGGCGCTCGCCGTCAAATTCTGTCCTGCGCTCGTCATGACGGCGATGTCGATGGATCTTAGCTCCCCTGTGCTGCCCCTGCGCCTCGAGGTCGAAGGCGGCCCCCAACTACTCTTTCACTTCTTCTTGACCGGCAGCGTCCGAAACACCACGTCCCACAGAGGCGTCGACACGCCGAACCCGCCGTCGTGGTCCGCGTGGTGGTGCGTCAGGTGGTGGCGGCGAAGCAACTTGCCCCAGCGCATGGTCGGAACGAAGTGGTGCACGTAGTAATGAGTGCCGTCGTAGAAGAGGTAGCCGACCACGAAGCCGGCGAACGTCGGCTCGCCGAGCGCCCTGCCCATCGTCAGGGTGAAGAGCAAGTAGAAGATGACCGCGAGCGGGACGCTCATCAGCAGCGGCATCACCAGCCGGTCCTTGTCGTTCGGGTACTCGTGATGGACGCCGTGGAGGAGGAAATGGAGCCTTTTTCCCCACGGCGTGTCGTTCGTCCAGTGAAACACGTACCGGTGCAGGACGTACTCGGCCATCGTCCAGGCGAGCATCCCGGCCAGGACGGCGACGGCGATCCCGGCGGGCGCGAGGTCGCGTCTGAGGACGCTGCGCACGACGCAGGTGACCGCCACCGGGATCCACGTCACGAAGGGTGTGGCCGGATGAATGCGCGAGAAACGTTCGAGAAAATCGTTCTCGAACATCCGGCACGTGTCCTCGCGGGGGCGAGGTTGCTCCCTCGTGGGGAGCCTGGGTTGCTCGGCAAACTGGTTGGCCATTGGCTCGGCTTCGAGGGTCGTTCGCGAGACCCACGCTAGGTTGCGCGCCGAGATTGCGCAACACCCGGCCCTCGAAACGAGCCCAGCCGCGAAACCCGTTACGCGCCCCTCCGCGAGCCTCGCCGCTTGACGCCGGGGCCAACCTTGACGATCCGCTAACGCCACAAGGATGGCCGACGCGAAGACAATCCGGACTCTGCAGGTCGTTGCCCGATCCCTGGGTCGTCTGGGGCGCGAACGGGCCCGCGCGGCCGGGCGCGTCACGCCCCAGCAAGCCGAGGCGATCCAGCTGATCGCCGACCGAGGCGTTCTCACGACGTCTGCCCTGGCGCTCCTGCTGGGGATTGACCCGTCGACGGCGAGCCGCAACCTCGCGGGGCTCGAGCGCTGCGGATACATCGTCCGCAAGCGCGGAGCCGACGACGGGCGCCAGACGGACGTGCGTCTCACCCCGCGCGGAAAACGAACCGCCGACGCCGTGGGCGCAGAGTGGAAGGCCGCCTGTGCTGCCCTCCTCGACCGCGTACCCCGCGCGGAGCGACAGCGCGTCGACGACGCCCTCGACGTGCTCGCCCGGGTATTCGACGGAGAAGCCGGCTCCTGATTGTGGGGGCAGCGGCCCCCGTGCGGGTCACTCTGTCGGCTTGTTCTGCGACGCTTCGAGCTCTGGTCGAGCTTCGACCTTGCCCCGGCGCTTCGCGTGGGTGGCTCTCCCGCCCTTCTGACCCGCAGTTCGAGCTTCGTCGCTCGTGAACTCGTGGGCCGTGCCGGCCGAGTGCGCGGCCCTGCCGCCCTTCCGGGCGATCTCGCTGACCAGCTGTCGATCCATCGCGGCGAACCCGCGTCGACGCTTGGGCGGGCTCTCCGCCCCTTCGGCTCGCTGCGGCGGGCGATCGGGCGTCAGCTCTTGCTCGGGCGATTTCGGCGCCGCCGGGGCCCCGTTCACCTGCGCCGGTTTCCCGTTTGTCGGCAGCTCGTTCATTGCGGCTGTTCCTGCGTTCATGATTTCACCACCTCTCCAACCTTGGCTCGGTTCATTCGATGCTCATGACCAGCGTTTGATTCTAGGCTCTCTCGTGGAGATGGGTCTCCGGAACGCCGAATTAGTTGAGGATCTTGCGCGAGATGTGCCGCGTGGCCTCTTCCGAGGCGCGCGCTATCGTTTGCTTGACGGTGGCCTCGGAAGCCTCTTTGTCCACAACGATGCCCAGCCGGTCGAAACCGTCGGCGAAGAAACCGGGCTCCACGGTGGATCCATCGTCGAGCGTGAGCGATCTGGCCTCGATGGGCAGGGCGTACACCCGCGAGCCAACCTGCAGGTGGACATACCCGATGAACTGCCCGGATGAATGTGCTGTGACTCGCATCATTGACCTCTTCCTGAGCCAAACTAAACATTGCACCAGGTTGCGCAAGGTCCGGGCCAAGGTACGGTCGAGAAGCACATGATGGCCCAGCCCGCTGCCACGACCGTCATCACCGCTCCGAGCGCGGAGGCGGTCGGGCGCGAGGCTGCCGCACGCATCGCCGGGGCGCTGCGCGCCGCGCTCGGCACCAGCGGCCGCGCCACCCTGGCCCTGTCGGGCGGGAGCACGCCCCGGACCGCGTACGCGCTGCTGGCGGACGAGGCCGGAATCGACTGGGCCGCGGTGGACGTGTTCTGGGTCGACGAGCGGGCGGTCTCCCCGGACGACGAGCGGAGCAACTACCGCTGGGCGAGAGAGGCGCTGCTCGCCAGGGTGCCGCTCCTTCCGCAGCACGTGCACCGGATGCGCGCCGAGGACGGGGACCTCGAGGCGCGCGCGGCCGACTACGAGCGCGCGCTCCGGGAGCGCGTGGAGCTCGACGGTGACGGCGTTCCGTCGTTCGACGCGATGGTCCTCGGCGTCGGCGACGATGGCCACACGGCGTCCCTGTTTCCCGGGGAGACGGCCGTCGAGGTACGCGACCGCCTCGTCGTGGCCGTACCCGCTCGCGGGTCGCGCGAGGCACGGCTGACGTTGACCCCGCTGGTCATCGAGCACGCGAGCAGCGTCTTCGTCCTGGCGACGGGCCCCGCGAAGACGCGCGCGCTGCAGCGAGCCTGGGCCGAGACGGGCAGTCCGGGCGAGACTCCGGCGCGGCTCGTGAGCCGTTGCCGCGGCGCGGTGACGTGGCTCGTCGATGCCGCCGCGGCGGGGGCTCAGCCTGCGCGGTGAGGTGTCGCGGGGCGCGATGGGGTGGTCTCGGTGCCCTCAGCCGGTCTGCGCGGGTCGTAGGTGCGCCGCGAGCATCGCCAGGCGCGCCAGGTTGACCGCGGCCGCGAGCAGGGCGAAGTCGTGCCCGACGCGCAGCCGGCCGCGCATGCGTGCGCGGCTACAGGTCGGGACTCGGAGGCGTCATGCCCAGGCTCATGCCTCTCTTGGTGGTTGGTCGCCGCCCGGTATTCACCTCGGCTACGGGGTCGAACGAAAGACACCGGAGCACCTAGCGGGGCGCCGACACCTCGCGCCTCCAGTAGAGCGTGGCCGCCAGCACACCGCAGGCGCCCGTCGCCAGGACGAGCCCCGGGGGGCTCCGTCGCCCCGATATCACCACCATGACGGTCACGAACTGCAGGAGGGTCGCGACCTTGCCGAGGGCGCTGGCCGAGCGCTTCTCCAGCACCGGAGGCCTGCGGAGGACGAGGGCGCGCAACAGGAGGGGCAGCTCGACCACCTCGCGCGCCGTCAGCAGGAGCGCCTGCACGACCGAGAGCGAGCCGCCGACGACGAGCGTCGCCAGGACGGTGAACGCGAACAGCTTGTCCATCGCGCCGTCGAGGACGGCTCCCGTCGCGGTCTGCTGGTCGAACCGGCGGGCGTACCAGCCGTCCAGGACGTCGGTGGCGGCAGCCGCGACCATGAGCGACATCGCTGCGGCGGGATGCTCCCGGACGAACGGGAAGGCGACGGCCAGCGGGAGCCGGCAGAGACTGAGCAGCCCCGGAACCCTCACGAGATCGCGGGGTCGATACCCGCTGACGCTTGTGGCTGGGCGATCGATGCCGCGAGTATGCGCCCGGGTGGTGGGCGTGCCTAGGAGACCGGTGTATTTCGGCCGATCCCGGCGCGCTGGCGTCGTCGGCCGCGCTCGAAATACGCTGTGTATTCCTCGCGCGGCCTCCTAGCCATCGCTTGGTCTCGGCCGAAATACACCGGTCTCCTGCGCGGTGAGGTGCCGCGGGGCGC
>PLYU01000073.1 GCA_003153495.1 Myxococcales bacterium
GGGCGCCGCGCCGAGGATCGCCGAGCACCTTGGCAGCGTGCCCGCGCGCTCCTCTTCGCGTGCGCCTTCTCCTCCTTCCCCCCGCTCCGGCGGGGGGAAGGCCGGGTTGGGGGGCTGCGAGGCCCAGGGTGGCTTCTTTCCGCTAGGCGCGCGACGTCGTGGCGCACCCTAAATGACGGCCTTTCGTGCGTAGACTCGGCGCCTCTTTGCGAAAGTAGGGCTAGGTCGACGAGGCAGGCGTCGGAGACGAGGAGCCGGGCGTCGACGAGGCGGCCGGGGAGGGGGTCGATGCGGCAGGCGCGGCTGCGCTGGCTCCGGCGGCGGGCGCCGCGCTCTCGGCCTTGCCTCCAACCTCCGACGTGCTCTCACTCTTCGCGTCCGACTTCTTGTTCTCGGCCTTGGGCGAGGCGTAAAGGTCGGAATACCAACCTCCGCCTTTCAGGATGAAGTTGGTTCCGCCGCTGATGAGCCGATGCGCAGACGACTTCGAGCAGCTGGGGCAGAGCTCGACCGCGGGCTCGGTGATCCGCTGGACCTGCTCCCACTCATGCCCACACGCGGCGCACGCATACTCGTAGGTCGGCATATGCCCAGCGAATATGGTGCGGCCTGGCACTCTGTCAAGGCGAGTGCCAGGCAAGCGGGGCCCGTGCTCGGCTCCCGTGCGTTGGAGCTTGAACTGGACACTCGAACGGGGATAGAGATCGAAACGGTCGGCTGACCATATGTGAAGTGACACTACTCCCTGGCAGCCCGGAGATAGCCGTAGATGAAGATCAAGAGGCTCGAGATTGCAGGCTTCAAGTCGTTCGTCGACCGGACGGTCCTGCACTTCGACCACGACGTGCTCGGCATCGTCGGCCCGAACGGGTGCGGCAAGTCGAACATCGTCGACGCCATCCGGTGGTGCATGGGCGAGCAGAGCGCCCGGCACCTGCGCGGCCGCTCCATGGAGGACGTCATCTTCAACGGCAGCGAATCGCGCGCCCCGCACGATTTCGCCGAGGTGACGCTGACCTTCGACAACGACGCGAGCGCCGAGCTCCCGCTCGAGTACAGGGACTACGCCGAGATCGCCGTCACCAGGCGCCTCCACCGCACGGGCGAGAGCGAGTACCTGATCAACAAGACCCAGGTGCGCCTGCGGGACGTGACCGATCTCTTCCTCGGCACCGGCGCGGGTACCAAGGCGTATTCGATCGTCGAGCAGGGCAAGATCGGCCTCATCGTCAGCGCGAAGCCGGAGGACCGGCGGCTGCTCATCGAGGAGGCCGCCGGCATCACCAAGTTCAAGAGCCGCAAGAAGCAGGCCGAGAGGAAGATGGAGCTCACGCAGCAGAATCTGCTGCGCGTGGGAGACCTCGTCGCCGAGATCGACCGCAACCTCGCGTCGCTCAAGCGGCAGGCGGCCAAGGCCGAGCGCTACGTCGCGTACAGAGGCGAGCTCGAGGACCTGCAGCTCCACGAGGCGTCGCACCGGTACCTGGAGCTGATCGGCTGGATCAAGCTCGAAGGGGGCGAGGTCGAGCGGCTCACCGAGACGAGCGAGCAGTCGCGCGGCGAGCTGGCCGCGCGCGAGGCGGAGCTCGAGACCGTGCGATTCGACGTCCACACCTCCGAAGAGGTCCTGGACGTCGCCCAGAACGCGAGCTTCGCCGCGGACAATGCGGTCCGGGCCGAGGAGGCCGCGATCGAGCGCGCCAGGGACCGGATCGCGTCGCTGGCGGCTCGCGAGCAGCAGGCCGAGGGCGAGCGGCACGAGATGAGCGCGAACGCCGCGCAGCTGGCTGCCGAGCGCGACGTGGTCGCGAGCGAGGTCGCCGCGCTGGAGCAGGACGATGCGGCGCGGGCGGAGCAAGCGGCGGAGCAGGACGCGCTGCTGGCGGAGCTCACGGCGATCCACTCGACCGCCGACACGCGCGTGGCCGACCGCAGGCGGGCGATCGCGATGGCTCAGGCCGAGATCGCCGGGGCCACCGCCAAGCTGGGAGGCTTCGAGCGCCGTCAGAGCGAGATGGTGTCGCGCCGCGAGAAGCTGGCCGCCGAGAGAGAGTCGCTCGAGGCCTCGCGGATCGAGCACGGCGCGCGCGCCGGCCAGCTCGCCCACTCGATCGAGGACGTGCGCGCGGGGCGGGTCACCACGGCCGCGGAGAAGACGAGGCTCGAGCAGCGGCTCGGCGAGCTGAAGGACGTCATCCACGGGCAGGAGCGGGCTCTCGAAGAGGCGAAGGGTGAGCTGTCGCGGAAGCGTTCCCGGTGCGGCGCCCTCGAGGAGATGCGCGCCCGGCTGGAGGGCGTGGGCGTCGGGACCAAGGCGATCGTCGAGATGCGGGACGCCTGCGTCACCGGCCTCGTGGCCGATCGGATCGAGGCGCCCGCGGAGCTGACCCAGGCGCTCGCCGGCCTGCTCGGCTCGCGCCTGCAGGACGTGGTGGTGCGAGACATGGAGCGCGGCGTCGCTCTGCTCGAGGAGCTGGCCCAGAAGCGAAGGGGGCGGGCCACGATCGTCCCGCTCCACGCCCCGTTCGTGGCGGGAGCGGGTGGCGCGCTGCCGGACGACGACGCGGTCGTCGCGCGTCTCGCGGACGCCGTGCGGTACGCCAGCGAGGACGAGGCGCTGGTTCGCGCGCTGATCGGCGACGCGATCGTCGTGCGCGATCTCGCCAGTGCGCGCCGCTTGCGCGCTTCCGGCGCGGTCGCGGCGCTCGTCACCGTCGACGGCGCGGTGCTTCACGCGGACGGCCGGATCGAGGGAGGGGTCGGCGATCAGGTGGCCGCCGGAATGCTCGACGGCATGCGCGAGGCGCGCGAGCTCGTCAAGGAGATCGAGAGCCTCGACACGGTCGTCAATCACCGCTTCGAGACGCTGCAGGCGACCCGGGTCGACATCGTCCAGACCGGTACGGCCCTGGATCACGCCCGGCACGAGGCGCACGCGCGCGAGCTCGCGCTCGTGACCGCCGAGAAGGACCTGCAGAAGGCCGAGGGGCAGCTCGAGGAGGTCTTGCGGAGGCTCGGCAAGCTCGTGGCGGAGGAGGGGGAGATCTCCCGGGCCATCGAGGAGGCAGGCGTCGAGCGCGAGCAGGCGGCGGGCGCGCTGCATGAGGCCAGCGCGCGGCTGGCGGTCGCCGAGGCGGAGGCGTACGAGGCGGAGATGGCGCTGGCCGAGGCGCGGGAGCGCCTCGAGGTGCAGCGGCAGGCCGTCACGGCGTGCAAGGTGGCGATCGCCTCGGCTCGCGAGAAGCTCGCGGCGGCGCGCGGCACCGAGACGCGGCTCGCTCGCAGCGTGGCGGAGCTCGAAGAGCGCTCGACGCGCCTCGGGGAGGAGCTCGTGATGAACGCGCAGTCTGCGAGCGAGACGGCCGCGCAGCTCGCGAAGCACCAGGACGAGCTGCAGGCGGCTCTCGACCGCGCGCGCGACGCGCAGGACGAGCTCGGCCGGGTGCGGGCGACGTTCGAGGAGCTGCGCGGAGCCCTGCTCGAGCGAGAGGGTCGGTTGAAGGACCTGCGCTCGCAGGTCGACGCCGTCCGCGAAGAGCTGCTGGGGCACGAGATGACCCTGCGGGAGAAGCAGCTCGCGCTGGAGCACTTGCTCGGAGGCGTCGCCGACAAGTTCAGGGGTCTGCACCTGCCGCGCGTCGTCGGCGACTATCACATGCGGGCGGCGCCGGACGAGATGCTCCGGATGCGCGTCGAGGAGCTGGTGAAGCTCATCGAGCGGATGGGCAGCGTGAACCTGGACGCGATGCGCGAGCACGCCGAGGCCGAGGAGCGCTTCACGTTCTACACGACGCAGAAGGCGGACCTCGAGAAGGCCCTCGGCGACCTGCAGCGCGCAATCCAGCAGATGAACCGCGAGTCTCGCAGGCTCTTCCAGGAGACCTTCGAGGCCATCAACGCGCGCTTCAGGGAGGTCTTCCCGAAGATGTTCCGCGGAGGGCGCGCCGAGCTCCGGCTGACCGATCCGCAGGACATGCTCGAGACGGGCATCGACATCGTGGCCCAGCCGCCGGGCAAGAAGCTCTCGAGCATCGAGCTGATGAGCGGAGGCGAGAAGGCGCTGACGGCGGTGAGCCTCATCTTCTCGATCTTCCAGATCAAGCCGTCGCCGTTCTGCATCCTCGACGAGGTCGACGCGCCGCTCGATGAGGCCAACGTCGCGCGTTACAACGACATGATCCGGTCGATGACGGATCGGTCGCAGTTCATCCTGATCACGCACATCAAGCGGACGATGCAGCTGGTCGACGTGCTCTACGGCGTGACGATGCCGGAGGCCGGCGTGTCGAGGATCGTGAGCGTGAAGATCAACGAGACCGACAGCCGGCGCACGGCGTTACCGGCGGCGCCGGCGGCCGCGGCCGTCGCGTAGTCATCCAGGTACATACCCATCCTCGAGGCGCGAGGGATATCGAGAGGTTAGGATGGGCGAGCAGCGGCCAGGGCCGCACGGCTTGGCCGAATGGCCTGCGCGGTCGCGCGGATGCCATGGCCGCTCGCGGCGATGCGGGCCGTCATCGAGGACATACCCACGTGCATCGAGTCGATGGGTGCCCGCAAGCGACGCATACCCGTGGGTATCGAGCCAATGCGCGCCCGCAAGCGACGCGTACCCATGGGTATCGAGTCGATGCGTGCCCGCAAGCGACGCATACCCGTGCGTATCGAGCCGATGGGTGCCCGCATGGGTTCGAGCACACCGTTTGCGCCCCGTTGCCCGGCGCGCTAATGCGCTGCGACCCCAACCGTGTCTACCGCCGCCACGCCCGACGCCGTAAAGAAGAAGAAGAAAAAGAGCGCCGCGGCCATGCAGCGCGAGCTGCGCGATCTGGCGAGGCCTTCCGGCGAGGCCCAGGACAGGCCTCCGGTCGACCTCAAGAAGACCTTCGTGCGAGTCGGCGGAATCCTCGCCGTCGTGTGGATCGTGGCGGTCTTCTGCATCCGCTGGACGATGATCCCCGTCATCGTCGCCGGGGTGCTCACCGTGGCGGCCATCGGCGGCGCTGTCTGGGTGGTGCGGTACGTCAACAAGTCTCGCGAGCTCGGGGCGCTCCTGCGCTCGGCGGGCGAGACGGAGGAAGGGCGCGTCGAGGCGCTGAGGAGGCTCGAGACCGACTTCAAGCGCGGCGACGTGCAGGCCTCCCTGGCGCGCGCGCAGCTCGAGATGCAGGAGGACCCGCACAAGGCCCTGGCGACTCTCGAGTCGATCGACCTCAACAAGCAGATCTCGCCGGTGGCCGATCAGGTGCGGTGCACTCGGGCCACCATCCACCTGCAGCTCGGAGAGCTGCCGGAGGCGCGGGCGCTGGTGGACAAGATCGAGCTGGGCAAGCAGCAGGAGGCGAAGACGCGCGCGATGTTCGCGGCGGTGGCGGGCGAGACGTGGGCGCGCACCGGCCTGGGGAAGAAGGCTGTGGAGCTGCTCGAGGTCTACAACCCCGACGACCCGGACTACGCGGAGATGCGCGTGCAGATGCTGCGGGCGCGGGCGTTCGCGTACGCGGGGGCGGGGGACATGAAGGGCGCGTCGCGGGCGCTGAAGAAGCTGGGCGAGATCAACCCGCAGCTGCTCGGGATGTTCGTGGCTGCGAAGAAGGTGCACCCGGTGCTGCAGCAGGAGGCCAAGCAGCTGCTGATGCGCAGCGGCGCCGTACCGCGGAAGATGGTGCGGCAGAAGATGTAAGGGGGCCCGAGGGGCTGTCCCTGTATCCGGGTCGTGAGTACGGATCGCCCGCCGGCGCCGGCTCGGTGCTGGCGGGCGATCCGTACTCACAAGCTGCTACTGCGGCCTCGCACGCGCTACGGGCTTGAGCGCGATCTCCGGCAACAGCTCGGCGAAGCTGGTGACCCATACGTCCGGCATCTCGGCCTCGACCAGCTTCCGCACGAAGCGACGGATGTCGGGTTGCGTGAGAATCACCGAGGGGGAGTCGTGCGGCGGCGCGCCCGCCAGGGCGGCCCTCACCGAGTCCATGACGTCGCGGGCGGCCTGCGGCGGCAACGTCAGGAACGCGCCGGCGGCCGTCCGCGTGATCGCGCGCCGGATGGTGTCCTCGAGGATCGGATCGAGCAGGACGACGTCGAGCTGCCTCTGACCCCCGGTCAGCCGGAACGTCAGCGCCCGGCGCATCTGGGCCCTGACGTACTCGGCCAGGTTGAGCGGGTCCTTCTCGCCGACGGCCACGGTCGAGAGCGCCTCCAGGATCCCCCGGAGATCGCGCACGCTCACGCGCTCCTCGACGAGGCGGCGGAGCACGTCCGTCAGGAGCACCAGGCTCACCGGCTTGGGCACGACGTTGCGGACCGTTGCGGGCGCGAACTGCTCGAGCTCGTCGAGAAGGCGCTGCACCTCGGCGAGCCCCAGGAAGTCGGCCGCGCGCGCGCGCAGGAGCGACACCGTCTCCTCCTTCACCCATGCGACCAACTGAGTGTCCCCCAGCTCGTCGGGCACTCGCAGGATCCTGGCGGGGACCTCGTGGAGCGAGAGCACGACGTGACGCGGCTCGAGGCCCGTGTGCACGCGGACCCGCGGCGCCGGGAGAGGGACCCCCAGCTCCGCGAAGAGTCGCTGGCGCATGGCCACGGCCATCGCGCGCAGGCCTTCGGGCTGGGCATCGAGCGCCGCCTCGAGATCCGCGCTGACCTCGACGCTCCACGGGACCACCAGTGGAAGGAACGCGGGCTCGTGCGCCCCGGCGCGGGCGTGCTCGCTCGGCGTCGGCTCGGTCGCCGCCCGCTGCTGCGCGACGCTCGTGGCGCGCGCGCGCGCCCACCCGACCCAGAACAGCGCCACACCCAGGACGAGGAACGGCGCGGCGGGCAAGCCCGGGACCGCGGCGAGCGCCAGGACGAACGCCCCCGCGACCTGCAGCGCCTTCGGCACGCCGAGGAGCTGACCGAGCAGCTCGTCGCCGAGGGGGGTGCCCGCCTCTTCGCTGGCGACGCGCGTCACCAGGACGCCCGCCGCCGTCGACAGCACGAGGGCCGGGATCTGGGTCACCAGGCCGTCCCCGATGCTGAGCAGCCCGTAGCGCCGGAGGGCGTCGCCGGGTGACATGCCCCTCATCACCACCCCGATGGCCAGCCCTCCGACCAGGTTGACGACGATGATGATCAGCGAAGCGACGACGTCGCCCTTGACGAACTTCATCGCGCCGTCCATCGCGCCGTAGAACTGGCTCTCGCGCTGGAGCAGGCGCCGGCGCCGCCGGGCCTCGCTGCCGTCGATCGTGCCGCCGCGCAGCTCGGCGTCGATCGCCATCTGCTTGCCCGGCATCGCGTCGAGGACGAAGCGCGCTCCCACCTCGGCGACCCGCTCGGAGCCCTTGGCGATGACGACGAACTGGATGATCGTCAAGACGAGGAAGACCACCGCGCCGACGACGTAGTTGCCGCGGACGACGAAGGTCCCGAACGCGCGGATGACCTGCCCCGCGTTGGCCTGGAGCAGGATGAGGCGCGTCGACGCGACGTTGAGCGCGAGCCGGAAGAGGGTGGTGAGAAGGAGAAGGGTCGGGAACGTCGCGATCCCGATGGCGTCGGGGACGTAGAGGACGACCAGGAGTATGGCGACCGCTGCCGACAGGTTCGCCGAGATGAGCAAATCCAGCGCCCAGGTGGGCAAAGGGACGATCATGAGCCCGACGACGAGGACGACGAGCGCCGCAAGTGCGACGTCGGCCCCCGCGAAGCCAGGCGGGCGTACAGTCAGGGGGCGAGCCACGCGCCGGGAGGCTACTAGGCCGGGCGCCTGACGCGCTATACTAGAAGGCTGAGCGCGAACTCGATGCCTCCGAGCGACGACAACCGACGCACGACCAAGCCGCCGCCGCGGGTGTTCACGCCCCGCGCGCCATCCCCTGCGGCGGTGACGGGCAGCATCCCCCCGCCGCCTCCGCTGCGGCACGTGGGCCACGGGCTCACCGACCTCGGGCGCAAACGCAAATCCAACGAGGACGTGTTCTTCGTCGACGACGAGCTGGGCCTCTACGTCGTGGCCGACGGCATGGGCGGACACCCGGCCGGCGAGGTGGCCAGCCGGGAGGCCGTGGACGCGCTCTTCGGCATGGTCAAGCGCGGCATCGGCTCGCTGAAGGAGTACGACGGTCCCTCCTCGGAGGAGGACCTGCACGTGGCGTCGCGCCTGATGGAGAGCGCCGTCCAGGCGGCCACGTACCACATCTACTCCATCGGCGAGGTCGAGCCGGCCAAGAGCGGGATGGGCACCACCATCAGCGCCCTGCTGGTGCTGCAGGATTTCGCCGTCACCGCCCAGGTGGGCGACAGCCGCATCTACGGCGTGCGCGGGGGAGCGGCCGAGCAGCTGACCGAGGACCACACGCTCGTCGCCTGGCAGCTGAAACAGGGGCTCATCACCCCGCAGGACGCCGCCAAGTCGCCCCACCGCAACGTGATCATGCGTGCCGTGGGGAACCGTGACTACGTCCAGGTGGACACGCGCGCCGTCCCGCTCGACAAAGGGCTGCGGTTCCTGCTCTGCAGCGACGGCCTGCACGTGTACCTCAAGGACGAGGACATCCCCGAGATCGTGAAGCAGGGAGGACCCTCGGCGGTGCGCCGCTTCATCGACCTGGCCAACGAGCGCGGCGGCAAGGACAACATCACCGTCGTCCTCGTCGAAGTCGACTGACGACGTCCGGAATTTGACCCTTCACGCGCGCGCCTGTTATCGGACACTGAAGGTTCCAATGACCAAGAAGTGCGTCGGTGTGCTGATGGGGGGATGGAGCGCCGAGCGTGAGGTGTCGCTCCACACCGGAGAGGGCGTCGCCGCCGCCCTCGAGAGCCGCGGGCACGACGTCGTCCGCCTGGTCTGGAGCCACGACGGCCCTGGCCTGGACGAGCTGGTGCGCGCCGAGCCGGTCGACGTGGTCTTCCTCGCCCTTCACGGGCGGGGAGGCGAGGACGGCTGCGTGCAGGGCATGCTCGAGATCATGGAGATCCCCTACACGGGCAGCAACGTGCTCGCGAGCGCGCTCGCGATGGACAAGCTCAAGGCGAAGGAGATGTTTCGCCTGCACAACGTGCCCACCCCGCCGTACTACGTGGCGACCCGGGCGGACCTCGACGATCTCGAGGAGGTGCACGGCAGCTTCGGCTTTCCGGCCATCGTCAAGCCGCGCCGCGAGGGGTCGTCGGTGGGGCTGGCGAAGGCAGCGAGCCTCGCCGAGCTCGCCGAGGGCATCGAGCGCGCCCTCGCGTTCGACCAGGGGGCTCTCGTCGAGAGGTTCGTGCGAGCCACCGAGGTGCACGTCGGGATCCTCGACGGCCGCGTGCTCGGCGCGATCGAGGTGGTCCCCAGAGACGGGCTCTACGACTACCGCGCCAAGTACACCCCCGGGATGACCGACTACGTGTGCCCGCCGAACCTCCCGCCGACGCGCCTTCGCGGCGTGCTGAACCTCGGCGAGCGGGCGGCGCAGGCGCTGTCGTGCACCGGCGCCTGCCGGGTCGACCTGCTCGTCACGGAGGGGGAGAACGAGTACGTCCTCGAGGTGAACACCCTGCCGGGGATGACGCCGACGTCGCTCCTGCCGAAGATCGCCGAGGGCGCGGGGATGGACTACGCGTCGCTCTGCGAGGCGATCCTCGCCGGCGCGCGGCTGCACGCCGGCCTGCCCCCGCGAGAAGAGCGCGCAGCCGCGTCGCAGCGTCGCAGCGGGCGCCGCTCGCAGGTGGTCTACGAGGGGGACGAGGAGTCCGCTGCCTTCGCGCGTCGCGCGGCCGGCTGAGTCACGCCGGGCGCGCCGATGGCTGCGCTGAGCCTCGATGGGACGGGGGCTGGGGCACGCGGTGGAGTAGAGATACCTCAGGCGTCGTGCTCCGAGTAGCGGCCGACCTGGCGCGGCGGCACCGCCGCGGGGCGCTGCACGGCGCCCGCCTTGGGCGGCACGTGACTCATCGCGTGCTCCGCCATCGCGGTGATCGTCAGGCTGGGGTTGACGCCGAGGTTCGCCGGGATGACCGACCCGTCCACGACGTAGAGGCCATCGTGACCGAACGCCCGGCCCTGCGTGTCGACGACGCCGTGCTCCGGGGTGAGCCCGATGGGGCACCCGCCCAGGATGTGAGCCGTGGTCGCCTTGTCGAGGAGCACCTCGATGATCCCGCTCTGGGGGATGCCGTCCATCTCCTCGGCCATGCGCCTGGCGATCTGCTGCGCGACGGGGATGTACACGGGCACCGGCGCGGCCGTCCCGCGCTCGGTGTCGAGTCGCTTGCCGAACGGCCACACGGGGCTCCGCCGCAGGACGTAGCGCAGGTGACTGTCGATCGGCTGCATGACGAGGAGGATGACCCCGCGCCTGGCCGAGCCGAACGGGATGAGCGTCCGCAGGAACGACTTCGGATTCCGGACCGCCGTGCCCATCCAGCGCAGCCAGCGAGGCCACGGCGGCCCTCCGTCGGTCAGCACCGTGGCCAGCGGGGCGAGGGCGTCGGAGCCGTCGCTGTACCTGACGCACTCGATGTGCGTCTTGTCGTCGACGTACACGCCGCTCGTGATCGCGATGCCGCGCGAGTAGTCGACGTCGTTGCGGCGAGACCGGACGCCGAGGAGGGCCTCGCTGTTGGTGCGAACGTAGTCGCCGAGGGCGTTCGACAGGAGAGGCAACGACCCTCGCTCCTTGCTGCGCATGAGAAGCTCCACGGTGCCCAGCGAGCCGGCCGACAGGACGACGGCGCGCGCGCGGAGCTTGCGCTGCGGGTGCCTCAGCCCCGTCGATTTCTCGACGGTCAGCTCGTAGCCGCCCCCGTCCAGCGCGCGCACGTCGATCACGCGCGACTCGGGGAACACCTGCGTACCGCGCTGCTCGGCCAGGTGGAGATAGTTCTTGTCGAGCGTGTTCTTCGCGCCGTACCGGCAGCCGATCATGCAGCCGCCGCAGAGCGTGCAGCCGGTCCGCTCCGGCCCCTCGCCGCCGAAGAAGGGATCGGGCGCGGGGACGCCCTGCTCTCCGAAGTAGACGCCGACGGTCGCGCGATGGAACGTGTGGCCTCGCCCCATCTCGTCGGCCACCTTCTTCAGCATCCGGTCGGTCTCGACGAGGACCTGGCTCGGAATGGCGCCGAGCATTCGCAGCGCGGTCTCGTAGTGCGGACGCAGCACCTGCTGCCAGTCGAGGCCGACCCACTGGGGGTCGCGGAAGGCCTCTGCCGGGGGGACGAGCAGCGTGTTGGCGTAGACGAGGCTGCCTCCTCCGACGCCGCACCCGTGGAGAATGAACACGTCGCGCAGCACCGTCAGTTGCAAGATGCCGTAGAGGCCCTGCGCCGGGAGCCACATCGACTTGCGGAGGTTCCAGTTGGTCTTCGGGAAGTCCTCCGTGCGCCAGCGCTTCCCCATCTCCAGGACGGCGACGGAGTACCCCTTCTCGGACAGACGGAGCGCGGACACGCTCCCTCCGAACCCGGAGCCGACGATCGCGAAGTCGTAGTCGAATTCAGGCATCGAGCACCGCCGCGACGATATCACGGTCGGTCGCCCCCCGACGATCCGTGCGGTCGCCGTGGGCGCGGTCCCCCGTGCTACCGTGGACCTCGTCGTGGAGCGCGATGAGCGAAGGGCGTGAACCCGAGACGTCGTCGCGCGGGTGGGCGGCGCTGACGGTCGTGGTGTCCGCCCTGGTCGTGGCGGAGGCCTGGCAGAAGTTCGGCTCGTATCAGGACGACGCGTACATCTTCCTGAGATACGCCGACAACTTCGTCCGTGGGGCCGGGCTCGTCTACAACCTCGGCGAGCGCGTCGAAGGGTTCACGAGCCCCCTCTGGCAGCTGCTGGTGATCGCGTGCGCCGCGCTCCACCTGGACATGCTGCACGCCATCGGCGTGATGGGAACGGTGGCCACGGTCGGGACGCTGCTCGTGTCCGTGCGCGATGCGAGGAGGTGCGGTCCGCCGGGGGCGTTCGGGGCCATCGCCCCGCTCGCACTGGCGACGTACGTACACTTCGTGGTCTGGGCCGTTTCGGGCCTCGAGACGAGCCTCTTCACGTTCCTTTTGTGGGCGGCGCTCTCGAGCCATCGGGTGGCGATTCACGAGCGCAGGACGCCTGGCGTCGGCACCGGGGTGCTGCTCGCGCTGGCGTCGCTGGCGCGCCCCGAGGGGGGAGTCGCCGTGCTCGTGCTCGTCGCGGACGCCGGTCTGCGCGCGCTCCGGTCGCGAGAGGCCGGGCCGCGACGGGCGAACCCGTGGCGCGCGATGGCGGCGCTCCTCGGTCCGGCCGCGCTCGCGGGAGTCGTTCTCCTCGCCGCAAGGTGGGTCTACTACCACGACTCGCTGCCCAACACGTTCTACGCCAAGATCGGGGGAACCAGGCATCACGTCGCGATGGGCGCCGTCTACCTCGGGCGCTTCATGAGAGACTCCCCGCTCGTCTGGTGCGTCGCCGGGCTGCTTCTCCCCGGCGCCGCTCGCCGCGCGCCGGCCCTCGGAGCCGCGGCGGCGATCGTCGCCGTGTGGTCGCTGAACGTCCTTCGGGTGGGCGGCGACTACCTCGAGTACCACCGCTTCATGGTCCCGCTCGCGCCGCTCCTCTTCGCGCTCGGGGCGCAGGGCGTACACGAGATCCATCGGTTTGCGGCCGACCGGATCGCGGACCGCTTCCCGCCGGCGCGACTTCGCGGCGCCGTCCCCGCCGCGGCGGCGTCGCTGGCCCTGGCGACGGTCGTGGCCGTCCAGCACGAGCCCATCCAGTTCCGCGCGGAGCATGGCTTTCCGGGCGTCCTGGCGAACGTGAGGCTGGGGCGTCTCCTGGGGAGCGGGCTCCCGCCGGGCTGGACGATCGGCCTTCCGCACATCGGGGCGGTCGGATACTACTCGCGACGCCGCATCGTCGACTTCCTCGGTCTGGTGGATCGCGGCCTGGCCCACCGGCCGACCACGGTCGATCCGGACGCGAAGCTGAGCTGGCGCGAGAGCGGCCACGATCACTTCGACGTCGACTGGTCCTTCGCGCAGAAGCCCGACGTCGTCGCCTTCCTGCGCGCGTTCGGGTCGGAGCCGTTCGAGGACATCTCGGAGGTTCCGTGCGAGCTGCGGGTCGAGAGCCGCGTGCTCGAGCGCCTCGCCGCGAGCCGCGAGTACGTGCTCCGCAACGTGGAGGTCGACACGCACGTCTACGGCGCCGTCTTCGTGCGCGCCGCGCGGGAGGCCGAGCTCGACCGGCGGTGAGGCGGGCCGGCGGGCTCAGGAGCCGTCGCGCACGAACTCCGCCGCCTTCTGCACGTGAGGGTCGCCGGGCGCGAGCCGCTCCGCTTCGGCGATCGTCGCCGCCGCGTCGCGCGTGCTCCCGAGCTGGCGCTGGATCACCGCCAGGCGCCAGAGCACCTCGGACTCGCCCGGCGCGAGGCGCCGCGCCTCTTCGATCTCGACGAGCGCCTCGGGGAACATCTGACGCGCCACCAGGACGTCGGCCAGGCGCACGCTGGACACGGCGCGTTGCTCCGGGGCGCTCGCCGCGCGCTGCTCGGCGCGGAGCCCATCGATGAGTGTTTCGACCTGGGCGTACTTCATCGAGCCGTACCGGTGAGCGCGGCTGTCGCCCATGTGGAGCATGCCGGTCCCCACCGACGGATCGGGCAACCGGGACACGTGGACGACGAAGCCCGCGAGGATGGCCAGGATCGCGAGAGTGGCCGCCGCGATCGAGGGGCGCCGGAGCGAAGGCATCGGCCGGCGCGGGCTACGGGCTGCAGGCCAGGATGCAGAAGATCCCGCCTGCGAGCGCGCGAAAGGAGGTCGGGAAGCGAGCGTTCATGGGCCCTTAACCTATGTCCTCTCCGCCTGCGAGCACCAGATGCGTCTTGGCCAGCCCCCAGGGCTGAACGATGGCGTGTTCATGAGGCAAGTCCCAGACGGCGAGGTCGGCTCGCGCGCCGGCGCGGAGCGCGCCCCGATCGGTCAGCCCCAGCGCCTCCGCGGCGCGGATGGTGGCTCCGAGCAGGGCCTCGTCCGGGGAGAGCCCGTACGAGCGGACGGCGAGAGCCAGGGCGAGCGGCAGGCTCTCGGTGGGCGCCGTCCCGGGGTTCGCGTCGCTGGCCACGACGAGTCGGACCCCGGCTCGCCGCAGCGCCGCGACCGGTGGCGCGGCCCCGCCGAGGGTGAAGCTCGCCACCGGAAGGAGGACCGCCGAGGTCCCGGCTCGCGCGAGGGCCTCGATGGCCGCCGGAGAGACGTGCTCCAGGTGATCCGCCGAGGCCGCGCCGAGCGCTGCGGCCAGCTCGGCGCCCTGGACGTCCGTGAACTGTCCGACGTGCAGGCGCACGCCCAGGCCGGCCGCCAGCGCGGCCTCGCCGACGGCCCGGGCCTCCGCCGTCGTGAAGGCGCCCTCGTCGACGTAGGCGTCGACGAAGCGCGCAAGGCGCTCGCGCGCGACCTCCGGGACCAGCTCTCTCGCCACGTGCACGACGTATGCGGCCCGGTCGCCGGCCGCCGGCGGCAGGGCGTGGAGGGCCAGAAACGTCGCCACGACAGCGGGAACGCCGCGCCTGCCGGCGGCGATGGCGATCGCCCTGAGCTGCTTCTTCTCGTGGTCCGCCTCGAGCCCGTAGCCGCTCTTCACCTCCGCCGTCGTGACGCCGAGGGTCGCCATCCTGCGCAGGCGGCTCGTGAGAGAGTCGGCCAGGTCGTCCACGCTCGCCGTCGCCACGGCGCGATGGGTCGACAGGATTCCGCCCCCACCTCGGGCGACCGCGCGGTAGTCGGCCCCGGCGAGCCGTGCGGCGTACTCCTCGTGACGCGAGCCGACCCAGCAAGCGTGCGTGTGCGCGTCCACCAGGCCCGGCGTCACCACGCGATCGCCGAGCTCCACCAGCGGTACGTCCGGCGGGGCCTGGACTCGCGGTCCGACGAAGACCAGCGTCGCACCCTCGAAGACGACCGCCCCATCCTGGACCGTACCGAGCGGACCCTCCCGGGACGGATCACACGTCACGACGCGCGCAGCCGCGAAGCCGCGCTGCCTCATGGACCGAGCCTCCGGGCGATCTCGTCTGCAACGGCGCGAGACTGTGCGCCGCCCACGACCTGGGCGACGGTGTCGTCGTCGGGGGCACGCACGGCGATGCGCCGTCGGGCCTCGAGCACGCGCGCGCTGGCCTCCTCGCAGCGCGACCGGAACGCGGGAGAGCGCTCGCTCTCGCGCACGAGCGCCTCCAGGGCGCGCTCCTGCTTCTCGTCGCTCCAGCAGACGAGCAGCGCGTCGCACCCGGCGGCGACGGCCTGAACGGCGGCCTCCTCGACCGACCAGCGCGCGGCGACGGCCTGCATCTCGAGATCGTCGCTGATGAGCACTCCGCCGAAGCCGATCTTGCGGCGCAGGTCCGTGCACACCGCGGGGGAGAGCGTCGCAGGTCGTTCCGCGTCGATCGCCGTGTACACCACGTGAGCCGTCATCAGCGCGGCAACCCCGGCCTCGGCCGCCGCCCGGAACGGGAGAAGCTCGAGAGCCTCGAGACGCCCGGCCGGCTGGTCGACCACGGGGAGGTCGACGTGCGAGTCCTTCGTCGTGTCACCGTGCCCCGGGAAATGCTTCCCCGTGGCGAGCAGCCCGGCCGCCTGGAGCCCCCTCAGCCACGCGACGCCGAACCGGGCGCAGGTGGGGGCGTCGCTGGCGAAGGCGCGATCGCCGATGACGGGATTCGTCGCGCACGTGTTCACGTCGAGGACGGGCGCGAAGTCGATCGTGAAGCCGAGCGCGGCCAGCTCGGAGCCGACGGCGCGGGCGATCCGCTCGGCGAGCGCGACGTCGTTCCACGAGGCCACGACCCGCATCGGAGGCACATCGATGAGGGGAGCGCGCATGCGGGCGACGCGGCCGCCCTCCTGGTCGATCCCGATGAGCGGCGCGAGCGGCGTCGTGGCGTGCACTTCGCGGGCGAGCGCGGCGACCTGGGCAGGGCCGCCGTCGACGTTCTGCTTGAACAGGACGACCCCGCCCCGGCGGCCCTCGCGAAGGGCGCGATCGAGCTTGCCCGGCAGCGAGGCGCCGGAGAACCCGCCGACCACCAGCGGACCGCAGGTCGAGACGGCGCCCATGCCCCTCATGCTAACCAGAGTCGCGGCGCGCGTCCGCAGTCTCGGGCCGGCTCAGCGCGTATCGCCCTCGACGGCGGCGCCCCAGTCGCGGGCGCACGACGGGTCGCCCGGCGCCGCGACCCCGACGCAGCGCAGCGGCTCGGTCGCAGGCCCGACGAGCACGTACAGGTCTCGAGAAAGGAACGGCATCTCCCGCTCCCAGCGCTCGTTGACGCGCCGCGCGGCCGCATCCGCAGCGTCTCGTATCGCGCTGCGCTGCAGCGTCGCCAGCTTCCGGCCGATCTGCTCGTGCACCTCGATCATCGACGGGTGCTCCGTCATCTCGTACGCATGCTCGAGGAAGCGAATCGCCTGATCGGTCGCGCCCGCGCGCGTGAGCATCGTGGCCGCCGACAGCGCACGGTCCGCGTCCTCGCCGAGCTCGACGGCGTGACCGATGGCCTCGGCGCCGGTCGTGCGCCACGCGTCGGCCTCCTTGGCGTCCTGCAGGAACGACGGCGCGACGAAGGCGATGAACTGTCCGTACTCCAGCCACAGCCTGGCGTCGTCCGGACGCTCGCGCGTGCCGCGCTCGAGGTACGCGCGAGCGCGGCGGACGTCGGCGTCGGTTCCGTGAAGGGGGCGATAGGCGAGCATCGTCGAGACGTAGCGGTACACCGGGGCGTAGTCCGGCTCGAGCTCCAGGATGGCGTCGACGTAGTTCGGGATGTCGTAAAACTCCCGGTGCTCCGCGAAGTGGATGCCGTACTCGACCAGCAGCTTCGACCACAGAAGATCGACCGCGGCCGCCTGCCACCCGAGCGTGGCGACGCGGAGCTGGGCCGGCGGCGGCAAGGCGTAGACGTCGTCGCGCTGCTTGACCTCGTGAGCGGCCTTCGCCAGGGGGGGCTGAAGGCGCGCGACGCCTGTGGCGGCGACCGCGAAGAGCAGGAGGGGGCCAGCCGTGGAGGTCTTCATTCGACCTCCGAGTCGACGAACATTCCAGGGTCCAGCTGCGGCCCCCGCGGATCGCCGTCGACGTACTGTCCGGTCACCTCGAAGGTGCTCGCGATGCCGTCGCCGTCGAGGTCTGCGTGGGCGTGCGCTCGGAAGGTGCTCCGCGCGGGCGCGAGCGCGCTCTCGAAGGCGAACGCGAAGCAGTGGGGCGCCCCGGGGGGTGCGGGACGAAAGTCGAGGGCCCGCCAGGTGGGCTGCTCCCAGACCTCCGGCGGGTCGGCTTCGCAGCGACCGCGGAGCGGGGCGGCGGGAGTCATCGGCGCGCTCGGGGGGAACCCCTGTGCGATCGGGTGCGCCCGACCGTAGGCGACGGCCGCGGCGCCGAGGCGCTGCAGTCCCTCCACGGGCTCGACGAACCGTGACGCGTGCGTCTCGCGGAAGAACGTCGGCACGGCGACCGCGAACAGAGAGCCGCCGAGCGCGAAGGCGATCGCCAGCTCGACGGGGGTTGCGCGCCGCGCACGCGTGCCACCGCGGCTCATGGCAGAACGCATGGCCTGACTTGTATCACGAGTTCCATCCACTTCTTCGCGGAGCCGGCGGAAGCCGCGGTATAAGCACCGCTCGCCAATGAGAAGCATCGTCAGCGCGGCCATCACGGGTTCGGCGGGGTTTCTGGGGACGCACCTCGTCCGCGGGTTCGACGCGAGGGGCGCTCGCGTGCTGCCGCTCGTCCGGGCGGTCGACGGCGCGTCCCCGGCAGGCGCTTGCCCTCTCGAGGCCGCCCTGGCCGACCCGTCCGTGCTGGCCGGCGTCGAGGTGCTCGTTCACGCCGCTGCCGTACGCCACCGCTACGGCGTGGACGCGTCGACGTACCGGGCGTCCAACGTAGACCTCGTCGAGCGCACCATGAGGGCCGGTGCCCGGGCGGGCGTGCGCCGGTTCGTCCTGGTCAGCTCGGTGGGCGTGTACGGGTTCCCGAGGCGGCTACCGGTCACCGAGGAGCACCCGTACGCGCCTCGCACTCTCTACTCGGGAGCCAAGGTGGAGGCCGAGATGCGCGCCCGGCGCGCCGCCGTCGAGCTCGGAATCGAGCTTTGCATCGCGCGGCCGACGATCGTCTACGGCCCTGGCGATCGAAACGGCATGCTCGACAAGATGGCCGCCATGATCCGGACCGGGACGTACCGGATCGTCGGCTCGGGTGACAACGTGCTGCACCACACTCACGTCGACGACGTCGTCGAAGGGCTGTGGCTCGCCGCGACCCGGCCGGAGGCGGCCGGGGACCACTTCATCCTCGCGGGGCCGGAGACGACGACCCTTGCGAGCCTGTCGGAGCTCGTCGCGCGAGCCGTGGGGCGCAAGCTGCCACGCCGTCGCATCCCGTCGTCGCTGGCGCGGGCCGTCGCCACCGTCGTCGACGTCGCGGCCGAGCGCGGCATCGCCTTCGCGACGCGCGAGCCCCCGGTGAACCACGAGAAGCTCGACGTGATGACCGTCCCCATCTCCTTCGACGGGAGCAAGGCTCGCCGCGTGCTCGGCTTCGCCCCGCGCGTCGGGTACGAAGAGGGTGTCATGCGCACTCTCCGCGGCGAGTGGCCGGCCGACGCTCGCGTCGGGGCGACCCCGTGACGAAAGCGCGGCGCCGGCTCCGGCGCGTGTTCAGGTGGGCGCTCGTCGTCACGGCGATCTCGTTCATGGCGTGGATCGTCCCCGTCCGGGACCGGTGCTGGGACCCGGACGCCCCGATCTCGACCCGCGCCCCCGTATCCCGGGAGGCCAGCGCCTGCGTGCTTCACCTTCGCACGGGCGACGTGCGAATCGACGCCTCGCAGTGCGACCGCCTCAGGTGCGAGCCGGGCCTGTCGTCCACGTTCGGGCACGCGCGGCTGGGCTTTCTGGCTGCCCTGCTCGTGGTCTACCTGGCGAGCACGGGCGTGGCTGCGGCGCGGTGGCGGGCGCTCCTCGTCTTCGCAGGGGTCGACCTTCCGCTGCTACACCTGTGGCGCGTGTGGGTGGAGGCTCAGGCCGGAGGGGTGCTCCTGCCGGGTGGGATCGGCGGCGACGCACTGCGGATCGCCGCCGTGATAGGCCGCCCCGTTCGCCCGGGGGAGGCGCGTGCGCCCGCGGCCATCGTCGTCGCCTCGGCGCTGCTCGACCGCGTCGTGGGGCTGTCGCTGATCGCGACGATCGGTGCCGTGCTGGGAACCTTGTCGGGAGGAGTGGGGGCCGGCCCCCTGATCGCGGCGCTCTTCGCGATCCCCATCGGGTTCGTCGCAGGGCTGCTCGTGCTGCGCCGGGCCCCCGTCGAGCGCGTGGGCTGGCTCACGGAGGGACGTGTCGGGCGGATCGTGGTCCCCGTGCTCGCGTACGTGCGCGACCCTCGCGCGCCCGGGGCCATCGCCCGCGCGGCTGCGCTCAGCGTCGTCGTGGCCGTCGCCAACATCGGCATCGTCCGGGGCTTCCTGGTGGCCCTCGGGGTCGCTCCGACCCAGGAGCGGTGGGTCTACGTGGGTACCGTGATGGCCTTCATCGTGTCGGCCGTGCCCGCCCTTCCCGGGGCGTGGGGAACGGCTGAGGCGGCGTACGTGTTCTTCTTCGGCCTCGCCGGGGTGGGGGCTCCCGTCGCCCTCGCCACGTCGCTTCTCAGCCGCCTTTTCTGGTACATTTCGGGTTTCATCGGTGCCATCTTGTACGTGACCAGACCAGCAGCGGAGAGCGTCGCCGGGCAGCCGGGTGGGAGCGCATGAACGTCTCGATCGTCGTGCCCGCCTACAACGAGGCGGCCAACATCCGCCGGCTGCTCACAGCTCTCCTGGAGCAGGAGACCAGCGTCGCCCGCATCGTGGAAATCGTCGTCGTCGCGAGCGGTTGCACCGACGACACGGCGGACGTCGCGCGAACCTTCGGGCGGGGGCGGCCGGGGGTGCACGTGCACGTTCAGGAGCGGCGCGAGGGGAAGGTCGCCGCGATCAACGCCTACCTCAAGATCCGAGACCCACGCGCCCAGGTGAGCGTCGTGTGCAGCGCGGATCTCGAACCCGCCCCGGACGTCGTCGAGAAGATGGTCCGCTTCCTGCGCGACAATCCCGACGTCGGCATGGTGGGCGGGCGGCCGGTTCCCGACAACGACGGATCGCGGATGGTGGGGCGTATGGTCAGGCTCCTCTGGGAGCTGCACCACCGGATCTCGCTGGACGTCCCGAAGATGGGCGAGATCGTGGCGTTCCGGGCGCACCTGGTCGAGTACGTCAGCGAGCTGTCGGTCGTGGACGAAGCGTCGATCGAGGACATCGTGCGGGCGAAGGGCTACAGGCTCGGCTACGTCGCGGACGCGATCGTCACCAACCACGGGCCCGACACGTTCGAGGAGTACTTCGAGCAGCGACGGCGGATCGCGCGCGGGCACTACTGGCTCCAGTTCGCCTTCGGGTACGAAGTGTCGACGCTCGACCGACGGCTCCTGGCGCGGGCCGCGCGCGCCACCGCCCGGGAGCAGGACGCCTTCGGGAAGGTCGCGCTGGCGGCCGCGATAGGCACGGAGGTCGCCGCCCGGGCCCTCGGGCTCTGGGACGCGCGCGTGGTGGGTGGCAAGCACCGCACGTGGCGCGTGCTCCAGTCGACGAAGACCCTCGCCGCCGAGACCAACGGGGTGCCTGCACGAGACCGTCCGCGCCGTCTTTCCGCCCGCCCCGATCCGCCGGACGGCCCTCCTCAGAGGCGCCCGTGAGGAGGCTGTCTTGACCAAGCTACCGCTCATCGCCCGTCTGGCGGGTTATCGCGCCGCCCACGCCTCCGGAAAGCCGCGGCAGCTCCCGATCAACCTGACAGTGTCGGTCACCTACTCGTGCCCGTCCAGGTGCGCGACCTGCGACATCTGGCAGAAGAAGGTCGACGACCTGTCCGTCGACGAGTACGGGCGCATCTTCCCGACGCTCGAGAAGGTGCCGATCTGGGTCACGCTGTCGGGGGGCGATCAGTTCGTGCGGGCCGACTTCGACGAGATCGTCCGCCTCGTGAAGAAGCAGATCGAGCCGAACATCATCAACATCCCGATGAACGGCGTCATCACCGAGCGAATCTTCCAGCTCTTGCCGAAGATCGCCGAGTACTCGGCCGGCGCCCAGCTGGTCCTGAACCTCTCGGTCGACGAGATCGGCGAAGCGCACGACGAGATCCGCGGGGCGGATCGGAACTTCGAGAAGCTGAAGCTCGTCTCCGCGCTGATTCACGACCTGAAGAAGACGTATCCACACGTCGTCCTGGGCGTGCACACGGTGATCTCGAAGCTGAACGTCTCGCGCATTCCGGAGATCGAGCGCGAGGCGCGCGCGATCTTCCAGCCGGATTCGTACATCGCCGAGGTCGCGGAGAACCGCGTCGAGCTCGAGACGATGGACAAGGACATCACCCCCGATCCGGCGGACTACCGGCGAGCCGTGCAGCACCTGCAGAACGCGATCCGCGGTCACCGCTCGACGGTGCCGGTCGCGCGCCTGGTCGAGTCGCTGCGGCTCGAGTACTACGAGCTCTCGGCCCGCATTCTCGAGGAGAAGACTCAGGTCATCGACTGCTACGCGGGCTGGGCCAGCGCGCACCTCGCGCCCGACGGGAACCTGTGGGGCTGCTGCGTGCGCGCCGAGTCCGTCGGAAACCTGCGGGAGCACGGCTACGATTTCCGCAGCGTCTGGTTCGGACCTCGAGCCGACGCGTTCCGCGCTAGCGTGCGCGCTCACGAGTGCGCCTGCCCGCTCGCCAACGCCAGCTACACGAATCTGCTGGTAGACCCGCGCTCGCTCGTGCGCGTGGCGGCTCACATGGCCGGGATGTAGAGGGGAGAGCGTCGATGGACCCGCTGGCCACGCAAATCATCGAGCACGATCGCGGGCTCGGGACCGCCTACGAGCGCTGGTGCTTCTACCAGCTCGTCGAGAAGTGGGCGCAGGAGTACGGCGTCGAGAGCGCGCTCGAGGGGCCGATCGACGGGATGGCGGGCGTGAGCGGCGTGCACCTGGTCGGCCTCGCGAGACGGGGAGTCAAGGTCACCAGCGCGCTGCCCGGCGAGGAGAAGGCGCGCCTCGCGCGCGGCGTGTACGAGCGCGCGGGAGGAGGCGGCAGCGTGCAGGTGCTCGCGGTCGCCGACCCGGAGCGCGCCGTCGAGCAGCTCCCGCAGAGCGACATGGTGGTCGCCTATCACGCGCTCCCGCTCGTGGCCGACTGGCGCACCTACCTGCGCGGCGTCGCGAAGCTGGCGAGGAAGGTCCTCGTCGTGACCGTGTGCAACCCCGACAACTGGGGAGTCGCGGCGATCCGCTTCGCGGCCCGCCTGCGGGGGCGACGCGACCTCGACGCGCCGGAGACCTGGCAGACTGCGGCCCTGGCGCCGGAGCTGTGGGGCCTGGGGCGGGTGAGAGAGCACGTGTACTTCGACGCGCCCTGGTGGCCCGACCTGCAGGTCGCGCCCGGGCAGACGCTCGTCGATCGCGCGCGGCAGCTCGCGGGTCAGCGCCGCAGCAAGCTGCGTTTCACGGCGGAAGAGAGCGGGGCGAAGCTCGCCGAGCGCTTCGTCTACGGAACGGACAGATGGCCGTACTTCGGCGGCCCCGGCTGGCTCGACGAGCTGCTCCCGGCGCTCCTGCGACACCCGGGGTTCGATGGCTCGAGGTCGCGCTGGCGCTCGCGGATCGCCCACCTGCACGGGTTCGTCGTCGACATGCGGCCCCGCTCGCCCCAGGCTCGCCGGCGACTCGTGCGCGTCGCCTGAGCCCAGGGGTCAGGGCTGCTGCGCGGCCGCGCCTGCGGCACTCTCTTGCCTCTCGGTCGGCGAGACCATGCGCTGCGATAGCAGCTTGAACCGGTCCTGGATCGTCTCCGGCGGCGGGCCGATGATCGAGACGCTCCCAGAGACGACCGGGAAGGGCTCTATCTTCGATTCGAAGAGCATCCATTCGCCCGAATCGGCGACGAAGCGAGCCTCGTGCCCGAGCGCGTAGCGCAGCACGAGCCCCCGACGGGGATCGCCCACGTGGGCGAGGACATACCGGAACCGCTTGAAGTCGTGCGCCGGACGGAATGCCATCGAGTCGAACCCTATTCGCATCATGGGTTCGTCCCACTGGTATCGAGGCGGCGTCACGACCGGGGAAATGGACGAGTTGGTGAACGAGAAGGCGAGCCGCCCGCCACGTTCCGCCAGGATGCGGCCCGCGGCCGGGCCGACGAAGAACGTGCGGTTGGCGGTCCCCGGGCCGATGTCGATGCCGGCCACGGAGCTGCCGGGCGCGATGAGGGGCACGAGCGGCTCGAGCTCCCCGTACACGCGGCTCGAGTCGACGAAGGACGGGGCGTTCACCAGCACCGTCGCCAGCGGCAGGGCGGCGACGGCCATGACCGGCGCGCGCGCCGCACGCGTCCAGAGATCGCGCGGAGCCGCGATGACGGCCAGGACCGCGAAGCCCGGCGGGAACCATCGCTCGTAGATGAGCGTGGCGCCGTTCCACGTGAACGGGACGGCCATGTACGCCGCCAGGCAGACGGCGACGAAGAGCTCCCACCGGTGGGCGAGCGCCCAGGCGCGGGTGCGTTCGAACCGTGAGCCCTCCGCCTTCGCCGGCGGCGCCGACCGTCGCCGCTCGCGGGCCCGGAGCCAGAAGAACGACCCGATGCAGAAGACGCAGATCCCCAGTATCGCGTTTTGGACCTCTGGCTCGCTCGTCGCCTGGGTGAGGTACGGAATGCGGATGAGCTTGTGCAGCGGCGAATGCCACTGCGTCGGCATGGTTCGCACGGCCTTCGGCGTGAACCGCACTTGCCATTTCAGCTGCGCGGCGGCGGCCAGCGCGGAGGCGATCACCGGGCTCAGTCGCAGCGCCGTGCGTCGTATGGCCCATGGGTGAAGCAGCGCGAGCGCCAGCGCCACGCCCGCGTAGACCACGAGCGTCGACTCGTGGGCGAAGTAGAGGAGCAGCGCCGCGCCCAGGCACCGGACCGCGCCGCGCCCCGTGGGCTCGCGCGCGAACCGATCGAGGCCCGGCAAGACGGCGAGGAGCGCCGCGAGGCCTACGAGATTCGCCAGGAGACCCCAGGAGACGAGCCAGCCGAGCGCAATCGGGGCGAGGACGAGCGCCGCGAGCGGGCTGGCGCCGACGTGCCTGGCGAACCGGGCCGCGCATACCGGGATGGCGACGATGGCGGCGGCGACGATCAGCTTGATGGCCCAGCGAGTCGACACGACGTAGGCCAGCGCCCACCCGACCATGTGAAACAGCTGGTTTGGCTCACCCAGGTTGAGCTCGTACAGGCCCGGGGGACACATGGTCGGGTCGAAGAAATGACGGAGGAGGCCGAGGCTCGCCTCGTGGTACGGCAGGTCCGTCATCGGCGGGTAGAATGCGACCAGCACCGGCAGCGCGAGGAACAGCCCCGCGGCCCACGGAGCAAGCGCTTCCACCTTGCTCTTGAATCGATCCGTCATCGTCCCTCGGGTCGGGCCATCGGCTCTCGGCAACGTGCCGCGCGACGCGCGCCGCGCCCCACCGTCCACGGCACCAGCGCCTCGGCCGTCGAGAGCCGGGCGGGACGCGTCACGAGAGAAGCCTCGCCGGACGCCTCGAGCACCATCTGCTCTACTCGGATCCGCTGATCTCGAGCAAGTTGGGCGCAACGGCGAGCGTGAAATTCGGCGTGACCGAGCCGGTGAGGCTGAACGTCGAAAGGATGCCGTCTCCGTTCAGATCGCCGTTCGCGGTGGCGGTGAAGGCCGTCCCGCTCGAGCCGCCGCCCGTCGATTGGTAGCTGTACATGTAGTACTGGGGCTGATCCATCACGAACTTGAGGCATGCGAAGCCGGAGTCGCCCACGTCCACGCTCCATTCGCTCGCGAGCGACTGGTACTTGGCGCCCCTGATGGACGTCTTGCTGTGAGGCACCGAAAGGGACGCGCTCTTGCAGAGGTTTCGCGAGAAGAGCGCCGAGTGACCGGTCTGGAGAACCGCGGCGGTCATCGTCTCTTTCTCGTAGGTCGTCGCTGCGTCCTTGCCGATCTGCCCGAGCGAGTTGCGCGCCTCGGTCGTCTTCGTCGCCACCGCGTACGTACGGACCGTGTAGAGGGCGAGCATCGACAGCACCCCCACGATCGCGACCACGATCATGAGCTCGATCAGCGTGAAGCCGTGGCTGGTGCGTGGCTCGCGTGCACTCATCTGGTTTCTTCGCTCGCTTCTGGTCATCTGCGCCGGCATCCGCAGCATCGACACTGGACGCGTTCTCGACGGAAGGCCGGCGCTTCCGTCCCGTCCCGGAGAGAGTGAAGAGAGAGAGGGCTGCACCGAGAGCCGGTGGCCGGGCGCGCCTCGAGAGGCTGCGCCCGGAGCCCAGGCGTGCAGGTCGGGCCTTGCGGCCGGCTCACTCCTCCGGCTGGATCTCGCTCATGTTCGGCGCGACGTTGAGCGCGAAGGCCGAGTTGACGGCGCCCGTGATGGAGAACGTCGAGAGGGTCCCGTCGCCGTTCAGGTCGCCGTTCGCGGTCGCGACGAAGCTGTTGCCGGAGCTGCCGTTGGCCTGCCCAAGGTACGAGTACATGTAGTACTGGGGCTGATCCATCGAGAACTTGAGGCAAGGGAAGCCCGTTGCGGGGGTGGACCCCCCCCCCACGTTCCACTCGGCGACCCCGGACTGGTACTTCGAGCCCCTGATGAAGCTCTGGTTGGTGGGCACGCTGTTGGTGGACGAGGCGCAGAGCTGGCGCGCGAACGCCGCGGAGCTGCCCACGTTGAGCACGGTGGGGTCCATCGACTCTCGCTCGAAGGCGGTCGCCGCGTCCTTCGCCATCTGACCGAGGGAGTTGCGGGCCTCCGCCGTCTTCGCGTTCGCAAGGTACTTGCGCACGCCGTAGATGGCCAGGACGGCCAGGATGCCCACGATCGCCACGACGATCATGAGCTCGATGAGCGTGAATCCTCGCTTCAGCCTTCGGTACAATGACATGATGTTTCTCCTTGGTCGGTTTGGGCCTACGTGGCGCTCGTCCCGCCTGCACCCCAGCTGATATGCAGCGCTCGTGCCGGCGAGCGCGAGGGGCGATTCCGGGCGCTTAGTCGCTACGTTACCCGCGTGGCCTGGGACGACCAAACTCGAGGCGACGAATTTGGTCCATCGAAGCGGTTCGAACGACTGAAAACCGTCACCCGGCGGGGGCGCGACTGGACCCGGCCGGTGTGGGTCGAGATGAGAGGGACAAATACAGCGACGCCGAGCAGGCACGGGGCCGGCTCGGCGTCGACGAGTCGAGAGAGTGCTGGACTCACTCTTCCGGCTGCACCTCGAGCATGTTCGGCGCGATGTTGAGCGCGAAGGCGGAGTTGACCTGGCCGGTGACCGAGAAGGTCGACTGAGTCCCGTCGCCGTTCAGGTCGCCGTTCGCGGTCGCGACGAAGCTGTTGCCGGAGCTGCCGTTGGGCTGCCCAGAGTACGAGTACATGTAGTACTGGGGCTGGTCCATCGAGAACTTGAGGCACGCAAATCCCACGTTGGTGATCGCGCCGGCGTTCCACTCGTCGGCCGCCGACTGGTACTTCTTGCCCTGGACTGACGTGATACTGGCCGGGATCGAGCTCGCCGCGCTGGCGCAGAGCTGCCGCGCGAACGCGGCGGAGGAGCCCGGGGTGAGAATGCCGCTCGTCATCGACTCTCGCTCGTACGCAGAGGCAGCGTCCTTCGCCATCTGTCCGAGCGAGTTGCGTGCCTCGGCCGTCTTCGCGTTCGCCAGGTACTTGCGCACGCCGTAGATGGCCAGCACGGCCAGGATGCCGACGATCGCGACGACGATCATCAGCTCAATGAGGGTAAATCCGCGCTTCTGCCTTCGCTGCGATACCATGATGTTCTCCTTGGTCGGTGGGGGTGCCGATGTGCCCTTGTCCCGGCTCTCCGGCTCGAGGTGTCTTGCAGCCCTCGTGCCGGCGGTGAGGGCGCCACGCGGGCCCGGATTCCAGCGGAATTCATGGACGTTACCGCCCGCCGCCGCTCCAGGAATAATCAGACGGGACGAATTTGGGTCACGAGCGGCGCGCCGGAGACTCAAACACGTCCCTGCTCGCGTACGCTGGGAGGTCCGATGTATGCGGCGATGTGAGCTTGGAATACCGCGACCCCGGCAGGCTCGGGGGCAGCTCGTCGTCGGCGAGGAGCGAGGCTCGAGCCCGCCTCGGCCGCGGCTCATTGCCCTTCGTGGTCGATGAACACCTGATTCGACCAGGAGGTCGAATAGACGGTCGTGTCGATGCCGTCGCCGCTCGAGTCGAGATCGCAGTGGGCCGCGATGACGTACCAGTCGGTCGTCGGATTCGCCACGAAGGTCAGGACGCTTCCGTTCACGGTGACGCTGGCCGGGGTCGGTCCGCTGCCGATGCCGGCAGAACCGGCGATGGTCGCGTATCCGAAGAGCACGGGCCCGTCGACGTGCAGCGGCAGCGGCGACCATTCCGTGACCGTGGTCCCGCACGCCGCGCCGCAGGGGCCTCCCCATGCGGTCATGACCTTCCCCGTGGGGGTGCTCGACGGGTAGTAGCTCGTCAACGACGCCGAGATGCTCGCGTACTGCTGGGCTTCGGAGTGATACGCCTCCTGCGCGACGCGGATGTTGCTCACCATGTTCGTCGCCTCGGATACGTGCGACTCGGTGACGAGCTTGCGGTATCCGACGACGGCGAGCACCGCCAGGATCCCGACGATGGTCACCACGATCATCAGCTCGACCAGAGTGAATCCCCGCCGATCGCGCCCGACCACGAGGTGGGAGGGTTGCACGGGCTGTGCCACCGGACGGCTGGATACGGCCATGTTCGAGCCCTTCAGGCCTGCGAGGACCACGCCGCGACGACTCATGCAAAGCTCACGATGACAAGTTTCGTCCATGGAGTCGATTCCAGGCGACTTTCTCGAGTCGATCGGCCCGCCGCTTCCCCCACATGGGAGCCCTCAGCGGGGCGGCTCGACGCGCTCGGTGCCCGAGTCGGCCTCGGCCGACTCGTCGGCGGCGTCCGCGAGGGCGTGCTTGCGGAGGCGGTATCGAAGGCTCCGCAAGGTCACGCCCAGCAGCTTGGCCGCCTGCGTCCGGACGCCGCCGGTTCGCTCCAGGGCCTGCAGGAGGAAGCGACGCTCGATCTCTCCGAGCACCTCGTCGAGATCGCACCCGTCCTCCGACAGCGAGATCAGCGCCGGGGTGGCCTGCGCGGCCGCCCCGGAGAGCTCCCTCGGCAGGTCTCCGAGGCCGATCGTCTGGCCGGCGGCGAGCGCCACGGCGCGCTCGATGACGTTCTCGAGCTCGCGGACGTTACCCGGGAACGCGTAGCTCTCGAGGGCGCGCACCACGTCGGGCGCCAGGGTGTGGATGTCCTTGTTCTGCTCGGCCGCGCTGCGCGCGAGGAAGTGCTCGGCGAGCGGGCGGATGTCCTCGCGCCGGTCGCGCAGGGGCGGGACCTCGAGGCGGATGACGTTGAGCCGGTAGTAGAGATCCTGCCGGAAGCGTCCCGCGCGCACGTCCTCTTCGACGTTCCGGTTGGTGGCGGCCAAGACGCGTACATCCACCGGCACCTCGGTGGACGAGCCCACCCCTCTGACCTTGCGCTCCTGGAGCACGCGCAGCAGACGAACCTGCAGGGAGAGGGCGAGCTCGCCGATCTCGTCGAGCAGCAGCGTGCCCCCCTCGGCCTCCCGGAACATCCCCAGGCGGCTCGCCACCGCGCCCGTGAACGACCCCCTCTCGTGGCCGAACAGCTCGGCCTCGATCAGGGCCTCCGGGATCGCGCCGCAGTTGATGACCAGGAACGGCTTGCCGCGCCGGTCGCTCGACTCGTGAATCGCGCGGGCGATGCGCTCCTTGCCGGTGCCGCTCTCGCCGGTGATGAGCACCGTCGTCCGGGTGGCGGCGATGCGCTCGACCAGCTCGAGGATGTGGCGCATCGCCTCCGAGCTGCCGGTGAGATCGTGCCCTCGCTCGCGCGTCAGCCGGGCGCGCAGCTGCTCGTTCTCCGCCACGATGGCGCGCT
>PLYU01000106.1 GCA_003153495.1 Myxococcales bacterium
ATCGGCCGAAAGACACCGGTCTCCTCTAGCCCATCGCCGTGAGCCCCGCGTCGCGCAGGAGCGCGCGATCCTCGTCGGCCTCGGGGTTGGGTGTCGTAAGCAGCATGTCGCCGTAGAAGATCGAGTTGGCGCCCGCGTACATCGCCAGCACCTGCGCCTCGCGCGTGAGCTCGGTGCGTCCGGCGCTCAGCCGGACGCGCGCGCCCGGGATCAGGATGCGCGCGCAGGCGACCATACGCACCAGATCGAGCGGGTCGATCGGCGGGAGGTTCTCGAGCGGGGTGCCCGGGACCCGCACCAGAGCGTTGATCGGCACGCTCTCCGGCTGAGGGTCGAGATTGGCCAGCGTCCTGAGCATCTCGCAGCGGTCGTCGCTGCTCTCTCCCATGCCGATGATGCCGCCGCTGCAGACGGTGATCCCGGCGGAGCGAACCGCCTCGAGCGTGCGCAGGCGGTCGTCGAACGAGCGCGTCGAGATGATCGAGCGGTAGTTCTCGCGGCTGGTGTCGAGGTTATGGTTGTACGCGTCGAGACCGGCCTCCTTGAGCTGCCTCGCCTGCGGTTCGCTCACCATTCCGAGTGTGACGCAGGCCTCGAGCCCGAGCTCCTTCACGCCCCGGACCATGTCGAGCACCCGGTCGAACGCCGGCCCGTCCTTCACCTCGCGCCACGCCGCGCCCATGCAGAAGCGCGTCGAGCCCTGCTCGCGCGCGCGCCGCGCGGCGGAGAGCACGTCGTCGACCGAGAGCATCTTCTCGGGGCCAACCTCGGTCTCGTAGTGGCTCGACTGGGGGCAGTACGCGCAGTCCTCCGGGCAGCCGCCCGTCTTGACGCTGAGGAGCGTGCAGAGCTGCACCTCTTGTTCCGGCTGGGTCGCGCGGTGGACGGCGCGAGCCTCGTCGATCAGCGCGAACAGCGGGCGATCGTAGAGCGCGCGGACGGCTTTCCGCGAGTAGCGCTCCGGGGAAGCGCCCGGGGGCGAGAGCATGGCGGTCATGGCGGCGGCACTCTAGCAGGCCGCCATAGAAGCAGCAGCCCGCCCGCTCCGCGGGGCGCCACGAGCGTGCGCCCCCGGCGTGCGCTATGCTCGCGTCCGTCACGGGGGGCGCTCAACCCATGCGCATCGTGCTCCTCGTCGACGACTCCTCCGTGGCGAGGCGCGTGCTGGCGCGGGCCCTGTCGGCCGCCGGCTACGGGGTGCAGGAGGTCGAGTCGATGCGCGCGGCGTCCAGGGCCGACGTGACCGCGATCTCCTGCGCCATCGTCGATCTGGAGCTCGGCGACGGAGACGGCACGGTCGTCGCCAGCGCGCTGCAGGCCAAGCGCCCGTCGCTCCCGATCGCGTTCTTCACGACGGGGACCACGCCATCGCTCGTCGAGGCGGCGCGGGGCCGCGGCCCGGTGTTCTCGAAGCCCGACGTCGCCCCTGTGGTCGCGTGGGTGAAGCGGGCCATCGGCAGCTCGCGTCAGCCGCCGCCCACGAAGTGAACGATCTCGATCTCGTCGCCCGCGTTCACCGCCCGGCGCTCGTGCTGCGCGCGCGGCACGATCGCGCGGTTGATCTCCACCGCCACGGGGCCCTCGCCGAGCCCGAGGTGCTCGACGAGACCGCGCACGGTGACCCCGTCGGGCACCTCGCGCCGCGCGCCGTTGACCGTGACCTCCACGGTCGGCGATTCTAGCACCCGGACCCGGCAACGACCCTGTCATGGCGCAGAACGACGAGCGCTCCCACGGCCTGGTGAGGCCCTCCGAGCTAGCGCGCTTCTGGCAGCTTCACCCGCAGACGGTGCACACCTGGATCCGGCAGGGGCGCATGGTCGCCATCCGGTCGCCCGGCAATCACTTCCGGATGCGGCTCGCCGACGTGCGCGCCTTCTGCGAGCGGGAGGGAATGCCGGTTCCGCCGTTCGTCGCCCCGCCCCCCAGGCGCGTGCTCGTGGCCGCGGGCTCCGAGCCTCTCCGCCGGGCCCTGGAGCGGGCGCTCGGGAGCGCGGTCGCGCTGGAGACCTTCGAGGACCCGTACGACGCCCTGCTGGCCGCCGCCGCCGACAGCGCCGCGGTGCTCGCCCTGCCGGCGACGGGAACCCGCTTCGACCCCGTCGCCGCGGTCCGCGCGCTCAGGCGCACCCCGGCCGCGGCGAAGACGGTCGTGGTGGTCCACGGCGCGTCGAGCCACGCGCTCGTGGCGGCGCTCGAGAGCGCGGGCGTCGACCGGTGCATCTCGCGCGCCCAGACGCCGGACCTCTTGCCGCGCGTGCTCCGCGAGCTAATGGGCCTGGAGCCTCAGTAACGCCTTGACCCGGTCGAGGACGACGTCGGCCAGCCGCGTCTTGGGAATCGCGGGCAGCGCCTCCGGGGGACCCTCGGTCACGAGCGTCGCGCGGTTGTCGTCGCGGTCGAACGAGTCGCTCGCCTGGTTGGCGACGACCAGGTCCACCCGCTTCTCCGCGAGCTTGCGGCGGCCATAGGCGACCAGGGCGTCCTGGTCGCCCGTCTCGACCGCGAAGCCCACCAGGACCGGCCGCTTGCCGGCCCGCGCCGCCCCGATCTCGCCGAGCAGGTCCGGGTTTCCGACGAGCGCGAGCGTCGACGGCTCGTCACCTTTCTTGAGCTTCGTCGCGCTCGGGTTCGCGGGGCGGTGGTCCGCCACCGCCGCCGCCATGACCAGCGCATCAGCCCGCGACAGGTCGGGCCCGAGCGCCTCCCAGAGCGCCGCCCGCATCGACATGGCGCCGCGCACGTCGACGCGGCGCACGCCCGCGGGCGACGGCAGGCTCACGGGGCCGGCGACGAGCGTCACGTCGGCCCCGCGCGCCGCCGCGCGCGCCGCGATCGCGAACCCCATCTTGCCGCTGGAGCGGTTGCCGATGAACCTCACCGGATCGATGTCCTCGAGAGTCGGCCCAGCGGTCACCACGACGCGCATCCCCGACAGGTCGCGCGGCGAGAACAACGCCGCCATCGCGCTCGCGATGGCCTCGGGCTCCGCCATCCGCCCCGTCCCGACCTCTCCGGACGCGACCTCGCCCTCGACGGGCCCCACCAGGACGACGCGCCCCTGCGCCGCCAGGTCGGCGACGTTCCGCTGCGTCGCCGGGTGCCCCCACATCCGCGGGTGCATGGCCGGCGCGGCGAGCACCGGACACCGAGCGCAGAGCGCCAGGGCCGTGACCAGGTCGTCCGCTCGCCCCTGGGCCAGGCGCGCGAGCACGTCCGCCGTGGCCGGCACGATCGCCACGAGGTCGGCCCGCTCGGCGAGGCTGACGTGCAGCTCCCCGGCGAACGACGCGTCCCACATGTCGCTGGCGACCGGCTCGCCACAGATCCCCGACAGGGTCACCGGGCCGACGAAACGGGCTCCCGAAGCGGTCATGACGGGCAGCACCTTGGCCCCTGCCCTCACCAGGATACGCGCGAGAATCGCGGCCTTGTAGGCGGCGACGCTGCCCGTCACGCACAGGGCGATCGTACGCCCGCTCAGCGGATCGCTCACTCTCACGGTTATCGCACGCCGCGCGCGAGCTTGCGAGTCGGGATCGCGCGTGATACCCCGCGCCCCGCACCATGGGCCTCTCCGTCGGCATCGTCGGCCTCCCGAACGTCGGTAAGTCGACGCTCTTCAACGCGCTCTCGTCCGCGAAGGCAGAGGCCGCGAACTACCCGTTCTGCACGATCGAGCCGAACGTCGGCGTCGTCCTGGTCCCGGACCCGCGCCTGCAGGCCCTCGACACGGTCGTCCACGCCGAGCGGATCCTGCCGGCCACGATCGACTTCGTCGACATCGCGGGCCTGGTGCGCGGGGCGCACAAGGGCGAGGGGCTGGGCAACCAGTTCCTGGCCCACATCCGCGAGGTCGACGCGATCGTCCAGGTGGCGCGCTGCTTCGAGGACTCGAACATCGTGCACGTCGAGAACCGCGTCGATCCCGTCGCCGACGTCGAGACCGTCACGACGGAGCTGTGCCTCAAGGACCTCGACACCGTCGGCAAGCGGGGCGAGCGCGCCCGCAAGATGGTCAAGTCCAACAGCCCCGTCGAGAAGCTCGCCGCCGAGATCTGCGAGCCGCTCGCGAAGCACCTCGACCAGGGCAACCCGGCGCGGACCTTCGCGCTGCCCGACCACCCCGACGCGCCGGGGATCATGCGCGACATGCAGCTGCTCACGGCGAAGCCGTGCTTCTACATCGGCAACGTCGACGAGGGGTCGCTCGGCAAGCTCGACTCGAACGCGCACTACCAGGCCCTCGTGAAGCGCGCGAAGCTCGAGGGCGCTCCCGTGGTGCCGATCTGCGCGGCGCTCGAGGCGCAGATCGCCGAGCTCGACCCGGCGGAGCGCCCGGAGTTCCTCGCCAGCGCCGGGCTGACCGAGCCCGGGCTGCACGCCGTGGTCCGTACCGGGTACGAGCTGCTGGGCCTCATCACCTTCTTCACGGCCGGCAAGCAGGAGGTCCGGGCGTGGACGCTGAAGCGGGGGTCGAGGGCGCCGCAGGCCGCCGGCGTGATTCACACCGATTTCGAGAAGGGCTTCATCAAGGCCG
>PLYU01000257.1 GCA_003153495.1 Myxococcales bacterium
TTCCCGACAGGCTCCTAGGAGGGCGTCGGCCGCGTCCGGCGAGCTTCCCGCGGCCAGTGACGTACGCACCGCGTTCGTCACCTCGTGCTCCTTCTTTGTGGGATGCGCCTTGGTGTCGGCATACATGCGCGATGCGATGATCGTCGCCGCATAGAGGCCGTGGAGACCGAGGCCCGGGGACAGAACCTCCGCTCGTGCCACGAGGCGCCTCGTCTCAAGGTCGAACACGACCTGCACCTGGATGTCTCCGTCCGGCCAATTAGGTCGGCAGGTTGTCACNNATCGGCTTTGGGCTTCCTACCCTCGGATTGATCCTGGAAGTTGGCCGTGCCGAGCGGCCATGCCCGCGGATGGGGGGATGCAGAGCGTGCATCCCCCCTCCGCAGCGGGCATGACCGGCATCGCCGACAAGCTGCTGTCCCAGTGCCCCGTGGTGGTGACCGGGCTGCTCATCCTGGCGCGAGCGATCTTCGCGTCGCTCGGGCTACCGGCGCCGACCGTCGTCGAGATCCTCGCAGCCACGCACGTCTCGCGCAGCACCGCCTACGAGACGCACGACGTGCTCGCCCGACTGCTGCCGACGTTGATCCGGGCGCGAGGTCGTCCTGCCAAGCCGCCGCCTGCAGCGACCGACCAGGGCGCAGCGTTGACCCGAGCGGTGCTCAGCTACGTCACCCACCACGCCGGGTGCGTGCAGCGCGGCCTGGTGCGCCAGCACTACTCCGACGGCTTCCGACGCTTCATCGTCGAGCTGCGCGCCGAGCACGCCGCGCTCGACGTGGAGCCGTTCGCCTCCGCCGTTGACGTGCCGCTCGGCACACTCAAGGACTGGCTGCGTGATCCGATCGCAGCCGCAGAGACGGCCGAGTCGGCGCCGTCGCCACCCCCCGATGCCGAGAGCGTGCAGATGCAGACCGTGCTCGACGCGTGGACGCGCTGGGACGGCACCTTCGTCGGCTTCTGTGACCACGTGCGCGCTGGCCTGCTCGTGCCGTTCGGGCGTGAAGCGGTCGCGCGCATCCTCCACGTCCACGGTCTGCGGCGCCCCGCGCACCGCAAGGGCAGAACTCCCGACGAAAGCGCACTGCGCGGCTCGTTCCGCACCTTCTTCCCTGGCGCCCAGTGGGTCGGCGACGGCATGCAGGTGCCCGTCCTGGTCGACGGACAACGCTTCAACGTCAACTTCGAGCTTGATGTCGACGCGTACACGGGCGCCTTCACCGGCGCGTGCGTGCGCCGCGAGGAGGACGCCGCGGCCGTCATCGAGGCGTTCCAGGACGGCGTCATCACCACGGGGCAGCCCCCTCTCGCGCTGCTGCTCGACAACCGTCCCTCCAATCACACGCCCGAGGTCGACCTCGCCCTCGGCGACACCATCCGCATGCGCGCCACGCCCGCCCGGCCGCAAAACAAAGCCCATGTCGAGGGAGCCTTCGGCCTGTTCTCCCAGGTCCTCCCCGATCTCGTCCTCGACACCCGCACCGGACCCCTCGCCCTCGCCGCCGCCTTCGTCAGCGTCGTCGTGCAGGTCTGGGCACGCACCACCAATCATCGACCCCGCGCCGACCGCGGCGGACGCTCGCGCGTCGATCTCTACTCCGACCAGCCCTCCGACGAGCAGATCGCACAAGCCCGGTGCGAGCTGCGAGAAACCGTCGAGCGACTGGAGCGCGCCAGACGCACGCGCGAAGCCCGGTGCCGACCGGAGGTGCTCGACCTGCTCGATTTGCACTTCGCACGGCTCGGATTGCTCGATCCGCAGCGCTCCGTCCGCGTCGCCATCGCCGGACATTCTCTCCACGCCATCCTCGCCGGGGTCGCGATCTTCGACGCCAAGCTCACTGCCAAGACGTTGCCCGACGGCGTCGATGCGCGCTACCTGTTGGGCATCGTGAAAAACGTCGACGCCCAGACCGAGGGCGAGGCGTTCGCACGCAACCTGTACGACCTCCGGATCGAGATGCGCGACCGCATGCTCGCTGCCATGGTCGCCGACCGCGACGCCGTCGTCGCCAACAGCGACGTCAACCATGTCATCGCCGAGTGCGTCGACCGCGCCCTCGAAACCGACAGCCCCCTGCGTCGCACCTTCTGGCTCGACTCGCTCGCCGACGTGCTCCGATCGCGCGAGGACGCCGCACGCAGGGCGCTCTTCCTCGCCGCCGCTCACAGGATCGAGGCGACCTTCGCCATCACGCCTCGCGAACGACACGACGCCGTCCGCGTGCTCGCTGACTGCGTCGCCGTGATCCCGTAGTCGGATCGGACTCGCTCCGCCGCGGCAAGTCGGCACCAACGACCGTCCGCCAGCTCACCCCCCTCGCGCGTCAGCTACGCAACGGTAGGCGTCAGCCAGCGTGGCTGTCTGACACCTGGCACCCCCGCGCCTCCGTCCGCCATTCCCCGTTGGTAGGCGGTTGACAAGCGCACCCTCGAAGCAGCCCAGCCATCCGTTCCTCGACAAGGTGACGACCCGCGCGCATGATCAGCGCATGCCGTCCACCCGCTTCGCCGAAGCACTCAAAATCGCGGCCGAGCTGCCCGAAGAGGAGCGAGCGGAGCTTGCACGCGAGCTCGTACGAACGCTGCCCGAGGACCTTGAGCTCGAGGATGATGAAAGCGGGTTCAGCGAGGAGTGGCAGGCCGAGATCAGGCGCCGGCTTCGGGACGAGCCACGTGGTGAGCCTCTCACGTTCGAGCAACTCCGCGAACGCGTCGACAAAATGATCTCGCACGGCGAATGATCCGTTACCGCGAAGGCGCTCTGCGCGACATCGCAGAGGCTGCGGGCTGGTATCGACGCCGGCGGCCTGCATATGAGGGGAGGTTCTTCGAGCGGCTACGCGAGACCGTGCGCCGCATCGAGGATGCGCCGCTGAGTTGCGCGATCGCTATGGAGGCGGAAGGCGTGCGCAAGGCCCGGGTCAAGCGCAGCCCGTACTCTATCGCGTACAGGGTGCTGACCGAGGACGAGATCGAGATCATCGCGGTCGTGCATGGCGCGAGGAAACCGGGTTGGTGGACACGGAGGCTCCGGCGGCCAGAGGGCGCGCAAGAGAAGCAAGGCCTTCGGAAGCGGTGAGATAACAATAACGGCCCCTTTGACGAACCAAGTGGGGAGGGTCCCGCGACGGCGATCGTGGCGACCCCGCACACCGGGCTGGCCGTCGCCCTCCCCCGGCTGACGACGTTGACGCGCCAGTAGCCGCGCGCGTGTCCCGCGTTGCGCGCCACGGACCCTCGCCGGTTCGGGCTGGCGTGGGCCACGCTCCACCAGCCGGGCGGTCGGATGCCAGCGTCTACGGGGGTTCGAATCCCCAGGCGGATTCGGAGGTTAGTTAATCTCCCTCGTCGTCACCTTGCGCTCGAACAGCGATGCGGCGAACTCGGCGAAGCGCGTCTTCGGAAGCGTGACCGAGAGGGCGCCCGCTTTCACGCGGGCGCGCTCGTCGGCCAGCCACTGGTACGCGAACGCCTCGTTCGCTTCGGGCAGGACCTTGCGAATCTCCTTCTTGCAGCCCGTCGTCGGGTCGGTGACGCGGGCTCTCACGAGATGACCTCCTTCCTTTCTCTTCCAAACGCCGGGCAGCTTCGTCGGCGCCACCCAGCAGTTCCACTGCCTGATCCACTTCGTCGACTTGTCCATCTTCGTCTCCTTGCGGAGGCGCACCCGGACGATCCGCTTCCAGGGTAGCTGGCGGATCGCCGCGTGCAAACCGGTCGAGCTCTTGGCGCGTGAAGAGGTGGGTGCCACGGCCGCCGCGGTGGCCGACAGGGCGGAGGCGGCCCTCCATGACGGCCTTGCGGATCGCGCCGCTGGTCTTGAACCCTAGCACTGCTATGAGAATTACCCC
>PLYU01000071.1 GCA_003153495.1 Myxococcales bacterium
TCGCGCACCTGCTCGAGCTCGGGCGCTGCGAGCCCGCACTCGACGAGCAGCGGGGCGGCCGGCCCCTCGGCGACGCGCGCGGCCGGCCCTCCCAGGCGCTCGGTCGCCTCGGCGGCCGAGACTGTGCGCCGGACGATGTCGACGAGGACTGCGGCGCCCGTGGTTCCGCCGAAGACGCCCGGCTCTCCCGCGAGCCGCCCCGGCGGCTCGGCCTCGAGCGAGAGCCGGGCCTCCGCCGTCTGCAGCCACAGCCCCAGCACCCACTCCGCGTGCGCGCGCAGCGTCGGCCACATCTGACCCTGGCGCAGGTAGCCGCGCGCGACGAGGGCCGCGCCGGCGTGCCGCCCGTAGGCGGGGAACTTGGACGCGAGGCGCCGCACGGTCTCGCGGGGGAGGTCGCCGCGCACGCCGAGGAACGCGAGCAGAGACTCCTCCTCGGCGGTCGACACGCACGTGACGACGTCGCCCTCGCGCAGGACGAGGCGCCGCTCGATGTCGTCCGCCGCCAGGCACACCGAGCCGGTGGTTCGCGCGGCGATCGCCCGGGCGGCGAGGTGCACCGCGTCGCCCGGGCCGACGACCGCGGGGAACGAGGCCGCGGAGGGCGACACCGTGGCCGGCGGGAGGTCGTCGCGATCGTTCGACTCCGAGCCTCCGCCGGTCGACGGCCCGGCCCCCGTCGCGCCCGACTGGGTGCCGAGGCTGGCCTGCTCGCCTGTCCGAGCGAGCGGGGGCGTGAGCGACTGCTCGTTGGTGACGGGGCGCGGAGGCCGCCTGGTCTCGTGGGGCGTCGCGCCGCTCCCCGTGGTCGACGCGCCCGTCGTCCGGGGGGCGCCGCCGTCGATCGTGCGCTCGCGCGGTCCGGGGCGCCCGGAAGCCGGACGCGATCGCGGCAGGACGTCCTCCTCTTCTTCCTCTTCTCCCAGAGGCTCGTCGAGCGCCGCCAGCAGCTCGGCCGGCAGGACCGCCTCGATCTCCTCCTCGGGGGACGGCACGAACGCCTCGCTGTCGGGCCACACCTGGACCCGCTGCTCGGCCTCGGCGAGCAGGTGCTGGAGCTCGGCGCTGACCGGCGGCATCAGCCCCTTCGGGTCGGACGACGGGGGCCGATCGGAGGGGGGAACGGTGGACGTCCGCATGCTCGCGGGGGGCAGCGAGGGAGGAACGCTGGGCCGCTTGGACTCGGCGCCGAGGCGCACGGTCTCGTGCGCGGCGGCCTGCGCGCCGCCGGTCAGAGCGTCGATCTTGCGGACGAGCGCGCACATGTCGACGGGGCGCACGAACAGTCCGCTCCCCTCGTGCGACAGGGCCTCTTCCCGGCGCGCGAACGCGCCGCCCGGCCGCGCCAGGAACACGACGTGAATGCCGCCCGCGCCGGGGAGCTGGCGCATCCGGACGACGACGTCGAGCGCTCCGTCGGTGTCCGCGTCGATGAGGACGACGCGGGGCTCTTGCACGGCCACGCGAGCGACCAGCATCGCGAGGGGCACGTCAGCCACGGTGTAGCCGGCCGCCCGGAGCGCCTGGGCCGCGCGCTCGGCCTCGGCTGTCGGATCGCTGACGAATACCGTGGGAACGGAGCCCCGAGCGCCGTCCTCGAGCGTCTGCGGCCCTGCCAAGGCTCAGCCCCTCTCGCCCGGGGACCGGAGCCGCTTCGCAGCGCGCCGGACGGCGAGGCGCTCTCCCAGCCGCGGAAGCAGCCCGGCACCCCAGACGAGCCCGAAGATGAAGAGCACCATCGCGAGCTCCCCGTAGCTCAGCGCGAACATCTCTTCTCCTTGTACCATCGGCTGGCGCCTGCGCGTCCTCTTCGGTACACCGGAGGCGCGAATGAGGGAAGAGTGGCTGCGCTGGCGCTCGCGGGGGCTCGGGTGGGCCAAGCGCGCGGCCGCCGCCGCAGGGATCCTGGCAGCCATCGGGGCCCTCGCGCTCTGGGCGGCCATACACCACTACGAGGCGGGGCTGCCCAGCGTCAGCCGGCTCGGCTCGTACCAGCCGCCGCAGGTAACCCGGGTGCTCGCCCGCGATGGGACCGTCCTCGCGGAGCTCTTCACGCAGCGCCGCACGGTCGTGTCCATCGCGTCTCTGCCCGCGCACGTGAAGCTCGCCGTCCTGGCCGCCGAGGACGCCGGGTTCTACGAGCACGAGGGGCTCGACTACTGGGGCATCGCCCGGGCCATGCTGGTCAACCTCCGCTCGCACGCCACTCGGCAGGGCGGGTCGACGATCACCCAGCAGGTCGTGAAGAACGTGCTCCTGGCCAGCCACGAGCGGACGTTCGCGCGCAAGGTCCGCGAGGCCCTGCTGGCCCGGCGGCTCGAGCAGGAGCTGACCAAGGACGAGATCCTCGAGCTTTACCTGAACGACATCTACCTGGGGCGCGGGCGCTACGGGATCGAAGAGGCCGCGCGCGACGACTTCGGCAAGAGCGCCAAGGACCTCAGCATCTCGGAGGCCGCCCTGGTCGCCGGGCGCATCGCCGGCCCGCGCGACTTCCACCCGCGCACGAGCATGAGCGCTGCGCTCGCGCGGCGTGCGTACGTGCTCGACCAGATGCACGGCAAAGGGTTCCTGAACGACGCGCAGTGGGCGGCAGCGAAGGTCGAGCCGGCCACGCTGGCCCAGCTGCTGGACGCGCCGAGCGAGCTCGCGCCGGAGGCCGTCGAGCTGGCCAAGGCCGCGCTCTACAAGCTGGAGCCCGACCAGGCGCGCCTCGGCGGGTTCACGATCACGACCTCGATCGACGCGAAGCTGCAGGCCGCGGCGCGCAAGGCCGTGCGAGACGCGGTCGGAGCTTACGACAAGCGCCACTCGCTGCAGGGCGGCCTGAAGGCGCCCAGGGTCGTCGCCGACAGGAAGGGCAAGGCTCCCCCGCCGCGCGACCCGTCACCGCCCTTCGAGGGCACGCCGAGCTTCGAGCAGCACCGGGTGCTGACGGGGGTCGTGGTCGCGGCGGACGACGCGGCGGGCACGTTCGACGTCCGGGTGGGCACGGCGGTGGGCACGGTGAAGCTCGGCGACTTCGAGCGCTACAACCCGGGCAAAGTCCTGCCCAGCGTGTTCGCTCCGGTCGACGCGCGGGCGCGCGTGAGCCTCCTCGCGCCGGTGCCCGAAGCCCCCGGCGACAAGGTGCTGCTTCGCCTCGAGCTGGGCCCGGAGGGCGCGCTCGTCGCGCTCGACGTGCGCGGCCGGGAGATCCTCGCGCTCGTCGGGAATTGCGAGGGTCAGGCGGGGGCGCTCGACCGCGCGACGCAGTCGCGCAGGCAGCCGGGGTCGACGTTCAAGCCCATCGTCTACTCCTACGCGATTCACTCGCGCCGCTACACGCCGGCGACCCTCGTCGACCCGACGCCCGACGTCTTCGAGGGGGGCTACCGGCCCGCGAACTTCGAGGGGTGGCAGGGCCGCGACCTGCTCCGGGTGCGCGAGGCGCTGGCGAACAGCGTCAACGTCGCGGCCGTGCGCGTCCTGCGCGACCTCGGTCCGGCCGGCGTCGTGGAGTGGGCGCACGCCCTCGGGCTGACGTCACCCATGAAGGCCGACCTCTCGCTGGCGCTGGGGAGCTACGAGACGCGGCCCGTCGAGCTCGCGGCGGCATACGCGACCTTCGCCGCGGGCGGCACCTACGCCGAGCCGCGGCTCATCCTGCGGATCACGGGCCCGGACGGCAACGACATCGCGCTGCCGGAGCCGCCCCCGCCACGACGGGTGCTCGACGACGCCGAGGCTTACGTCGTGACGAGCCTGCTCACGAGCGTGATCGACCACGGCACCGGCGCGCGGGCGAAGTCGCTCGGGCGGCCCCTCGCCGGCAAGACGGGAACGTCGAACGGGCCGAAGGACACCTGGTTCGCGGGATACTCGACGGACGTCGCCGCCGTCACGTGGGTCGGCTACGACGACGGGCACGCGCTCGGCGGGGGCGAGCAGGGGGCCGTCACCGCGCTGCCGGGGTGGATCGCGTTCATGAAGGCGGCGCACGAGGGGAGGCCCAGCGTCGACTTCCCGCGCCCGCCGGGAGTGGTGACCGTGGCGATCGACGCGCGCACCGGGCGCCTGCCCTATCCCGACGATCCGGACGTCCTCGACGAAGTCTTCCTCGCTGGCACCGAGCCGACCGACGTCGCCGCGCCGCCCCCTCCCCCCGGCGACGACGCGGGAGCGCCCGACGCGGCAGTGGGACAATGAGCGAGACCTGCACCTTGCCGCGCGCGGGCGAAACAGCCACGCTGCGCAGCATGCGCTACGGACCTCGCCCGACGCTTCCTCGTGAAGCCTTCCGCGCCGCCGCTTTCGTGGCGACCGCGCTCGTGTGCGTCGCCGGCCGGGCGCAGGTCACCGTCGCGGTCGATCCGACGCAGGACGCTCACCCGATTTCGCCGCTGATCTACGGGATGAACTTCGCGACGGACGCGCAGATCACGCAGGGCAAGATCTCGCTCATCCGCTGGGGCGGCAACTCGACCACCCGCTACAACTACCTGATCGACACCCACAACGCGGGGTCCGACTGGTACTTCGAGAACCTCTCGGACTGCGGCGGCGGCAGCTGCCCGCCCGCGAACGCGAAGGACAACAGCACGGCGAACGCGTTCTTCGCCCAGGGCCAGGCGCAGCAGATTCCGGTCCTCTTCACCATCCCCACCATCGGCTTCGTGCCCAAAGGGCCGCCCAAGTACGCCCACCCGTACGACTGCGGCTGTCCGAAGACGGCCAGCGCGAGCCAGGGCTCGTTCGACCCGTACGACAGCAACTGCGGCGACGGCAAGAGCGGCGGGAAGTGGATCGCCTGCCCCGATCCGACGACCACCACGAGCATCGCCATCACACCGCAGTGGGCGCACGATTGGGTGGCGTATCTGGCCGGCAAGTTCGGGCCGTCGAACGGCAAGGTCATCTACGAGCTCGACAACGAGCCGAATCTCTGGAGCGACACGCACCACGACGTGCACCCCAAGGAGCTCGGTTACGACGAGCTCTGGCAGCGCATGCAGACGTACGCGGCGGCGATCCTCCAGGCCGATCCGACGGCGCTCGTCGCGGGGTTCGAGGAGTGGGGCTGGAGCAACTACTTGTGCTCGAGGATCGACACGGCTGCCGGCAACTGCAGCGCGTCGTCGCCCGACCGCGCGGCGCACGGGGGCGAGGAGCTCACGGCGTGGATCCTCGACCAGGCGGCCGCCTACGAGAAGACTAGCGGCAAGCGCATCCTGCACTACCTCGATCTGCACTACTACCCGCAGGGCGGCAGCGGGCCGGCCAACGTCCGCTCGCTGTGGGACAGGACGTATACCGACCCGTCGTGGATCAACGACAAGGTCTACCTCATCCCCCGGATGCACGACTGGGTGAACCAGCACTACCCGGGGACGAAGCTCGGCGTGAGCGAGTATGACTGGTCCAACCTTCATACGACGGCGCAAGGCGCCGTCACCTTCGCCGAGGCGCTCGGAACGTTCGGGCGCGAGGGGCTCGACTACGCGACCGCCTGGGGCCCTCCCAAGGAAACGGAGACGGCGTTCGCGGCGTACAAGCTGTACCGGAACTACGACGGCAACGGCGCGGCCTTCCAGTCGGTGAGCGTGCGGGCAACGGTGACCGGGAGCGGGCTGCAAGCGTACGCCGCCGTCGGGACGAGCCAGATGACCGTGGCGCTGGTGAACGAGACGAGCGCCGGGGTGTCGACGGGGGTGACGTTCGGCAACTTCGCGCCCGGGGCGACCGCCCGCTACTACGAGCTCGGGAGCGGGGTGACGATCGCCAGGAAGCCCGACGTGACGATCACCGGCGGCAAGGCGTCGCTGATGGTGGGCGCCAGCACGATCGGCATGCTGGTCGTCGATGGGGCCAACCCGACCGCTCTGCCGGACGCGGGGGCGCCGGGGGCGGGGGGGTCGGGCGCGGGCGCGGGCGCGAGCGCGGGCGCG